>CACGAU010000025.1 GCA_902571135.1 uncultured Pelagibacteraceae bacterium | reverse complement strand
GCAGCTCAGAAATTGAGATCCCTTCATACATTGACAGCAGATGAATTACTTTATGGTGTGCTAAACCAATTGAATATCTATCTAATATTTTTTTAGAGTCAGAAAAGGTTTCTCTGTAGCTTACAAATAGTTTTTCAATTAGATCTTTAAGCTGGTCATCTTTTAAATATAAAAGTTCTTTCATAATAGGTAAGTTATATTGACATATTAAAGATACAAAGATATTTTTCATTTATAAATTAAAAAAATTTCACACATGATACCTTACGATAAGCGATCTGGAAAAATATGGTACAACAACGAATTAGTTGATTGGGCTGATGTTAAACTGCATGTTTTAAGCCATGGTATGCACTATGCTAGTTGTGTATTTGAAGGTGAGAGAGTTTATGATGGTTCAATTTTCAAATTAGAAGAACACACGGCAAGATTTTTTCATTCCGCAAGAAGAATGGGTTTTGAAATTCCATATACAGAAGAAGAAATCAATAAAGCATCAAACAAAATTATAGCTACTCAAAAAGTAGAAAATGGTTATGTAAGACCTGTTGCTTGGAGGGGTAGTGAGATGATGGCTATTTCTGCGCAACAAACAAAAATACATGTTGCGATTGCAACATGGGAATGGGGATCATATTTTGATCCCAAACTTAAAGTAGAAGGAATTAGATTAAATATTTCAAATTGGAGAAGACCAGCTCCTAATACAATACCATGGGATACAAAGGCCTCAGGTCTTTACATGATTTGTACTTTATCAAAACATGAAGCAGAAAAGCAAGGTTACACAGATTCTTTAATGCTTGATCATGAAGGGAATATTGCTGAAGCAACTGGAGCAAATATTTTTTTCAAAGATAAAAATGGAGAAATTCACACTCCAATACCTGATTCTTTTTTAGATGGTATTACAAGAAGAACTGTAATTGGAATTGCAAAATCAAAAAATATAAAAGTACATGAAAGAAAAATTAGTCCAACTGAATTACCTAATTTTGTTGGATGCTTTTTAACAGGAACAGCAGCAGAAGTAACACCAGTATCTTGTATTGCTGAAAATCAATTTAAAGTTTGTGATACTATTATTGATTTGAATGAAAGTTATCAGGCATTAGTTAGGAAGAAAAAAGCAGCCTAGTCTTTATTATCCTCAGACATAGCGTGATCAATACCTTTTCGCATATAATCATATGCAGTAAAAAGTGTTAAGGCAGCAGATAACCACAAAAGAATTATACCTATAGTTTGAGCGTTATAATCTTGGAAATTAATTATTTTATTTCCAGTATCTCCAGACAATAAAAGAGCAATTGATACCATTTGTAATACTGTTTTAAGTTTAGCAAGGTTTGAAACAGGAAGTTTTATTTTTCCCTTTGCTAAAAATTCTCTTAAACCTGAAATTAAAATTTCTCTTGTAAGAATTATTATTGCTGCAATTACCTCATAATTTCTGATTGTTCCATCCATAACCAGAAGTATTAATGCTGTAGCAACAATAATTTTATCTGCTATAGGATCTAATAATTCACCCAGTTTTGACTCTACTCCAAACATTCTAGCCAACATACCATCCAAGAAGTCGGTAAATGATGCAATAATAAATAATATTAAAGCAGTAAGATCACCATAAAATCCTGGAAGATAAAAAGCTAAAACAAAAAAAGGAACAATTATTATTCGCCCTATAGTTAATATGTTTGGAATTTTTTTTAGCATAATTATTCGTGAAAAAAGTTATATATCTTTTTTGCTACTTTTTCTTCAACACCTTCTACAGATTTTATTTCATCTAAGCTAGCAGACTCAACCGATCTTGCAGATCCAAAATGGTTCAATAAAGCTCTTTTTCTTATGGCCCCAATCCCCTCTATTTGATCTAACAGAGATTTGCTTATACCTTTTTTTCTCTTTGCTCTGTGAGCGCTTATGGCAAATCTATGTGATTCATCTCTTATTCTTTGAAGAAAAAATAGGGTAGGGTCATTTCTAGTGAATTTATATTCTTTGCCATCGTGAAAAAAAGTTTCATTTCCACTATTTCTAAATTTACCTTTTGCTATTGCAATAATTGGAATGTCGTGAAGCCCTAATTCATTAAGGCTCTCTCTAGCGACTGAATATTGACCTTTTCCTCCATCTACTAGAACCAAATCAGGAAAAGCAAGGTAATTATCTTTTTCTTGAACTGCTCTTTTGAACCTTCTATTTAATACCTCTCTCATCATTCCATAATCATCTTGCTCGTTTT
>CACGAU010000024.1 GCA_902571135.1 uncultured Pelagibacteraceae bacterium | reverse complement strand
ATATATAGTGCAACTGAAGGGTGAATATCACTATTCAACTTAAAATAAGCTTAAATATTAAAAAAACGTTGATTTTACTATTGTTTTTGACCATAAAACAGGCCAAAAAAGCCACTAAATATCAACTTTTTCAGATCTCAATAAACGCAGTTTTGTCTTAATCCCACCTCTCCCTGAGTATCCACCAAGACCTCCATCGGACCGAATTACTCTATGACAGGGTATTTTGGGGGCATAAGGGTTTTTTCCACATGCATTAGCTACAGCACGTGCAGATTTAGGGCTTTTTATAGCTACTGCTACCTGTTTATAGGTTTTAACAGTGCCTTTTGGTATAGTTTTAAGGTAATTCCAGACTTTTAATTGAAATTTAGTTCCTTTCATCAATAAAAATTTAAAATAATGAAGCAGACTATAAAGAAAACAGTTAAAATTGACAAATAAATAGTTTCCAGAGTTTTTCCAGATTTTCTATAATTAATATAGCTTAATATTGCAAAACCAAAAGATGTTATTAAGAAATATATCGGTTCAATTACTCCGTCTATACCCATCTTAAATTAATATTACATACTTAATATCCGCACAATGTCATTAATTGTCCTTTAAATTAATATATTATTTTATTTGACATTATAAAATACTTGATATATTACTAACGATAATTAATTGTTATCAATAGTAATAATATGAATGAACTAATAACAGACATAAAATTGCTTCATGAAGCTACTTTAAATAATCTTAAAAATTCTAAAGCAAATAATACTTTAAGGGCATATAAATCAGATTTTAAGGATTTTGGAGCATTTTGCTCAAAACATGGTTTAAACTCTTTGCCAACTGAGCCAAAAATTGTTTCATTATATCTTACCCATCTCTCTAAAAATTCAAAAATAAGCACATTACGAAGAAGACTCGTTTCAATTAGCATAGTTCATAAGTTAAAAGGTCATTATTTAGATACAAAACACCCAATCATAATTGAAAATTTAATGGGAATAAGACGAGTCAAAGGAAGTATTCAAAAAGGGAAAAAACCTTTATTAATCAATCATTTAAAATTAATAATTAATTCAATAAATGAGCAAAAAATTGAGGAAATTAAGAAGTTAAGAGATAAGACAATGATCTTAATAGGCTTTGGAGGTGGTTTCAGAAGGACTGAGCTTATTTCAATTGATTATGAGGATTTAGAATTTGTTCCTGAAGGTCTTAAAATTACCATCAGAAAATCAAAAACAGATCAATTTGGTGAAGGAATGATAAAAGGACTGCCCTACTTTTCTAATGAAAAATATTGTCCAATAGTTAATCTTAAAAAATGGCTAGAAATTTCCAAAATCAAATCTGGACCTATATTTAGGAGATTTACAAAAGGGTCAACTTTAACAGAAAATAGATTAACTGACCAATCTGTAGTTTTGTTAATTAAAGAGTATTTAAATTTAGCGGGAATAGAAAATAAAAATTTTGCAGGACATAGCTTAAGATCAGGTTTTGCAACAGTTGCAGCTGAGTCTGGAGCAGATGAAAGAAGCATAATGGCTATGACGGGTCACAAAACAACTCAAATGGTAAGAAGATATATTAAAGAAGCAAATCTATTCAAAAATAATGCATTAAATAAGATTAAAATTTGAGTATTTGAGATCTATAATTGTCAATTTTGAAAGCCGCATCTTTATTAGATAATGAAAAGTTTTTTAAAGAATCTCTTTGTAATTTTTTCATTAATCTAGGGTTTTCTATTATTTTTTTGATAGCATTATATAAACTTTTAGGAGTAAGTTTTTTAATAATTATAGCATCCGTTATTGCTTCTGTAAGTCCACCTTTATTACTAATTATTAAAGCACAACCTCTACTGCTTGCCTCTAATGCAACACGACCAAAAGGCTCTTCCCAACGAGATGGGACAACACAAATATTAACTTTCTTTAAAAAATTCATTACATATTCGTGTTTTTTAAATCCTAAAAGGATATAATTTTTAAGTTGAATATTTAAGTTTTCTCTCTTTTCGTCACCAATCACTATTGCTTTCCAATCTGGAAATTTAATTAATATTTTTTTTAATGCTTCACCAAATAAATCATAGCCCTTAGACGTGTTTAGCTTACCAATGAAGCTAATAATTTTCTTCTTTTTGGTTAAATTTACTTTAGTTTTATTTGTAGACTGATGAATTACTAATAGTTTTTTTTTTAACTTAAGTGGTAATTTAAGATTAGACAAAAATCTTTTTTTAGTCCA
>CACGAU010000023.1 GCA_902571135.1 uncultured Pelagibacteraceae bacterium | reverse complement strand
CTAATGATATCTTTAGTCTATCTAAGGCCATTTTTTTTCCACGATCTAAAGCTGTATGATATGTTTTTGGAAATAAATTTTTTAAAATTATTTTATATTTTGAATCAAAATTTTCAGAAGCTGGGTGTGCTTTTTCATTTTCCTTTGCTTCAAATATCTTAAAATAATCAACTATATTTTTAGTTTTAAACTCTAAAGATTTATCAACTACTCTAAAAATAGATTCATCACCTTTTTTTGCATATACAATAACGCTATTATCCAAATCAGTTTTTGTTTTTCTTAAAATTCTTTGTCTATTTTCTAACTCTCTAACCTCTTTAATTAAGTCTGGCTCATAATCTCTTAAATTATATATTAAGTTTTCATAATAAGTTTCTGGGTTTTTATCTTCATTATCTTTTTTTCTGAATTCTTCAGCAAAATAACTTTCTAATTCCTCATCTTTTGTAAGTACTCTGGTATCGTCACCAAAGAGTGCTTGAAACATCGAAATTTTAAGTTGGGAAATTTTTTTTGTTCCAGATATTTTTTCTCCTGTCTCTGTTGGAAAGAAATTATATATATAAATTTCATCAAATAACTTTTTGTTAATTCTGTTAATACGTCCTACTCTTTGAATTACTTTTGTTGGGTTATAGGGTATATCATAATTAAATACTGCACCTGCTCGATTTAAATTAAATCCCTCTGCAATAGTGTCTGTGGCAACTAATATATCAAAGTCATTTTTTTGATTTTCAGATGATGCATCAAAATTATCAATTATTATTTGTCTATTTTCTTTTTTTGAGGCATCAGCAGACGTATATTTAAAGGCTCTAATACCATTATCTAATAAACACCTATGTAAATAATCTGCAGTATCAGCAAATTCTGAGAAAATTAATAATTTTCTTTTTTTATCTTTTTTTAATTTCTCTTTAACAAACTCTAAAAATTTACTAAATTTTGGGTCAACGAAATTTTTTGTAAGTATCTGATCCCATTTAGTTTTTAGATCAGACAACAATTTAATATCTTTTTTTATATCATGATAAAATTTATCGTTTAATTCTTTTTTATAAATTAACCACATCCCCTTTTTTTTTAATTTTTTTACTTCTGGAAAGTCGTCAAATTTTTCAAGTTTTAAGTTATCATCTCCGTCTTCAATAATATCTTCTATATCTGGTAAATCGCCACCTTTAAAAATTGGGACAACACCTTCATTTTCAAAATACTCTAAAATTTTAATATTTGATTTGATAATATTGTCTAAAGTTGTTCTAAAAGAATAAATACAACTCTCGAATCTTCTGACTAATAATCTTTTCATAAAGTCAGATATATTTTCTAGAGATTTTTTTAGTAATGCTTTATCTTCATATCCTCCTCGTTCTGCAATTTCATTTAAATACTCTGCTTTAACATAAGATGTTGATTTATATCTGGCTCCAATAAATTTATTTTTTTTTGTTTTATCTGAAGTTATTTTATCAATTGTTTCCTCATAGAATTTAGCAAGTTCGTTTAAATCATAATTTATTAAAATTGGATCTTTTCTGACTGGAAAACTAATACCTTGTTTTTCTAGGTCACGACTATATCTCTCTATACTTTCAAGATCTATTCTTGACCTTCTAATAACAAGAGGAGATAAAATTGTTCTTATTTTATTGGCAATTTTTTCTTTTGTATCCTTTATTTTACCAGTGTCTTTTTTTTGATTTGGATTTAATTTTTTGAGCTGATTGTATTCTTTAATTAAGTTTTTGAATTCTTCTGATAAATTTTCGATACTCTGAATTGATGTTTTAGTAGGTATCTGAAATAATTTAATCATGTTGAAGGTGTCTTGTGGCTTATTATTGAATGGTGTAGCAGAAAGCAGAATTACTTTGTTGCTTTTACAAAGTTTATGAAGTTCAGTGTAATCTGTTGTTAAATCGTTTCTAAATACATGCGCTTCGTCAATAATTATTAAATGTTTTCTCCCTTTTTTAAGATATTTAAAAGCTTCAGCAATTTTTCCTCTTGAAACAACATTAGATGGGATTTGTGCTAAATTCATGTAATCTTCCCAAGCATTTTGCAAATGTGGAGGACAAATGACAATCGTTGTTAATGCGAGATTCTTTGCAATAGCCGAACCTATTATACTTTTTCCAAGACCAACTACGTCCGCAATAATTACACCCTGGTGTTTTTTTATAATTTCAAGCCCTTTTAAAATTGCATCTTCCTGATATTTGATATTGTATAATTTTCCTTGGCTAAATTCCTTAGGCATTAAAACACCATCATTCTTTTTTTCTTTAAAATACTCATCCAACATTTTAATAAAAAGTTTATGCGGTGGTGGAAGTTTATTAATCCATGTTTTTTTAATAACTTTTTTTTCAAATTCTACGAAGTTATCATCATTGATAATTTCTACAGAATTTTCCCATCTTTTATTAAAGTTATCTGTATGTACATCGAAATAACTTTTGTCTGTAAAAAAATAATTATTCTCAAGATTTGTTAAAAAACCTGATTTTGTAAAATTACTCGATCCTGCCAACACGCTTCCCAAACTTAAACCACCTTGAGAGCGTTCTTTTTTATGTTTAAAAATAAAAAACTTCGAATGGTCATTTTTTTTAGGGTTACATCGAATCTCCATAGTTCCATTTTTAAGTTTTTCTATAAATAATTTATATGAATCA
>CACGAU010000022.1 GCA_902571135.1 uncultured Pelagibacteraceae bacterium | reverse complement strand
CCTGGTGGAATTAATCATAAAAATTATTCTAAAAGAGAAATGGCTAAAGATATGGTTCAATTGATGAGTAAATTAAATTTTAAAAAATTTTTTGTTGCAGGACACGATAGAGGTGGGAGAGTTGCACACAGAATGGCAAGAGATTATAGAAATAAAATTATGGCTTTAAGCGTATTGGATATTTGTCCAACTCTAGATATGTACGAGCATACAGATATGAAATTAGCAAAAGGATATTTTCACTGGTTTTATTTAATACAGCCAGCACCTTTACCAGAGAAAATGATAATGGCAGATCCTAAAAGATGGTTAAAAAGTCGTTTTAATAGGTCATCAAAACGTGCGATTGGAAAAATTGAAGACGAATATTTAAGAGCCTTTAAACAAAAGAAAAGAATTCATGCATCTTGTGAAGATTATAGGGCGGCTGCAACTATAGACTTAGATCATGATAAAAAAGATAGAAATAAAAAATTAAATATTCCTATTCATGTTTTGTGGGGAAAAAAAGGAGTAGTTGGAAAGCAATTTAACCCAATTAAAATTTGGCAAAAATATACAAACAAAAAAGTTTATGGAGCAGAAATTAATTCAGATCATTTCATTCCAGAGGAAAGACCTAAACAAACTATAAATCACTTAAAAAAATTTTTTTTAAAAAATGTTAAAAATAATACCAAATAAAAAAAACATTGGAGCGGAAATAATTGTAAATTTAAAAGAAATTACAAATAAAGATATTTTTAAAATTAAAAAAGCACTTAACAAATATGGAATGTTATATTTTAGGGAACAAAAATTAACTTCTAAACTTTATATTAAGTTTGCAAAATATTTTGGAAATTTAGCCAACTATCCAAGATTGAAAGGTTTAAATAAAAAATTTCCTCAAATCACGGTAGTGCAAAGAAAGTCAACCGATAAAGGACCAAGTTTTGGTGAACAATTTCATACCGATTCAATTTATACAAAAAAGCCACCAAGATTTACAATGTTGTTTTCTAAACTTGTGCCAAAAAAAGGAAAAGCTAATACAGAATTTTGTTCTCAATATCTTGCTTATAAAGAATTACCACATTCAGTAAGAAAAAAATTTAAAAATATTAAAGCCAAATATTCCTCCGAGGGTCCAATTTCGGTTACAACAAAAGAAAGAGTAAAAGAAAAAGGAAAAAATATTAAAGAACTTAAATCTTCACATAAAATAATTAGGAAAATCAGTAGAAATTATTCGATTTATTGCAGCCCAGGACATTTTGTTGGTTTTAGTTCAAAGATAAAAAATCAAGAAAAGTTAAAAAAATTTTTATTCAACCATCAAATTAAGAAGAAGTTTCAGTTTTCATTACCTTGGGAAAAAAATCAATTGACTATATGGGATAATAGATCAATGTTACATCAAGCAACACCATTTAAAGGTAATAGAATAATGCATCGAATAACAATTCAATAACTTTATGTTTCAAATTTTCTTTGGATTAACACCTTTTATTTTTATAACAGTATTGGGTTTCATCTTTGGTAAAATTAAAATTTTTGATTTAAGCCATGCAAAAGTTTTAAATTTATTTTTGTTTTATATTGCTGTTCCAGCATTAATAATTAAGTTTGTTGCCCAAAGTGAAATTGGACAAATTGATTTAAAACAAATAATTTCTTACTTTTTAATGCAAGGTAGTCTAGGCCTTATTACTTTTCTGATTACATCCAATTTTTTTAAACGACCTGTTCAAGAATCAATTATTTGGTCGTTAATGGTAGCATTATCAAATCATGTGACTTTATTATTACCAATTACAAAAATTTATTTTGGAACAGAGGTTATAACTCAAGTAACAAGTATAATATTAATGGATGGTATAATTTTATTATCAGTAATTACTTTTTTTTTAGAACTTACTACCAAGAAAAATATTCAGGTATCAGTATTTTTAAGAAATCTATTTTTTAATCCAATGATAATGTCCATTGTGATTGGGGTTGTGCTATTTTCATTTAATATAGATATTTTAGAAACACCGATTGATTACATACTTTCAGTATTAGCAGCTTGTGTTTCACCCATTGGTCTATTTGCAATTGGAATAACTTTATCTTTTTATAGCAGTAAAGTTATAAATAAGATCACAGCAACTATTTCTATCTTAAAATTAATTATTTCACCTATTGTACTATTATTAATAGGGTTTGTACTTTTTGATCTGGGCGTACCTGAGAAAATCCCTGGCGCTTTTTTTGTTAGTGTAGCACCATGTGGACATAGCGCTATAGTCTTATGTTCAGCTTATAATGTAAATCCAGAAAATATTGTAAAAGCTTTATTTATTTCCACTTTAGCTTCTGTAGTTACAATATTCTTTGCAATTCAATATCTGACATTATAAATTTTGTCCAAAGGACTAACTTCTCCAATTTTAAAAATAATGGCATCTTCTTTATTAAAACCATATTTTTCAGCACTATCTTTAAATCTAATTGGAGGTTCCATAATCGGCTCTAATGACAAAACAAATGTTCCCCAATGCATCCCTAATACTTTTTTACTTTTTAAGTCTTGTGCAACATTCAAGGCTTCTTCCGGTGTGGTATGATAAATAGTTTTATCAAACATTGGTTTAAAATTATAAGCACCAATATTAATCATTGTCAGATCTATAGGACCATATTTTTCTCCTAGTTTTTTGTAGATTTCCCCATATCCAGTGTCACATGCAAATAAAATTTTTCTATTTTTATATTCTATAAGAAAATTACCCCATAAAGTTTTATTAGTGTCTGTTAAACTTCTCTTTGACCAATGAACTGCAGGAAGTAAAGAAATTTTCAAATCCTCATTTATAATTATTTGATCATACCAATCCATTTCATTTACATCTTTATATCCTTTAAAATATCTACCAAGATTTAGTGGCGTTAATACTTTTGCACTCTTAAAAGGAAAATTTCTAATTGTTGACATGTCCTGATGATCGTAATGATTATGAGTGAGTAAAAATATATCAGTTTTAGGTATCTCGTTTAATTTTATCGCAGGATTAGTAAATCTTTTTGGACCAAAGATAAGTGGTCCAGCGTTCTTTGAAAATACAGGATCTGTTATAATTGTAGTTCCACCTATTTT
>CACGAU010000021.1 GCA_902571135.1 uncultured Pelagibacteraceae bacterium | reverse complement strand
TAAATTGGGATATTTATGATGATCTTCATACATATTGCAATCTAAAGGTTTACCTGGATCAACTTTATTTTTTAAACCATATAGACCAGCTGCTAAAACACTTGCTTGCAATAAGTAAGGATTAGCAGAACCATCCATTAATCTTAATTCAAATCTTCCAGGATCAGGAATTCTGATCATGTGTGTTCGATTATTGCCTGTGTAGGAAATGCTACTTGGTGACCATGATGCTCCAGATTTTGTAGGTGGTGCATTTATTCTTCTGTAACTATTGATTGTTGGGTTAAAAAACGCAGATAAAGATGAAGCATTTTTAATTACTCCACCTAAAAAATTATAGGCCATTTTACTTAAACCAAGTTTATCTTTATTATCTAAGAATTTATTTTTACTACCTTGCCAAACTGATACGTGAGCATGACAACCATTGCCGGTTAAATTTCCAAATGGTTTAGGCATAAATGTTGCTCTTAATCCGTGCTTTTCAGCAATTGTTTTTACCATAAACTTAAAAAAGGTATGTCTATCTGCTGTTTTTAGGCAATCTGAATAGTCCCAATTCATTTCAAATTGACCGTTAGCATCCTCGTGATCGTTTTGATAAGGGCCCCATCCCATTTCAATCATACAGTCACAAATTTCCTTAATTAAATCATACCTTCTCATTAATGCAGATTGGTCATAACAAGGTTTGGATTGTGTATCTCTTGGATCTGCAATTGAGTTGCCATCAGGTGAAATCAAAAAATATTCACACTCAACACCTGATTTCATTGTTAAATTTTGTTTTTTAAGTTTTTTTATCTGATTTTTTAACATCACTCTAGGTGATGCATCTACTGGTTTACCATTCATCCATAAATCAGATGCTAACCATCCAACTTCTTTGTTCCAAGGAAGCTGAATTAAGCTATCTGGGTCGGGAATTCCAAACATGTCTGAGTCAGCAGGTGTCATATCTAACCATGCCGCAAATCCAGCAAAACCAGCTCCTGCATTTTGCATTTCTTTTATTGCATGAGCAGGTACTAATTTTGACCTTAATACACCAAATAAATCTACAAAACTGATTAAAAAATATTTAATTTTTTTTTGCTTAGCAATCTGAAATAAATTTTTAGACACAACTTAGGTTAACACAATTATTTAAAAAAAGATAAAATTGTTTCTTTATAATAAATTAAATTCACAACAATAATTACAATTACAGCTAGTATTGCACCATACTTAGCCTTAGGAAATGCTACACCTCTCATTTTTGAGGGTCTTAGTTCTTCTTTATTATCTTCCATGAATATTGAATATAAAAAAGGGCGCCACATTTAAGTAGCGCCCAAATTTTAATTTAAATTACCAGTCAGTAATATTGCTTTTATGATCGTTAGCACTATGCCTCTTCTTTGCAAGTCTTGAAAGTTCTTCACTTTCAGATCTTGCTGTAAGAACGTGCCAACCAACCCATAAAATAATACCAATAATGACCAGCATTCCTTCTACTGAACCAGCTCCCGGGTAAATTGCTCCGGCAACTTCCTCAGCACTAAGATGATCTATCCAGTTTGATACTGTAGCCATATTATTCTCCTTTACCTGGTTGCAGATGAAACTGCTTTTTCATCTTCTTTAGCAGATTCCATCATTTCATAGTCTAATCCAGCTATCTCTACTTCACGTGGGATTCTTAGTTTGCCCATACCGTTAAGTACTTTAGCTATGATATAGCCTGGTATTAGTCCAAGAACTACGAACATTATTATTGCTCCTAGAAATTGTCCTAATGGGTTAATAGTAGCATAAGTAGTTCCATCCCACATAGCTCCAACACTGTAACCAGATGATGGATAACCATTTAAAACAAAACCACAAATTACTAGACCAACAAATCCAGCATAACCATGTACTGCTACTGCACCAACTGCATCATCAATTTTGAACTTACGCTCAACCCAGTAATGTAGTTTGTATGCAATCACAACACCGATCATACCAATGATCATTGCTTGAATTGGGTGATATAAATCATTTCCAGCTGAAGCACAGATAACACCTGCTAGTCCACTTGAGTAAGTCCAGAAAGGATCACCTTTAGCAATCCAATAACCAGCCAATAATCCACCTGATAACGACATCAGGAAGTTAAAAGTAATACCACTAAGTGTAGTAGGGGTTACGTATATGTTTGTAGCTGTCCAATAAGTTACACCTTCCATACCGTATTCAGGTCCTAGGTCGAATATAGGTATGTTACATGCAGCATAAAATCCCCAGAATCCAGTATAAATTAAAAATAATCCAACTGTAACTAGCCAAGGATTTCTTGGTCCAATGTTTCTTGGTTCACCACTTGATGAAAATTTACCAATTCTTGGTCCTAAAACCATTAGAACACCCAGAGCAAATCCACCCGCGATTGCGTGAATTACCCCCGATGCATAGGCATCGTGATATCCTAAAATTTTAAGCATCCATCCATCAAAATGCCATCCCCAAGCAGCATCAATTGTCCAAAATACTGAACCAATTGCGATGGCCAATATACCAAATGCAAAAGTTGTAATTCTTTCAATGATTGCTCCTGAAACAATAGATGCAGCAGTCCATGAGAATAATAAAAAGGCAGCCCAGAAGACACCAGAAATGTGGTCTCCTAAATTGACAGCCATTAACTCACTTGTTGCTGTGTACCATGTAGCACTAAACGCAGACTCGTCTGTGATTAGAGCAGTGCTTTCATTCATTATTGAAGGCGCAATTCCCGGTCCTGTAGGGAATGCCCAATAAATCCACCAACCAAAGAAAAACCATGTTACTGTTACCAATGGTATTAGCATTGTGTTTTTCATAAGAGTATGTTGATGGTGTTTGTATCGAGAAGCTCCAACTTCATACATACAGAAACCAACGTGAATTAAGAACATCAGTACTACTGTCACCCAGTAGTAAAATTCTGTAAATATGGTTGTAAGAGCACCTAACTGATCAGTCATATTCTCTCTCCATATTAGTTTATGGGAGCCTATTAAATTTTATGATTCGATACAAATATAAAAACGTTTAAAAACCTAGCTTGTGCACTAGGTTTTTAAAAAAAATCAACTTTTAATTGAAATATTAAAATTTTAAATAAGCTTTTTTCAAATCAACAAGTGGATGTTTTGGAGACATTTGAAACTTAACTAAAAGTTCTCTTGCAATCATATCTCTATCTTGTTGATTATTTGGTAGTTTAATTGATTTTGGAATTGTAACCCACCCATTTGCATTTCTACAGAATACTGCAGGTCTATCTTCTTCATAGCCCATATGAACATCTTCCAACCAATTTAAATCATCCCATCCCATCGCTTCTATATATTTCTTAAGAAAAGGAGTTAGTTTAGAATAGTCAGGTAAAAGATTAACATCGTATCTGTAACCAATAGACTGACCAATCATTTTTTCTCTGGCAGTCTCTTTCTTTTTACCTAACTGACCTTTGATCTCTTTTGTTTTTGCTACTTTTTTATTTTTTTTCTTTGGCATAGTTACCTCTATATTTTGTGGTAGTTATCAACACCAACTGTGTAGTTAGTTCCGGCTAACGGAACTTTTGCTAAAGCTGATGCTTCTGATGTTAAAGCAGCTAAATCTTCAGGCTCTAGAGAGTGGATATTTGTTTTACCACAAGCTCTTGCTAAAAGCTGAGCCTCTAAAGTCATTGAGTGAAGATAATTATAAACTCTTAATGCAGCATCATCAGGGTTTAATCTTGCTCTTAATTTAGGATCTTGAGTAGCAACACCAACTGGGCAACGTCCAGTATGACAGTGATAACATTCACCTGCTTT
>CACGAU010000020.1 GCA_902571135.1 uncultured Pelagibacteraceae bacterium | reverse complement strand
GAAAGATTAGGATTTTGGTCAGGAAGAAAAGCAGCTTTTCCCGCATGTGGAGCAATGGCACCTGATTATTATTGTATGGATGGAACAATTCCGAGAGGAAAGCTTTCAGAAATTCTTAAAGAGATAAGTAGATTATCAAAGAAATATAATTTGGGAGTAGCAAATGGTTTTCATGCTGGAGATGGTAATTTACATCCATTAATTCTTTTTGATGGAAGCAATAAAGAGGAACTTAGAAGAACAGAGGAATTTGGTGCTGAAATTCTTAAAGCTTGTGTCAGAATGGGTGGAGCATTGTCTGGTGAACATGGGATAGGAATTGAAAAAAGAGAGTTAATGTGTGAAGCATTTAATGACAATGATATTCAGCAACAAATAAATATTAAAATGTCATTAGATGAAAAAAATCTTTTAAATCCTGGAAAAGTTTATCCAATATTAAGAAAATGTGCGGAGGAAGGAAGAGTTCATGTTCACAGAGGAGAAGAAAAATTCCCAGATCTTCCAAGATTCTAATCATCTGTCACCCACAAGTGAGTTAGAGGTTTCAGAACTAATCAAAGAAGCTTATAAAAAACAATTTCCAATTGATATCCATGGAAGTAATAGTAAAAAATTTATTGGATACAATGTTCAAGCGGCAAAGAGCTTGGATTTTTCAAGTTTATCTGGAGTAATCGAATATCTTCCTGAGGAGCTGTATATAAAGGTCAAACCAGGAACACCGATAAAAGATATAGAAAATATTTTAGAAAAAAATAATCAAGAACTTTCATTTGAGCCAACTGATTTTGGTTACCTTAATGATGGAAAATCAAATAAAGGAACAGCTGGTGGATGTGTTTCTTGCAATTTTGCAGGCTCAAGAAGATTTAAAGTTGGTAGCGTAAGAGATTTTATTTTAGGCTTTAGAGGGGTCAATGGAAAGGGTGATATAATTAAATCAGGAGGCACAGTTGTTAAAAATGTGACTGGATATGATTTGTCTAAATTAGTTAGTGGTTCTTTTGGAACATTGGTTGCTCTTACAGAAGTTACTTTAAAAATCTCAGCAAAAAAACCATCTCAAAATACAATTATAATTTATGAGAAAGATCCAAAAACAATTTCAGATTTATTTAATATGGTTTTGAGTTCCAGTAATGAAATATCAGGTGCAGTGTTTGTACCAGATGAACCTAAATCAAAAAAATTCACACCAAATAAAATTAAAGCATTTAAATTAAATGATTTAGATCAGGAGGGTGCTTTTTTTGCATTCAGAATTGAAGGGGATCAAAAGAGAAAAATGTACTTTAATAAGATCAACTTTTAATGAAACAAATAATATTTCTGCTACTTCGAGAAAACTAGGTGTTTCCAGGACAACAATTTATAAACACCTGCAATAAATTTATTTAATCAATTGGATAATCCCAAGCATTACCACCTATTACTTTAGAAATTGCTGAAAAGTCTTTAGTATCATTTCCATCTTTACAAAATTGGTCATAAATTTCTAAAGCCATTTTTCCTAATGGTGTTTCTGCATTTACACTTTGGGCACAATCATTTGCAAGTTTAAGATCTTTGTTCATCATTCCTGCTGAGAAACCTGGGCGATAATTATTATTTGAAGGTGTACCATCAATTAAACCAGGTAAAGGTGGATATACTGAAATTGGCCAACTATTACCTGATGCATTTTTCATAATTTCATGAACCTTTTTAATATCTATGTTTAATCTTTTTGCTAACATTAATGACTCTGAAGCAGCAATCATTGCAATTCCTAAAGCCATGTTGTTACAAATTTTGGCACCATTCCCGCTACCTAAATCACCTGCATGAAATATATTTTTTCCCATAATTTTTAATAAAGGAAGCGCTTTTTCATATGCTTCTTTCGATCCACCAACCATTATATTTAAAGTTGCTTTTTGGGCTCCCATTACTCCACCACTAACTGGAGCATCAATCATTTTAATTCCTAATTCTGAAGCTTTTTTTCCTATTTCAATAGAAGTTTGAATATCAATTGTTGAGCAATCAATTAGTAAACAATTTTTTGAAACTTTATTTATTATTCCATTATCTCCTAAATAAACTTCCTTAGAATGCTTACCTTCTGGAAGCATAGTTATAACTGTTTCAACATCAGTTGTAATTAGATCATCTAAATTTTCGATTATCTCAAGACTTTTATCTTTTGCAATTCCAAGCATTTTTTTTGAAACATCAAAAACTTTTATAGATTTACCTGCCTTCATTAAATTTTCAGCCATTGGACAACCCATGTTGCCAACGCCAATGAAAGCTATCGATTTAGACATTTTAATTTACTTTATTTATGCAATTTCCAGTTCTAAAAAACTCATCTAGATTATCAATTGCTAAATTTCCCATTGCAATTCTTGTGTCTTTTGTTGCGCTTCCAAGGTGAGGTAAAACAAAAGCACTTGGGATTTTTAAATAACCTGGATTTAAATTTGGTTCATTTTTATAAACATCTAATCCTACTGCATAAATTTTTCTTCTGTTCAAAGCATCAATGAGGGCTTCATCATCAACTATGTCACCTCTAGCAACATTAGTTATCACGGCACCTTTTGGAAAATACTCAACAGTCTCTTTATTAATTAAGTTCTCCGTTTCTTTTGTAGCAGGACAACAAATTGATAAAACATCTGAGACTGAAAAAAGACTTTTTATACTTTCATGATATGTTGCACCTTGCTCTTTATCTTCACTTAGCTTTGAACGATTATGATAGTGAATAATCATACCCAAAGATTTAGCTATTTTTGCAATTTTCTGACCAATACGACCCATACCTAAAATTCCTAATCTTGTTCCCGTTAATTGTTTTCCAATTAAATAATCAGCAGACCATTTCCATCCACCTTCTTTTGCAGACTCTATTCCCTCAGAAGCTCTTCTGCATGCTCCTAAAATTAATAAAATTCCAATTTCTGCTGTAGCATCTGATAAAACTTCTGGTGTATTTGTTACTGCTATACCTCTATTTTTTGCAGCCTCTAAATCAATATTTCCAAATCCAACAGCAAAATTAGAAATAATTTTTACCGAGTTCGGTAATTGATTGATTATGTCTGCATCTAATTTTTCAGTTAATGATGATAAAATTCCATCACATCCTTCACTCATTTCGATTATTTTTTTTTTGAGAATACAGTTCATCGTTTGTATTAAACTTCGCATCAAATAATTTAGAAGCTTTGTCTTCACTTTCTCTTATTAATCGTCTTGTAATTAAAACTTTTTTCATAAATTCTATTTTAAAATTTCAGGTTTTGGTCCGCCTGTGTACCAATCTAAAACTTCAATTGTATGTAATATAGGAACTTTAGTACCATGAGAAATTTGGGTAATACAACCAATATTTCCTGTAGAAATAAAATCAGGATTTAAACTCTCTATATTATTTACTTTTTTCTCTAATAATTGTTTTGCAATTTTTGATTGTAAGATGTTATAGGTTCCAGCTGAACCACAACATATATGGCCCTCTGGTATTTCCATTATTTCATTATTAGTTCTTTCAAGTAAAGATATTGGTTGATTATGAACTTTTTGTCCGTGCTGCATTGAGCATGCAGAGTGATAAGCAACTTTATATTTTTTTCCTTTTGATTTTATATCTAATTTTAAACTTTCAAAAATATATTCGGATATATCTCTTGTTAAATCAGATATCACTTTAGCCTTTTTACTAAGCTCTTTATCATCTCTAAAAATAAATCCATAATCTTTCATGGTAGTTCCACAACCTGATGTGTTTGACAAAATTGCATCTAAATTACCTTTTTGATGCTCCTCATACCAAGTAT
>CACGAU010000019.1 GCA_902571135.1 uncultured Pelagibacteraceae bacterium | reverse complement strand
GGTGGTAAAGAAGGTGTAAAACTTGAACAACAGTATCTTGTAGGTGAAAATGGACTTGAATTAATGTCCCATCATCCGTTAGAAGATATTTAATGAAAATTATTTTAGTAATGGGTTTACCTGGAGCAGGTAAAACAACTCTAGCAAATGAAATGGCACCACTATTAAATGCAAAAAGATTAAATGCAGACGAGGTAAGAAAAGCTGCAAACGATTGGGATTTTTCTGAAGAGGGAAGAGTAAGACAGGCAAAAAGAATGGCTGAGGCAGCTTTAAAATTAAAAGCAGATGGTCATTATGTAATTGCAGATTTTATTGCGCCAACTCCCGAAGCAAGAAGTTTGTTTCCAGCAGATTTTAGAGTGTGGGTCGATACAATTAAAGAAGGAAGATTTGAAGACACTAATCAGATGTTTGTTAATCCTAAGAATTTTGATTTTCATGTAACAACTCAGGATGCAAAAAATTGGGCACCAAAAATAATAGAGGAGATAAAAAAATGACACACAAATGGGATAACAAAAAACCAACAGCACAAATGCTAGGAAGATGGCAACCTTTTCACGATGGACATTACACTTTGTTTAAAGAAATTATTAAAAAAACTGGACAAGTTTGTATTCAAATTAGAGATGTACAGGGTGTAGACGATAATCCTTTTGATTTTGAAACCGTTAAAAAAAATATTGAAGACAGATTAAATCCTGAATTTGAAGGACAATTTAAAATAATGTTAGTACCTAATATTACAAATATTTGTTATGGTAGAGGAGTTGGATATAAGATTGAGGAAATAGTTTTGGATGAAGAAACTCAAAAAATATCAGCTACTAAGATAAGAGCAAAAATGAGAGAAGAGGGAAAGTTAAAATAAACTTAAATGAACGATAGACTTAAGACTATTGTAGATTTAGAAAAATATCCAATATACGATTTAAATTCACCAATAATTAAAAATCTAATTAAAAAATGTAAAGAAGAACTTGATCAATATAGTTGTTCAACAATTCCAAATTTTATTTTACCTAAATCACTTAAGGTAATGAATTCTGAGTTAGAAAAACAATTAGATGAAGTTTATATGTCTAAAGAAAGTATAAATGCTTACTTGTATGCAAAGGACGATCCTTCGTTACCAAAAGATCATCCAAAAAGAACTTTTATGAATAGATATAATGGATATTTAAACTCAGATTGTTTTCCAAAAGACTCTGAAATGAAATATCTTTACGAAACTGAAGAACTTTTAAAATTTGTATCTGCTTGTTTAGGCGTTTCACCTATTTACAGATGGGCGGATCCTTTAGCATGTCATGCGTACAATGTTATGAAACCAGATGGGGTACTCCCATGGCATTTTGATAGTTGTGAATTTACACTTAGTTTAATGATACAAAAACCTGAGAAGGGAGGAATATTTGAGTACTGTCCAAATATTAGAGAACCAGGAAATGAAAATTTCGAAGAAGTTCAAAAAGTTATAGCAGGAGATAGAACTAGAGTGAGACAATTGAAATTAGAGCCAGGAGATTTACAAATATTTAAAGGAAGATTTACTTTGCATAGAGTAACAAAAGTTGAAGGTCAAAAATCAAGATATATGTGTATTCCAGCTTATGTTTTAGATCCATGGAGAGTAAACACTCCAGAACATTCCAAAGCTATTTATGGCAAAGTTTTACCAATTCATATAGAAAGAAATCAGGCTAGATCTGACGGATTAACTGATTAAATGACAAGCAATATAAAAATTAAAAAAAATAACAACGAAGTTTCATCAATTATTATTGATGAACCAAAAACTTATAACTCTTTATCATTCAAAAATCTTTCAGATTTATTAAAGACATTAAAAAAATTAGATGCTGATAAAAAAGTTAAAGTAATAATATTAGAGGGTGCCGGTAAAGGATTTAGTGCAGGTCATAATTTGAAAGAAGTTAGAGGTCTAAAAAAGAAAGATAAATATTTAAAATTATTTAATCTTTGTTCAAAAGTAATGCTTCAGATTGTTGAAGGTAGGAAACCTGTAATTGCTAAAGTTCATGGAGCAGCATTTGCAGCTGGCTGTCAATTGGTTGCAAGTTGTGATTTAGCTTATAGTACTAAAGATGCATTATTCGCTACTCCTGGTGTCAATATTGGTTTGTTTTGTAGTACACCTATGGTGGCTGTCAGTAGAAAGATAAATCGAAAACCTATGATGAAAATGCTTTTAACTGGAGAACCTATCAATGCAAATTATGCAAAAGAAATAGGGTTGATAAATGATAATTTTTCAAAAGCCAAATTAAACAACGAAGTCTTAAAAGTAGCAAATAAAATTGCTTCTAAATCTAATTTAACAATAAAAATTGGAAAGCAAGCCTTTTACAAACAATTAGAAATGCCATTAAGTAAAGCTTACGCTTATACAAGTAAAATGATGACCCTTAATATGATGGCAATGGATGCAAAAGAAGGAATTTCTGCTTTCCTTGAAAAAAGGAAACCTAAATGGAAAAATAAATAATGATAAAGAATATTTTAACAGTTGTTTTTCTTATTGTTGCAATGTTTGTAATTTATAAATTTAAAGATCATAATCAAAAAAGAGCAATAGATGCATGTATTGCTGGTAGCCAAAAACTAGAAAAACCAATGACAGTTCCTGAAGCTAAAATATTTTGTGAAGAACAAATTAAAAATAATAAATGAGTGATATTAAAGAAGTTCTTTCTAAATATAAATCAATTGCAATGGTAGGCGTTAGTAACGATCCAACAAAAGCATCAACTATAGTTATGAAATATATGCAAAAATATGGATTTAAAGTTTATCCTGTCAATCCTAGAGCTGAGGGTCAAAAAATTTTAGGAGAAGAAGTTTTTGCTAAAATATCTGATATTAATGATCAGGTTGATATTGTAGATGTTTTTAGACCATCAAAAGAAGTTTATGCTATTGCAGAAGATAC
Source organism: uncultured Pelagibacteraceae bacterium (assembly GCA_902571135.1). Lineage (GTDB taxonomy): Bacteria > Pseudomonadota > Alphaproteobacteria > Pelagibacterales > Pelagibacteraceae > Pelagibacter. The sequence continues at coordinate 2,522 of CACGAU010000019.1, read as the reverse complement.
AGTTAAAATTGGAGCTAAAGTTTTATGGTTACAGCTCGGTATACGAGACGAAAAGGCAAAAGAATTGATGGAAAAAAATAATATTAAGTATATTGAGAACAAATGTACTAAAATGGAATATCAAAAAAACTTTTTAAAAGTTAGACAAGCTTTTCCAGTTTTAAGTGACTAATGAGCAAAATAATTAAATTTTTAGACAGCACATTTTTAGATTTGGGTCGTCAATTTAAATGGACCTATCTACCTCCATTAATGGTTTATATGGCTGCGGGTATTTCTGGTTTAACAGGTATTGTTGGTACATTTTTTGTTAAAGATTATTTAAATTTATCAGCAGCATTTTTAGCAGGCCTAGGTTTTTGGGCTGGAATTCCTTGGGCATTAAAAATGCCATTAGGACATTTAGTAGATCTAATCTGGGAGAGAAAAAATTATATGGTCTACTTTGGAGCTTCATTGATAGCTCTTAGCTTACTAATTATGTATGGATTGATTATTCATACTGAAGATATGTCCCAGATATTTTCGGTAGAAACATGGTTTGTGATAAGCGTGATTTTAGCCCCTGTTGGTTATGTGGTTCAGGACGTCGTAGCCGATGCTATGACAGTTGAGGCAGTTCCTTTGGTTGATGAAACAGGAAATGATTATTCTAAAGATCAAATAAAAATAATGCATACAACAATGCAGACACTTGGAAGATTTGCAATTATAGGCGGTACAGTACTTGTTGCATTAGTTAATGTAATATTGTTTAGAGATGTGGAAAGCCTTGAGCAGACCGATAAGATAAATTTATATGGAACTATCTACATTTATGCTCTTGTAATACCTTTAGTTTCTATACTAGGTGTAATTTTAGCAAATTATTTAAGACATAAAAAAATACAAAATTTAAAATCTAAAGGTCTAGAATTTAAAGATGAGAGAGGTAACGAAAAAACAAAAATAAACTGGTGGATATTAGGAGGAAGTTTAGTTTTTGTTATTTTCACATTGTCTATTGGTTCCTTTAGGGTTCCGTTTGCACAAGAAATTGTGTTTATTGGCTCAGTCATAATCATTTTGTTTTTAATGTTTAAACTAATTAAGGAATTACCTCAGGAACTAAGATTAACAATAGTAGGTACAGCAGTAATTATTTTTGTATTTAGAGCCATGCCAGGTCCTGGACCAGGATTAACTTGGTTTGAAATTGATGAGCTTGGATTTAATGAACAGTTTTTTTCTGTTCTATCATTATTGGCATCAATTTTAACATTAGCAGGAATTGTATTGTTAAGACCTTTTATGGCAAATAATTCAATTGCTAAAATAATTGTAGTTCTAAGTATTGCGGGTGCGATTTTGTTTTTACCAAGTGTTGGAATGTATTATGGTTTTCATAACTGGACATCCTCGTTAACAGGTGGAGTTGTTGATGCTAAGTTTATTGCATTAATTAATACTGCATTAGAGTCTCCTCTTGGGCAAGTATCAATGATACCTTTACTCGCCTGGATAGCAAAAAATGCTCCTGCACATTTAAAGGCAACCTTTTTTGCAGTTTTTGCATCTTTTACAAATCTTGCATTATCAGCGAGTGCGTTAGGAACAAAATATTTAAATGAAATATTTACTGTAACAAGAGAAGTGAAAGATAAAGTTTCAGGTGAAATACAAACTACAGCAGATTATTCTGAACTTGGAATACTGTTAATTTTTGTAACACTTTTAACATTAATTCTTCCAATTTTATTTGTATTTATAATTAATAATAGTAAATACAAAACTACTGAATAAAAATTTTATAAAATGAAAAAAATTTTCCTAGTGTATGGGCACTACAATGACAATTCATTTAATGCAGCAATTCGAGATGAATTTGTTAAACAATCAAAAGTAAATGGAAATCAAGTTGATGTTGTTGATTTATATAAAGAAAAATTTGATCCTGTTTTTGCTGGAGAGGAACCTGATCAAGAAGTTTTAGATCATAGAAAAAGAATCGAAGAAAGTGATACAATTGTTTTAATTGCTCCAATTTGGAATTTTAGGATGCCAGCGATAGTTGAGGGTTGGATAGATAAAGTTTTAGCCCCACCTTGGGCGTTTAGATTTAAACAGTTGGTTGGAAATTACGGTTATCCAATTGGAAACTTAAGAGATAAAAAAGCTATAATATTCTGCACTTATGGTTCACCAAGATTAGCAATTACAACTTTTTTTTTAAACTTACCAATTAGAAGATTAAAAAGAGGAGTATTCCATATGTGTGGCATATATAACATTGTCTACAGAAGATATTTTGCAGTACCCTTTGTGAGTGATGCAAAGAGACAAGAATTTTTAAATGATGTTAGAAAAACCGCTAATAATCTTTAAAGCTGTAATTTTATTTTTTTTCCTTATTTCATTTTCTTACGCTGAATTATTAAACCCCAACAGCACTATAAGCCCGAAAGAAGTTATTAAAATTCAATTGAGTGGGCTTCAACAAAATGATCTTGAATATAAAGATAGCGGTATAGAACAAACTTGGA
>CACGAU010000018.1 GCA_902571135.1 uncultured Pelagibacteraceae bacterium | reverse complement strand
GAATTTTTTTGAATATTTTTTTTAATGCGCCACCTGTTCCGAGAGGTTTTATTCCATCTTTAAAAAACGAAATATTAATATCTTTATATTTTTTATTTTTAATGAAATTTACAATTTCATCTCCACGATAACCTATACTTATAATTAATTTTTTAACTTTTTGTTTTCTTAATAAGTCTATTTGATACTCTATAAAAGGTTTATTTAAAATTTTTACTAAAGGTTTTGGTTTTTTTGCAGTTAATTTTTTTATTCTTTTACCTTTTCCTCCTGCAAGAATAATAACCGGATATTTCATTGCATTATGATTTTAGAGCCTTCATAATCAAATTTGAATTCTACTTCCTCAATATTTTTTTTACTAAAAAAATTTTTTAATTTTTCAGTATCTTTTGCATAAAACATAAGAAACCCACCACCACCAGCTCCAACCAATTTGCCTCCAATAGCTCCGTTTTTTAAACCCTCATTGTACAAATAATCAATTTTATCATTGCTCATAAGAGTAGATCTTTGTTTTTTTTCAATCCAATGTTGATTCATTATATTTGCAAAACTATCAAAATCTCCTTTCTCTAAAAATTTTTTAGTTTCAAATCCAATATTTTTTATTTTATCAAGTTTTTTTATCATTTCTGATTCTTTTGACTTTGAATTATTTTTTTGAGTTATAAGAATTTTTTTAGATCTTCTAGTAAACCCAGTATAAAAAAGAAGAAGATTATTTTCTAATTTATTTAAATTTTTTTCTGAAATTTTAAGTGGATTAACATTTACACTTCCATTTTTTTTAAATGTAAAACAATTTACCCCTCCATATGATGAAATATATTGATCTTGTTTTCCACTTGGTTCTTTAAGTTTGTCTATTTCTATTTTGCAGGCTTTTTCAGCTAGTTTCCAACCGCTTATAATTTTTTTTTGATCAAAATATATTGCTTTAATTAGGGCTGTGGTAAAGCTTCCAGATGAACCAAGTCCAGTCCCTGAGGGAATATCAGCGAGAGTAGTCAATTCTAGTGATTTTCCAAATAATTTTTCTTCTTTTAAAACTTCTCTAATGATCGGATGTTTTACATTTTTAATATTGCTTGTTTTTTCTATTGATGAATATTTAAGATATATACCAGGTCTAAATGGTTGAGTTATAGTAACATATACATATTTATTTATCGCTGCAGAAATTACAAAACCCATTTTTTTGCTGTAGTATGACTCAAGATCTGTTCCTCCACCACCTAGTGAAATCCTTAAAGGACTACGCGCAATTATCATAATTATTTTCTTTATAAATTTTTTTAATTATTTTTAATACTTCTATTGAATTTTTTAGATCTTTATTTTCAAATTTTTTTTTCTTTAAATCATTATAAAAATCGTCCATTTCATTTTTCCAAGATTTGTCAATATTATTCTTTAATTTTAATTTAATTATATTTGGTTTACCCATCTTTTTTTTCATTTTATATAAGGTAATCTTTTCTTTACCATAACTTCCACCTTTGCCTTCAATTTTAATTTTACCCTTTTTTCCGTAAATTTCTAATAAGAAGCAGTTTTTCCACTCACTACAAGAAGCATGCAAAAAAGCAGTTTTATTTTTTTTATTTTTTAAAATCATAAATGAATTGTCATCGACTTTAGACTTCCAAAAGCTAGTGGTTAATAAAGATTTATAATTTTCAATTTTTCCTAAATACATTTGCGATAAATCAATTAAATGAGAACCTTGGTCAATTAATTCACCTCCCCCAGAAAGTTTTGGATTCATTCTCCATTCTTTTTCATATCCAACTCTACCGCCATGCCCATACGAAGCTTTGATGTACATTAATTCTCCTATTTTATTTTCATCTATCAGTTGTTTACTTTTAATTATTGCTTCGTGATATCTATGATTGTATCCAACTTTTACTAGAAGTTTTCTTTTTTTGGCGATCTTATATGCTATTTTAAGTTGATTTGGCTCAATTGCACCAGGTTTTTCAACTAAAGTATGCTTGTTGTTCTTTAAGCACTCTATGAGAATTTCTGAAAGATGATTATGAAAAGTTGATATTATAATGATATTTAGTTTTTTTATCTTTATAAGTTGTTTCCAGTCCTTAAAAATTTTAATTTTCTTTTTTTTAATTAAGTTTTTTGCATTTTCTATATTTTTGTCAGAAACAGCTAAAACTTTTCCAAGATTTCCAACATTTCTATATCTTTTTTTTCCTATTAATCCACATCCAATAATTCCAATGTTGATTGTCATTTATTTAATTTGTCGTCTTAATGTTAATTTATTTTCGTCTAAAATATATGATTTTAAAAAATTCTTATTTTTCCATTTATCCCAAACTGCACTTATCAATTTACCCGATATATTTAAATTTTTGTTACTTAAAAAGTTTATTAATTGGTAAGTTTTTTCCATATCTGCAAACATAACTTTTTTTTTGTTTTTATTAAGATTTTGTTCAATAATATTAGATTTTTTAAACATTCTTGTATTTAAAATCCCCGGAGCTATTGCGAAAAACTTTATTTTTTCAGATTTATATTCGTTAGCTAAATTTTCAGTAAGCCTGACCAAACCTGTTTTAGCAACACTATATGAAGAAAAATATTTTCTACTATTTGCAGAACCCCCACCAGAAATATTTATAACTAAAGATTTTTTATTTTTTTTTAAAATAGGAATTAAATTTTTGATTAAAAATGCATTATTTATAAGATTAACAATAATAGTTTTTTCCCATTGTATAAAATTATTTTTATGGAAAAAACCTATTGGACCTTGAATTGCAGCATTATTTATTAATATATCTATATTATTAAATTTTTTTTTAATCTTACTTGATATTTTTAAAATATCGTTTTTATTTTCAAGGTCCAATTTACCAAAATTATTTTTTTGATTAAGATTAAATATTTTCTTAAGTTTTTTAGTCTTAATTTTTTTTCTTGATAACAAAAACATATTATGCCCTTCTTGAGCAAACTTTTCAGCTAGAAATAAACCAAGGCCTCTATTTGCTCCTGTTATAACAATATTTTTTTTCTTCATTTATTATTCTTTAAATAATCAAGTGTATCAATTATACTTTTCTTAATTGAATTTTTAGGAACCCAGCCAATTTTTCTTATTTTTTTTGTGGATAATTTTATTAAAGGAACATCACCAATCCATCCTCTTTTTCCACCAGAATAAACAAATTTTGGATTTAATTTTAAATATTCGCAAATAGTTTTAGCAGATTCTTTTACAGTTATTGTTTCATCCAGTCCCAAATTGTAAATATTAATTTTTTTTCTATTATTGGAGTAAATTGCTTTTAGTATTGCATGAATACAATCATCTACATGTAGATATGATTTTTTTTGCCGTCCATCACCTAAAATATTCAATTTTTTTTTATTTTTTAAAAGTTTATTATAAAAATCTACGACATGACCATGCGTATATCTTTGACCAAGTATCGAAACAAATCTAAAGATATAAGATTTTATATTATAAGCTTCAGAGTATGCTTGAATTAAACCTTCACATGCTAATTTCGATGCACCATACATTGATGTTTGTATTGGAAATTTATCATTTTCAGGAGTAGGGATAGTTTTTGTTTCTCCATAAACTGATCCAGTAGAGCAAAATACAATTTCTTTTATTTTTTTTTGTCTAATATATTCTAAGACATTTGATGTCATGATAGTATTAAATTTTAAATCAGTGAGTGGATTTAGATGACCTTTGCTAACATCTGCATTCGCGGCCATATGAAAAACTATATCTATATTATATTTTGATAGACTCATAAATTTTTTTTTTTCGGTCAAATCTAATTTTTTAAATAGAAAGTTTTTATTGTTAATCTGATCTTTTATAAATCTTTTTTTCCCAGTTCTGAAATTATCAACACCAATTACATGAAAATTTTTACTTAAAAGATAATCAACTAAATTGCTTCCTATAAATCCAGCAGATCCTGTTACTAAAGCTACCTTTTTTTTCATAATTTGATTTTTTATTTAATTTCTTCGTCAAAATTTATTTTTTTATCAAGAATATATTTGGGTCTTTTTTTAACTTCTTCATAAATTCGCCCAACATATTCACCTAATAAACCCAACCCTAAGAGTTGAATTCCAGAATAAAATGAAATTAAAATAACAGTTGTAGTCAATCCAGGAGTTAAATTAATTCCTATAATTTTTTGAAAAAAATACCAACTTCCTAATATAAAACTAATCAACGAAATAAATATGCCAACTATAGTCATAAAAAAAAGAGGTCTAGAACTGAATCCTACTATTCCGTTGATACCTATTTTTAACGATCCAAAATATTTATTATATTTACCTTTTCCACCAGCTCTTTCACTTCTGTCAAAATAAATTTTTTCTTGCTTGAAACCTATATAAGATACCAGGCCTCTTAAGAAAGCTTCTTTTTCATCAAATCGTTTTAATTCATTAATAATTCTTTTTGAGATAATTCTAAAATCTCCCGTATTTTTTGGTATATCAATATCGCTTAGTTTGTTTATTAATTTATAACCAATACTCGCTATAATTTTTTTAATAAATGTTTCTCCGTCTCTTTTACGTCTAACGGCATAGACCACATCTATTTTATCGTTTTTAATTTTTTTGTACATTTCAGGTATAACTTCAGGTGGATCTTGTAGATCTACATCCATTATTACACAAAAATTTCCATTAGAATGTTCTATTCCAGCAATTGTAGCGATAGGCTGCCCAAATTTTCTTGATAACGTTATAAGTCTTATGTTTTTATTATTTTTTATATTTTCGACTATTTTATTTTCTGTATTATCATTCGAGGGATCTAATACAAATATTAATTCATAGCTTACGTTAAGTTCCGTTATAACAGAAGCAACTCTTTTAACATAATTATCAATATTTTCCTCTTCATTGTAAACTGGTACAACTATTGAAATTTCAATTTGTTTTTTTTGCATAAATTATTTTAAATTTTTCATCCTCAAGTCTAACTACGCAAGTTATATTTTTATTACTTAATTTTGAATTTTTTATCACCATTTTGTTATCATCAAAGTAAGAAAAACCAAAATCATATAATTTTATTGAAATATAGCCATTTATTATTTTATCTGGAAAGTAATAACTAATTTCCTCACATTTTTTAATATCTCCATCTATTTTCCATGTGATATTTTTTTTATATTTAGGATTTATTATCGAAGGGAATGTATCATACCTTGAAATACCAGAGTTAAGATCTGAGAATTTATATATAGGAAAGATTAAAAGCAAAAATAAAACAACATAATTAACACCATATTTAGAAATTGAATTTTTTTTGACTTCAATAGCTATTATTAAAAAAATTAAAGGGCCAAGATAAGAGTATAGTTTTATTATTGGCCAGTAACTATTTCTAAAAAAAAAGAAAAGCACCAGAACAAAAAATCCAGTTATAGAAGATACAAATAAAATACTAAGATTATTTTCTCTTTGGATGTAATAGCGCAAATTTTTAAATAAAATTAAAATTAAGTAAAAGTTTAATAATATTGTCCCGACGAATAAAATTAAATTTAAAATACTATTTAAATTTGAAACAGTGAGATAATACATACCAAAAAATGAAGGAATAAAATTAAATGGAATTAAATAAAAATTATGATCAAACATAAAATCTTTAATTGATTTAAAAACAAAAATAAATTCATTATCCTGTGAAACTATGCTTTTTATTTGTTGGATATATTTTTCATTTAGTATTTCTTCGAAGTTTCCAGTCAAAAATAAACCATAATAACCCCACCAATCGACACTACTTATCGAGGCAAACTTGATTAAAGAATACATAGATAAATAATTTGTTTTAAAGGACGGCAATGTAGCGATTATAAAAATAATTATTCCAAATAAAATTTTCCATTTTTCATTATGAAATATATTCAAAATATTTTTTTGAAATAAAATGTAAAAAAATATGAAATATCCAGCTATCAAACATTGTTCTGGATAAACAAAAAATAATGAAATTGATATTAATAAAAATAGATTAAAGTTATAATAATCAAAAAATAAATTTTTTTTATTAGCAATCAAGATCGAAATTCCTGAAATAAATAATGTGGATGCACCCAATTGAGATAATGCATCAATTTCAAAAATAAATAATGACCAGAAACTAAAAGTAAAAATTAGTGATAAAATATATTTATGTTTAATTTGAATTTGATTTAATAAAAAATAAAAACTTAAAAATAATTTTGACATTAATATAGCTTTAAAAAAATATGTTGTAAAAAAATACCCAATAATTTTAAAATTAAATAGTTGTGCAAGTACTGCAGAAATTAGTGGCCTAAATAAAATATTTTTTGAGCCATTGAATATTACCGCATTACTTTCATTTACAGGATTTTTTTCTAATTTATAAATTTCATTTATATTCATTTCATTAATTAACATTGAAGTAGATATATAATTCATGTTATCCCAATAATTTCCTCTAAATATAAAAAACTGTTCACCACCTAATAATCCATAAGAAATAAAAACTATAAAAATTGGCAATATG
>CACGAU010000017.1 GCA_902571135.1 uncultured Pelagibacteraceae bacterium | reverse complement strand
CTTTTAGATGTTAAAAGAGGAATAAAAATGTTCGATAAACTTGGAGTAAAAATCTTAGGTTTAGTTGATAACATGAGTTATTTCATGGGTGACGATGGAAAAAAATACAAAATTTTTGGAGAAGGTGGAGTTAAAAAAACTGCAGAGGAATTTCAAAAAGAATTTTTGGGCGAAATTCCAATTAATTCTGAAGTTGGTAAAACTGGAGATCAAGGAAAGCCAATTGTTGAAACTAACCCTGAGCATGAAATTTCAAAAATATATTTAAATTTTGCTGAAAGAATTAAATCAACTTATCTTTAAGATCAAAAGCAGTCATTAATTCATTCCACTCTCTTTTAGATAAGCCAGAACTTTCAACATCTACGTTCTCACCTTTAATAAGTTTTTGAATAATTAATTTTCCTTTTGCAGAAACCTCAGTGCCACCAACTCTATAATCCATAAAAGCATCATAAGTTGTGGGAACCCATTTTTTTACAGTATCCAGCATTATGTCAGCATAAACTCTAATTTCATATTGAGCATGACTATCAGCTCTTAATCTTAAAAAATTCATTAAGTTTAATAAATCAGTTTTCCAATACCATTGAGTGTAGGTATTTAGTGTTAAATTCATTCTTGCAAGTTCTCTAGCTAAACCTTTTTTATTTTCATCAATAGTTGATCCATCAAATCTTTCATTAAGCATAGTCTCATAATTATCATACGTTCTCTCTGCATCACCTTTTAAAAGTTCCAAAACTTCTTCTGCCTGTTTTCCTTCCAAGACATCTCCTCTGCCCTGTCTGTTACTAGTTGATTGAGCGGCTAAATTTTCTTGTGATGGTAAATAAAATTCTTTATCTAAAATTGAATATCTTGCAGAGTATTCATTTACATTTGCAGTCCTATGTCTAATCCATTGTCTTGCAATAAATATTGGTAGCTTGATATGATATTTTATTTCACACATTTCAAATGGAGTGCTATGCCAATGTCTCATTAAATATTTAATTAAACCTTTATCAGTTGATACTTGCTTTGTGCCTTTTCCATATGAGACTCTTGCTGATTGAACTATTGAGGTATCATCTCCCATATAATCAACTACTCTTACAAAACCATGATCTAAAGCTGGGATTGCATCGTAAAGTATTTTTTCAAGATCAGGTACTGTTACCCTCTTGGTTTTATTGCTCTGAGATTGTTGGTTTTTAATGCTTTCTAATTGTTCTTTTGTTAATTTCATAACTTAATATTTTGTGTTAATTGCTTAAAAGAATCTTATTAATTGTAATATATTATAATTTTAATAATTAATACTATGAAAAATAAAAACAACTATTAATAGAATTAAAAATGTCTAAATTAATTTCTATCGTTCTTCCAGTTCATAATGAGTTTCTTAATTTAAAAAAATTAATTGAAGAATGGGATATGGAGTTAAAAAAAAATACATCTATTAAGCATGAGTTTGTGATAGTGGAAGACGGAAGTACTGACGGAACAAAAGAATTAATTAAAAAATTAGAGAATAATTTTGCAATCTTAAATTTAAGTTCCGAAAAAAAAAGGGGATATAGTCAAGCTGTTCTCGATGGCATTAAAGCTTCTAACGGTGACTATATTCTTTGTACTGATAGCGACAATCAAATTAAAGTATATTCATTAATAGAGAATATTAACAATCTTCCAAAAGGTGATGTGTTCTTGTTTGGCGCAAGAACTCCAAGAAACGATCCTATACATAGAAAATTGTACAGCAAAATGTTTAAAATTTTGCACGATTTACTTTTTAAATCTAATTTATCAGATCCAAGTTGTCCATTTGTTCTTGGTGAAAAAGCAACATTTAACAAGTTGCCTGAAAGTTATTTGTTAAAAATGAGAGAGGGATTTTGGTGGGGTTTTGTAGCTGTATCAAAGAAAATGAAAATTAATTTTGATGAGGTAAAAATTAAACATTTTAAAAGATCTGAGGGTGATGCGGGATATCAATTGAAACAAATGCCAGGAATCATTCTAAGAAATACTATTGGACTATTAAAAATTAAAATTTCTAATTTTAATTAGACTCATAGCCTTTTCCATGTTTTCTAAATGTTTTGTCCAAGTGACCAGAGTTTTTAAAAGCAAGCTCATACGCTAATTTAACATTTAAATAAAACCCTCCCATTAAAGTTTGATGATTCTTACAACAATGAGGTAAAAATAAGAAAAAAGAATAATATATAGCAAAAATTAATACTAAAACATTATAGAATATTTTTTTTTTGAATATAAAAAAATAATTACCATCAATTTTTATGTTAAATTGAAGATAATATAAGACACTTGCCCAACAAATCATGCTTAACCATCTTCCCCAATCTCTACCAATAAAAAATAATAAAAATATTGGAAATAAAGATAAAATTAAGAAATGATTATTATATATTTTGATATTATCTCTTAACACAAACCTAAATATAAAAACTATACTAGACAAAGAGATAATTAATAAAAATGGATATTGAAATAAATGTTTATAACTTCCCATTTTATCTTCTGAGAACATAAATTTGCTCTCACCAACCACTGCTGACAAAAATGGATTTGAAGTATATTTTATTGGATCCCACCACAAATTAGGTTCTAATACATACAATTTTTTTGCTATAATCTCTAGTTTTTCAATGTCAGATGGATAAAATGAAAATACTAAAATCGGAGAAAGAGTAATTAAATATAGAGATAAATTTAAATTTTTATATTTAAAGTATTCTTTAACGTTAAATAATTTTAGCTCTTTATTTAAAACATTTACTGAAAGTAAAAAATGAAAAGGAATTAGAAAAAGTTGCATGTCATGCATCAAAGTATTAACGATTATTCCAGGAAGAATTACAAGATATAGGAATTTTATATATTTGTTTTTATCGATTAGATTGTTGTGAAAACGGCTACAAATGTAACAATGAAAAAGCATCAATGTTAACATAATCATTTCTTTACGCATGTAACCAAGTGTATCGTTTAATGGAAAAAATAATAAAACTGGATTCATTAATAAAAATAAAAAAATAAATCTAGAGTTAGATATATTTTTTAATATCAAAATAAATAAGCTAATATTTGTTAATGTAACCAATATGTAAAGATAAGTATAAATTTTCGATAACTCTATCTCTGTTAATTTATAAACAAACAACAAGATCTCTCCAAGCAAACCTCGTCTAATAAATCCCTCTGAATAATTAATTAAAGCATCAGCATAGCCCCAATTATTAACCATAAATTTTGTTGAAAAATAAAATAAGGGAGCAAAACAAGAAACAACAATTATATAAGATAAGACAATAAAATATTTATTAATGAATTGTTTCAAATAAAAATACATATTTAATTTAATAATATTTTATAATTTTTGTTATAATTCTATAAATAGGTATAGAACCAACATCCTCATGATAAACTGCTTTTGGGTTCCATGAAAAACATAAAAGTATAACTATTATTATATAAGAAAATTTTTTTTTAAAAATATTTTTTTCAAAAAAATACAACATTTTATTATTTTCATTTAAATTAAAAATTTTATTTTTTAAGCAAAAAAAGTAAAAAAATATTAACATTGTATAGCTTAAGTTAAACCATCTTCCCCAATCTACCGCTATAGCAAAAGGTATTAGAGTTGGTATAAACAATAAAAGAATTATAACTCCAATATTTAAGTGTTTTATCAAAATATTCAACTCAAGCTTCTCAAGCTTAGAGTTTAAAATTAAAATTGTTAAAGCAAAGTAGCCAAAAACAAAAATTAAAAAATTTCTTAATAAATGAAAAATATTTAATCCACCTAATTCTGAAATATTATCTTTTAAATCTCTATTTAATACAAAAGCTGCCATTCCACACTGATCATTTAATTTATACTTTATATGTTCGCACATAATTCTTATCTGATCTGAACTGTGAATTGAGTTTGATAAAGTAACAATAATTCCTATTACTAACAAAGATAAAAAAATTAAAGCAAGCAAGTGAGAATAATTTAGATTTTTTATTTTAAAAAATAATAAAATTAAAAAAAAAGGAAAATAGAAAATTGATACCTCATGTATTAGTAGTAAAATTGGAAAAAAAAAAATTAAAAATAAATATAAACCCAAAAAATTCATTTTATTATAAATTATTAAATAAACTAGAAAGGATAATGGAATTAATAAATCTTTTCTCCCAAGCGCCTCAAGTTCTGATAATGGAAGAATAATAAATAATGGAGATAAAATTGATAAAATTATCAATTTATTTTTTTTTATATCTTTAAAAAAAAGATAAATTAAAAAATAATAAGTAAAGAAAAGAAAAAAAAGAAAATATAAAATTACTTTTCTAATAGATATCTCATATTTTAAGCTTATCTGAGAGAATAATTCACCGAGTAAACCTCTTCTTCCAAATCCACCTTGATAGTTAATTAACCACTCAGCCATACTGTTATTTACTTCTAAATGATAGGTTCTACTCATAAAAAAAATTGAGCTTATACAGATAAATACCAAATAGATTTTAAAAAATTTGTTAAAACTTATATGAATTAAAGATTTCATTTTTGTTGCTAAAAGTAATTCCGAATATATATTGATAAAGTTGGTTTACCAACTATAGCGATAAACGAATTTCGTAATAACCATTGCGGACGTGGGGGCAGTACCCACCACCTCCACCATTACAAATTATGGGGGTGAAATAGATTCGACGGATGTCTAAAAGCTATTCTTTCGTTCGGTATTGTTCCACCGTGACGGGCTAATTTATAATTGCTAACGAAAGTTATGCACTTGCTGCCTAATTAACTTGGTTAATTAAGCAAACGGGGTCTGGGGCACCTGGCAACAGAACGCCCCTTTTTAAGGGCATATGAAAGATAAACTGATAAATTTAAAAAATACATTAATTGGTCCAAAGGATAGATTATTAAAAATTTATTGCACACTATTGATTTTAATATTTCTTTTCCCCCCAGTCACGTGGAGCGGATTTAATCAAGGTTGGAGATTCATTTTCACCATGTATGAAACTTTCGATATAAATTTTCCCTTAATGTTAATCGAAATACTTATTATCACACTTATTTTTGGAGCAATTTATTATACTAAAAATAAAAACAATTAGAGTACTATATAAAAATTTTATTTTGAAAAAAAAATGTTCTTAGCAACTATTTGGGCGCTTATTGGATTTGTATTTTGCTCTATTGTAGTTTTTGGAGGAAGTGTTTATTTAGTTGGACAATTCATTGATAAGTACAAATTACCAACAATACTTGGTACTGCTGCTATGATTCCTGCAATTATAATTGCTATGTGGATATTTAAGTTTTTTTTTGTTCTTCCAATATTTAGTATGGATTAAACTTATTAATTTAGACACTAGTCAATTGAACATCTTTTTAAAATCTATTTCTTTTCTTTTCATTTCTCCATAAGATAAAAAATAAGAGAATTAGTGTTGGTTGCAAAATAACAAAAATTATGATGTTGATTAATTCATAAGATATTCCAAATAAATTTGCTAAATCAACTAAAACAAAAACACATACTTTAAAAATAATGTCTACTAACTCAAAACCTGAATTTCCCATTGAATTATATGCTTCTATATATTTATTCATCATCTTTATTTTTATTTTCGTATTTTTCTCCAAAAAAGATCACTAGAAATCCAATTGCAAGTAATATGAAAATTATTTGAGAGTTTGGAAATGCCCAATTAAATATTCCTGCACAAATAGAATATGTTATTGGTAGAAAAATTATGAAAATACCAAGTGCAGTTAAAGGATTTTTTTTAATATATTTTGATAACTTATCCATTTAAAACTATCCCAAAAATTTTAGGCATAATAGTGACCAGATTACAATGAAGTTTTAGATCAAGAAAACCAACTAAAAAGAAAATAAGTCATTCTGGCAATGAAGTTTGCAATGAAGTGTTTTGATAAAGTGAGCAAATATGCTAGTTTCTAATCCAATGCCGGGCAACAGAACGCCCCTTTATTTAATTTAATTTTTTTTTATTTCGGCCTGAGCAGCAGCCAACCTAGCTACAGGAACTCTATAAGGTGAACAAGAAACATAGTTCAATCCAGCTTTAGAACAAAAAGAAATACTATGCGGATCTCCTCCGTGCTCTCCACAGATACCTAATTTTAGATTTTTATTTTGTTTTCGTCCTTTTTCTACTGCTATTTCAATTAAATCTGAAACTCCTTCGTCTATTGAAACAAAAGGATCAACAGTAAATATTTTATTTTCTAAATAATCATTTAAAAATTTACCACTATCATCCCTACTAATCCCAAAAGTAGTTTGGGTTAAATCATTTGTTCCAAAACTAAAGAATTCTGCATGCTTAGCAATTTCCTTTGCTTTAATTGCAGCTCTAGGTAATTCAATCATCGTACCTATTAAAAATTCGATTTTCAATCTATGTTCTTGTTGAACTTGACTTGCAGTTTTAATTACTAAGTCTTTCATTATTTTTATCTCAGCTTCTGTAGATACTAAAGGTATCATTATCTCAGGAAATGCAGATTTGATTTTATTTTTTTGTAGGTGTGCTAAAGCCTCAAATATTGCTTTACATTGCATTTCATAAATTTCAGGAAAAGATATTCCTAGACGACAGCCTCTATGACCCAACATAGGATTCTGCTCGTGAAGTTCTTCAATTCTTGACTCAACCTCTTTAATTGGAAGATTAACTAAATTGGCAACCTCATTAATTTCCTTTTCTGTACGTGGTAAAAACTCGTGTAATGGTGGGTCTAATAATCTTACAGTGACAGGCAATCCGCTCATAATTTTAAAAATATCAATAAAATCTTTTCTTTGATACGGCAACAATTTTTCCAATGCTTTTGCTCTGTCCTCTTTAGTTTTTGATAATATCATTTCTCTCACAGACAAAATTCTCTCTTCATCAAAAAACATATGTTCAGTTCTACATAGCCCAATACCTTCTGCGCCAAATTCTTTCGCTGTTTTAGTATCTTTTGGAGTTTCAGAATTAGTTCTTACATTTAATTTTCTAAAACTGTCAGCCCAAGACATTAACTTAGAAAAATCACCAGATATTTCTGGTTTTACAGTTGAAACACTTCCTGCAATAATTCTTCCGGTTGAACCATCTATAGTAATTATG
>CACGAU010000016.1 GCA_902571135.1 uncultured Pelagibacteraceae bacterium | reverse complement strand
CAATTTTAATATTTTCAATTTTTATTTCTAAACAATTTTATGTCAATTTATCAATAGTTATAATTGTTTCCTTAATATTTTTTTTAATCCTTAATTACAAAAATAAATGTTTTCTAGGGAATAATGGTTCCCTTTTTTTAGCGTTTTTGATTTCATATATATTTGTTGAA
Source organism: uncultured Pelagibacteraceae bacterium (assembly GCA_902571135.1). Taxonomy (GTDB): domain Bacteria; phylum Pseudomonadota; class Alphaproteobacteria; order Pelagibacterales; family Pelagibacteraceae; genus Pelagibacter. The sequence continues at coordinate 9,715 of CACGAU010000016.1, read as the reverse complement.
TCTTCAAACACTCATTTATTTTATGCAGATGAGATACTTCTAATAATGTTGATTCCAGGATTAGATTTAATTAGACTTTTTTTTGAAAGAATTAAAAAAAAACAAAATCCTTTTTTAGCTGATAAAAATCATATTCATCATTTGTTATTATCTGAGTTTAACTTAATTCAAACTAATTTAATATTAATAGGTTTAGTACTTGTTCCATATATATTTGGAATATTATTCGGGAATTTTTTTCTTTTAACTATTTTAATTTCAATTATATACTTTACCATAATTTTCAAACTAAAAAAAAATGTCAGATAGTTATCTTATTTGTGGAGCTGGTGGATTTATTGGAGGTCATTTAGTTAAAAATTTATTAGAAGAAGGCAACAAAGTTGTTGCTGTTGATAATAAGCCATTTGATTATTGGTTTCAGCATTTTGATGAATGTAAAAATTATTCATTAGATATTAAAGAGTATGATAACTGTTTAGAAGTATCAAAAAATGTTGATTATATTTACAATATGGCGTGCAATATGGGTGGCATGGGTTTTATTGAAAATAATAAAGCTGAATGCATGTTGTCAGTTTTGATTAATACAAATATGTTGAGAGCCTCTATAAAAAATTCTATAAAAAAATATTTTTTTTCATCAAGTGCTTGCGTTTATAATGGATCAAAACAAAATGACTCTTTTGTAGTTGGTTTAAAAGAAACCGATGCATATCCAGCAGATCCAGAGGATGGTTATGGTTGGGAAAAATTATTTAGTGAAAGAATGTGTAGGCATTTCACTGAAGATTTTAAATTAAAGACTAGAGTTGCTAGATATCACAATGTTTATGGACCATTGGGTACCTATGATGGTGGGAGAGAGAAAGCACCAGCAGCTATTTGTAGAAAAATTATTGAAGCTAAAATTAGTGGAAAAAATGAAATTGATGTTTGGGGTGATGGAGAACAGACAAGAAGTTTCATGTTTATCGACGACTGTATAATTGGAACTAAAAAGCTATTTTTGAGTGATCATTCCGAAGTTTTCAATATTGGTAGTGAGGAGCAAGTATCAATTAATCAAATGATAAATATAATTGAAGATATCGCCGGTATTAAGGTAAAAAGAAATTATCAATTAGACAAACCTTTAGGGGTAAGAGGCAGATCTAGTGATAATACTCAAATTAGAGATAAAATTAATTGGGATACAGAAATAAGTTTACAAAATGGTCTTGAAAAAACTTATAAATGGATTTTTGATCAAATTACCTCAGGAAAAAACAATAATAAATACACAAAAAAATACTAATAATTATTGTCAATTTTTATTTTCTATTATATATAACCGTTGCCTGGTAATTATTGCGAAAGGGCAATACCCGATCCCATTCCGAACTCGGAAGTCAAGCCTTTCTGCGCCAATGGTACTTTGTCTTAAGACATGGAAGAGTAGGACATTGCCAGGCTATTAAAGCTCTAATGAAAAAATATGTAGTCATAACCGGAGGAGCTGGATTTGTCGGTTCAAATTTAATAGAAATTTTATTAAAAAAAACTAAGCGCAAGATTATAAGCATAGATAATTATTCAAGTGGCTCCAAAAAAAATCACATCATTAACTCTCGTGTGAAATATATTTATGGTGATACAGGTCAAATAGATAAAATACTCAATAAATATAAAAAAAAAATTCATTCTCTTTTTCATTTTGGTGAGTTTGCAAGAATTTATCAAAGTTTCAAAAATTTTGACAATTGTTTTAAATCAAATTCTTCAGGATCAAATGCTGTTTTTAAATTCTGTTTGGATAACAAAATAAAGTTAATATATTCTGCAACCTCTGCAAGTCTTGGTAGAAAAGGAAAAGACAAAAATCTCTCTCCCTATGCTTTTAGTAAAGCTAAAAATTTAGAATTGTTAGAAAATTTAAAAAAATGGTTTAATTTTAAATATGAAATTATTTACTTTTACAACGTTTATGGGCCAAGACAAATTAAAACTGGAGATATGGCAACGGTAATAGGTATATTTGAGAATCAATTTGAAAATAATAAGCCACTAACTGTAGTAAGACCTGGAACTCAATCAAGAAGATTTACACATATATATGATACAGTTGAGGTGTGTTATCAAGCTTGGAAAAAAAATAGATGTTCACACTACAGCATTACCAACAGAAAGGCCTATACTATTAATGAAGTTGCCAAGATGTTTAAAAAAAAAGTAATTTTTTTAAAACCACGGGTTGGTGAAAGATATGCGTCAGCTTTAACCAAATTTTCTCTTAATAATAGAATTATTAGGAAATATGGAAAAATAAATTTGAAAGATTACGTAACTTCGTTTATTAAAGTCTAAAAATTATGAAAATAAAAAGTTCTTTAAAATCCATAAAAAAAAGAGACCTTAACTCAAAATTGGTTAGAAGAAGAGGTCGTGTATACGTAATAAATAAAAATAATCCAAAATTTAAAGCAAGACAAAAGTAATTTTTATGGATAATGAAAACCATAAAAATACTTGGAATAATTTTACCAAATTTGTTTTATGGGGAACAGTTGCTGTAATTATAGTTTTAGTTTTAATGGCAATATTTCTTTTATAAAATTTTAATTTTTTTTATGAATTTAGCTTCAATTTCAGAAAACCATAATATTGAGAGGCGGATTGCGATTACTCCAGAAATTGCAAAAAAATATATTAGTTTAGGATTTAACCTAACACTACCAAATAATTATGGAACTCATTTAGGTTTTGGTGATGAAGAATATAAAAATTTAGGAGTTAATTTTTTAGATAATGAAAATGAAATAGTTAAGAATTCTGAGATTGTTGTTCAAATAGGTTTGCCAAATGAAGAAAAGTTATCATTATTTAAAGAAAATCAAACTTTAATTGGTTCATTAAATACCTTTTTGAATAAAGAGAAATTAGAGAGCTTAAAGTCAAAAAAAATAAATTGTTTTTCATTAGAGTTGCTACCAAGAATAACAAGGGCACAATCGATGGATATTTTATCATCGCAAGCCAACCTTGCTGGTTATAAAGCTGTGGTGGAAGCTTTCCAAGTTTATGAAAAAGCAATTCCGATGATGATGACAGCAGCTGGCACAATTCCTGCAGCAAAAGTATTAGTGGTTGGAGCAGGAGTTGCGGGATTACAAGCTATTGCAACGGCTAAAAGAATGGGAGCAGTTGTATTCGCAACTGATGTCAGAATGGCATCTAAAGAACAAGTTGAAAGTTTAGGCGGTAAATTTTTAACTGTCGAAGGATCTGAGAACTTGGAGACAGAAGGTGGTTATGCAAAGGAAGCTTCAGATGAATTTAAAAAGAAACAGGAAGAATTATTAACAGAGACATTAAAAAAAATTGATATAATAATTTGTACTGCTTTAATTCCAGGTAGAGAAGCTCCAAAAATTATTAAAGAAGATATGTTTAAAAATTTACAACCAGGTTCAGTTATTTATGATTTAGCAGCTGTTCAAGGAGGAAACACAGTTTTTACCACAGTTAATAAAATTGTTGAAAAAAATGGCGTTAAAATTTTAGGAGAGGCAAATATATTAAACAAATTACCTGTATCAGCTTCTAATTTGTATGCAAAAAATGTATTTAATTTTATCTCAAATTTGTATGATAAAGAAAATAAGAAATTAAATATCAATTTAGAAGATGAAATAATAGAGAAAACACTTATCAAATAGAATTATGGAAATAGACCCTTTTATATTCAGATTAAGCATATTTATATTATCAATATTCGTTGGATATTATGTTGTATGGAGTGTAACACCTTCCTTACATACACCATTGATGTCAGTTACCAACGCAATCTCTTCAGTAATCATTGTAGGTGCGATAATTGCAGCTTTATCTGGAAGTGATGGAGTAGTTTTTTCATCATCTAGTATTTATGGTTTTTTAGCAATTATTTTAGCTGCTGTTAATATTTTTGGTGGATTTTTAGTTACCCAAAGAATGTTAGCTATGTATAAAAAAAAGAAAAAGGATAAGTAGTTAATGTCAGCAAATCTTTCTGCAATTTTATATTTAGTGTCTGGTGTATTATTTATTTTAGCCTTAAGGGGCTTGTCATCTCCTGAAACTTCAAGACAAGGAAATTTGTTTGGAATAATTGGAATGGTTATTGCCGTAACTGTAACATTTCTTTCAGTAGGTAATTTTAGTTCTGGATTTATTTATGTTTTAATATTTTTGGCAATAGGTGGGAGTATTGGAGCATTTATTGCATATCGTATTCCAATGACTGCAATGCCAGAGCTAGTTGCAGGATTTCATAGTTTGGTTGGTTTAGCAGCTGTGTTTGTTGCAATATCGGCATTTATTAACCCTGCTGCATTTAATCTTGGGATACCTGGCAATATCAAACTTGCGAGTTTAATTGAAATGGCGATTGGAGCAGCGGTTGGTGCAATAACTTTTTCTGGATCAGTTATAGCATTCTTAAAACTGCAGGGAATAATGTCAGGCGCACCTATTACTTTTAAAGGTCAGCATTTATGTAATGCTTTATTGTTAATATTGATTGTAATATTAACAATTTATCTTTGTTCAACTCAATCATCTAATTTATTTTGGATATTAATTGGAGTTTCTTTTTTAATAGGGTTTTTAATAATCATTCCTATTGGTGGTGCAGATATGCCAGTTGTAATCTCAATGTTAAATTCTTATTCAGGTTGGGCTGCAGCTGGAATTGGATTTACTTTAGAAAATACAGCTTTGATAATAACAGGTGCATTAGTTGGATCATCGGGAGCAATACTTTCCTATATTATGTGTAAAGGAATGAATAGATCATTCTTTAATGTAATATTGGGTGGTTTTGGTGCAACCGAACAAACAACTGCAGGTCAAAGTAAAGAAAAAAGACCAGTAAAAAGTGGTAATGCTGATGATGCAGCATTTTTAATGAAAAATGCATCTTCGGTAATAATTGTTCCAGGCTATGGAATGGCAGTTGCACAAGCACAGCACGCTTTAAGAGAAATGGTAGATACACTAAAGAAAAACGATATAAAAGTTTCTTATGCAATTCACCCTGTAGCAGGAAGAATGCCTGGTCATATGAATGTTTTATTGGCTGAAGCTAACGTACCTTATGACGAGGTTTTTGAATTAGAGGAGATAAACAATGACTTTGCAAATGCAGATGTTGCATTCGTTATAGGAGCTAATGATGTTACAAATCCTGTGGCTAAAACCGATCCACAAAGCCCTATTTACGGAATGCCAGTCTTAGATGTTGAAAAATGTAAATCAGTATTATTTGTTAAAAGAAGTCTTTCTCCGGGTTATGCTGGAATTGATAATGATTTATTTTATAAGGAAAATACTTTAATGTTATTTGCGGATGCAAAAAAAATGACAGAAGATATTACAAAGAATTTATAAAAAATTTTAAAAATGATATCTTTAATTACCTTATCTTTTTAAAAGTTAAACCAATACATAAATTAAGATTTATTACAGGTATTTTAAAAGGAAAATAATTAGTATCTATATTCTCAAAACTCTCATTAATAATTCCTAAAATTTCATTAGGAGTGTTAATATGTTCCCGTTTTATAAATGTATCATAATTTCTTTTATATTTTTTTTCAAAAATTCTTTTTGCAGAAATGTTTCTACAAATTTTATAAAAAAAACCAGGATCACAAGGAATTACAACTTGAAATATTCCATCATTTTTCAAAAGCCTATAAACTTCATCAATACAGGACGGAAGATTATTTAAGTGCTCTAAAATATGTATTGCATTAATTCTATCAAAGTATCCATCATCAAATGGCATTTTTTTTTGAACATCTGATTGTAAGATATTTATATTTTTATTTTTTTTCTTAACTTCTTTTAGAACATTTTCTCTTATATCTACTACGTGATAATTTTGTGAAGTTAGATCCTCGTAGTTCAAATGGGACCCAATTCCACAACCAAGTTCAAGAGTATTTATATTGTTTCTGAAATTATTTTTAAGAAGATATTTGACACTATACTGATGATTAAAATTTTCAATTAGGTTATAGTGTTTTTTATTTAGTTCTCTTAACCAAGATTTCACAAAATCATCATGGATTTTTTGATCCTCACTATTGAGTTCGGGTATATGTTTTGGAAAGTTGTTTCTGAAATTTGAAATCATTATATTATTTTATTTTTCTTGCACATATAAAACATCTAATCCCAAATGGGAGATAAATATTTTTTAATTTTTTTTCAATATTAAATAAAATTTTCAATAATATGTTATTTGATGCTTTTGCTTGCTTTATTACAATGTTTTTATTTTTGAATAATTTATTAAATAATTTAACTATTACAAACAATGGGTAAACTAGAAATCCTAAATGTGTTTTTGTCTCAATTTTGAAACCTGCGTTTAAAAGTTTTTTCTCTATATCTTTCATATTATACCTTCTATAGTGTAATAGCTTTCTATCATAATCGTCATATAAAAATTTACCAGAGGGTACTTCTAATATTAGTATACCTTGATTGTTCAATATCTTATTAACTTCAAGCAATGCTTTATCGTCATCTTTTATGTGCTCTAAAACATTTAACATTATAACAACGTCACATATACTTTCCTTGAATGGATTTTTTAATAAGTCAAAAATGATAAAAGGTATATTCTGGTATTCAGAGGAAAGTTTATAGATATAGCTTTTAATTGCATCTGAACCAATATAATAAAATTTTTTTAATTGAATAATGTTTTTAATTAAATTTCCACTAGAGCAACCTATTTCTAGTACAGTGTTATTTTCACTTTGATCATATTTTTTTAGAAATTGAATGCAAAGTTCTCGTGAAGCAAAATCAATAGGGTGATTTGCATCTATATGTAAATCAGCCATTTCTGTTAGCTTTTCAGTCCATCCATCTTGATTTTCAGAAAATTCTAAAACTCTAGTTTTTTCATTTTTATTTTTTGGATTTTCAAAATTTCCATTTTTAAAAATAAAATTTTCATTTCTGTTTTTAGGGTGTGGGAATAAGTGTAAGTTACTGTTTTTTTGCATTTTTGGTTGCGGGGGACGGATTTGAACCGCCGACCTTCAGGTTATGAGCCTGACGAGCTACCAGACTGCTCCACCCCGCGGTAATTTTAAATTCTATTTTTAAGTTTATTTAATTTTTTAACTCTTTTAATGTTCTCTTGTAGAATTCTTTTTTTCTTTTCAGACGGTTTTTCATAAGTATTTTTTAATTTAATAACTTTAAAGAAACCATCTCTTTGGAGTTTTCTTTTTAAAACTCTCAAAGCTTGCTCAACATTATTATCTTTGACTTCTATTTTAATAACAACCTCCAAAAAATGAAGTCTTATACACTTTTATAAATTTATGTCTATTCAATTTATTCATTATATGTATGACTAATTTACTTTAATTTTTTTTCTTTTTCTCTCTTTTCTCTTTTTATTCTTCTTTCTGCTTTTTCAATAGCTTCAATCAAATCTTTTTGACTAAACAAGCTAAGAGCAACAGGGTCTTTTGCATTTAAATTATTGTAATTCCAATAACTTTTGTTCCTAATTGATGTAACAGAACTTTTAGTGATCCCAACTAGTTTGGCTATTTGTGAGTCTTTAAGAATACTGTGCTGCTTTATTAACCACAAAGCTGAGTCAGGTTTGTCCTGTCTTTTTGACAACGGAATATATTTTTTAATCTTTCTTTCATCATTTGAAATTTCAATATCATTACTTTTGATTTGTAATGGCCTGCTATTATCCTTTGATGATAATTCAATTTCATCTCTAGATAATTGTCCAGATATAATAGGGTTATACCCTTTAATTCCTTTTGCAACTTCACCATCAGCAATTCCTTGGATTTCAACTTCATGCAATTGACAAAATTCAGCAATTTGTTTGAATGTGAGAGTAGTATTTTCTACTAACCAGACGGCAGTAGCCATTGGCATTAAAGGTGCATTTGACATTTAACTTTTCTTTTCTGATTTAAAATTTTGAAATTTTTTATTAAACTTGCTTATTCTGCCTTTATCCATTAATTTTTGCTTTCCACCAGTCCAGGCTGCGTGAGATTTAGGATCTATCTCTAATTTTAATATATCACCCTCAGCACCCCAAGTTGATTTAGTCTCAAATTGAGTACCATCAGTCATTTCAACTTTAATAGTGTGGTAGTTTGGATGTATGTCTTTTTTCATATCGAGACTTATAGCAAAAGAAAACTAGAACACAATTAAAAGTTCTTTAAATTTTCAAGCATTTTATCATTAATTGCTCCACTTGATGCTCGAATATCTATATTATTCAGATCGAATTTATCTAAATCATTAACTATTCCACCCGCCTCCTCAACCAACAAGGCTCCTGCTGCCACGTCCCAAATATTAATTTTATTATGAAAAAAACCATCTAACCTTCCTGAAGCCACATAAGCCAAGTCTAAAGCTGCACATCCGCTATATCTCATATTTAAATTGCTGAATTTTACTCCTTCATGGTTACTTGAAAATAAACATTCATCTATTATATTTTTTCTTGATACTCGTAATCTTTGATTGTTTAGATATGCTCCTTTGTTTTTTTCTGCGTAAAACATTTCATCTTTAATAGGATCATAAATTAATCCACTAATTATCTCTTTTTTAGATTCAAGAGCTACACAAATTGCAAAGTGAGGAATACCGTGTAGAAAATTTGTTGTACCGTCAATTGGATCGATAATCCAAATATTGTCTTTATCTTTATTTTCAATTGAACCAACTTCTTCTGATAAAAAAGAATAATTTTTTTTTGTTTTAGAAAGTTCTTCAATTAGAATTTTTTCAACATGTTTGTCAGTTTTTGTAACAAAATCTCTAGGTCCTTTTTTGGATACCTGTAGTTTTTCAACTTCTCCAAAATCTCTTATCGCAGACTTTGACGCTTTTTCAGCTGCTTTGATCATAATATTTAAATTTGAAGATATAGAGATCATTTTAGATTTTTTTAATGTATTCTAAATTTCTAGTATCAACTATGATTTCATCACCTGCTTCAATAAATGGAGGAACTTGAATATTTAAACCATTATCAAGGATTGCTGGTTTGTAGGATGAGGAGACAGTTTGTCCTTTAAGGGCTGCATCAGTAGTTTCAATTTTACACTGCACTTGGTTAGGTAATTCAATTGATAATGGGCTTTCATTATAAAAACTTACAGAAACTTGTAGGTTTTCAGTTAAAAGTTTACCCTTATCACCTACAGTTTCTTTTTTTATTTCTATTTGTTCAAATGTTTTTGGATCCATAAAAAAATAATTTACTTCATCGCTATAAAGGTAATTGAAAGTTGTTTCCTCCAATGATGCTTTTTCTACTGTTTCACTTGATCTAAATCTCTCGTTTAACTTTGTATTTTTATTTAAGCTTTTCATTTCAACTTGAGCAAACGCACCACCTTTTCCTGGTTTTACATGTTGCGTTTTCAAAACTTGCCACAAGTCATTTTTATATTCTAAGAGCATTCCAACTCTTATTTCACCAGCATTAATTTTCATTTTAATCTTTTTACAGCTTCTAATGGTTTATATTTTTTATTTTTCCAAATGTAGCCTGAAATAGCTAAAAAATTGGCATTATTCAATAATAGATTTTTATAATTTATAGCATTAATTCCACCAATAGCTACTGTTGGAGTTTTTGTAAATTTTTTCACTTTATTTAAAATCTTTACAG
>CACGAU010000015.1 GCA_902571135.1 uncultured Pelagibacteraceae bacterium | reverse complement strand
ATTCTGAATGTTTCTGCATACCAGTATTGTGCACTACCCGCTAACTCATGATCAGGATAAGATAGAACAAATTCTCTAAAAGCTCTTTCTGCTGTACTGTAGTCTCCAACTTTTAAAAAACTTGTTGCAAATTCATATTGCTCCACTGGATTTAAATCTTGAGGAAGTATTTTTTCTTCTGACTGAAAAGTTTCTGTTACAATTGAAGCTGTAGTATCTACAGATTGAATTTGTTGTGAAGTTTCATTTGTCTCTGTATCTTTATATGAAATTGTTCCTAAATCTTGGGGTTGTGAACTACCAGGTAAAACTTTTTGTTCATCAGTCTTTGGTTTTGAACTTAATTGATTTTCTACACTACTTATATTTCCAGAGCTAATGTTTGTCTCTATATCTTGAAATCTTATTTGGTTATCTGCTTGAATTTTCGAAACACGGGTAGATAATTTATCCAACTTAAAATTTATTTCTTCAAACTTATTAGTGAGTTCTCTAAATTGATCCTCGACTTCTGACAATTTTAGTAAATGTCTTGTTAAAACATCTTCGGAGTTTTGGTCTAAGTTTGAAACCGAACTATCATTAGTGCTTGCTTTCACTTCTATAGATCCAGAATAAACTGCTCTTTCAAGTGTTTTAAGATCATTTTTTATAATTTCTAATGTTTCATAGATATTATGATTATCTGCAAAAGAAATATTAATAAAAAAGAAATTTAAGATTAAAAATAATTTTAAAATTACTAATTTAAATACAAGCATCATTTAAATTAGATTTATGATTATAAAAATGGCAAAAAAAAGACCCTAAAACCTTTAATCGATTTAGGGTCTTAAATTTTAAATAATTAATTTGCTTTAACAGTTACTGATCTTCTGTTTTTTGACCAAGCTAATGGGTTTGAACCAGAGTCAACTGGTCTCTCCTTACCATAACTTAATACCGTAATTCTGTCAGAAGATATTCCATAAGTCATTAAATAGTCTTTAGCTGCATTTGCTCTTCTTTCACCAAGAGCCAAGTTATATTCTCTTGTTCCTCTTTCGTCAGCATGACCTTCAAGAACTACATTTATGTTCGGATTCTTTCTTAACCAAGCTGCTTGGGCTCTTAAAGTTTCTCTTGATGCAGTTGTTAATATCGACTCATTTGTTGCAAAGAAAACTCTGTCTGGAACACCATCAGCTAAGTATTCAACTGTGTCTGTTCCTGTGTAAACATCACCTTGCATTTGACCTTGAACGTCTGTTGCCACTTCTTTTTTAGTTGCACATGCAGATAGCACCAAACAAGCTGCTAATACTAAAAGTGTGTTTTTAAAAATTTTGTTTAATTTCATTAAATTGCTCCTTGCTGCTAATTTCAATTTCTTAACTTTTTCACAACTAGATAAAGGTTTCAAGTCTAAAAATCAAGAAATTTACAAAAATTAATCTTTAATTACTTAATAAAGATGACCATGATGGGTCTGAAGCATCTGTTGGTGTCTTTATTTGTCTCTCATTATAACCTGTTAAATCTATAGACCACAATTTTGCTGAAAACCCTTCTCCTTTGGAGTTGGTTTTTGTCTCTCTATAAAATATTAATACCCTTCCATTTGGAGACCAAGATGGCGCCTCTTGATAATAATTTTCAGTTAATAACCTTTCACCACTACCATCAGTCCTCATTACACCTATATAAAATTTACCTTTATGTAATTTTGTAAATGCAATTAAATCTCCTCTAGGAGACCATACAGGTGTTCCATATAAACCGTTACCAAAAGAAATTCTTTTTACATCACTTCCATCATTCTTCATTACATAAATTTGCTGATAACCACTTCTATCAGAATTAAATGTAATATATTTTCCATCAGGAGAATAAGATGGGGAAGTGTCAATTGATGGATGATTGGTAATTTTTTCAACAATTCTATTTTCTAAATCCATAGTGTAAATATCTGACTTTCCGTCTTTAGCAAAACTCATAATTATTTTTTTACCATCAGGTGAAAAACGTGGTGCAAATGTCATTCCAGGAAAATCTCCAACTACCTCTTGAGTACCAGTTTCTATATCTAATAAATAAACCCTTGGCATATTTTTAAAGTAAGACAAATAGGTTACCATTTGACTTGCTGGATTAAATCGTGGTGTTAAAACTAACTCATTACCTAATGTCAAAAATTTATTATTAGCTCCGTCTTGATCCATGATTGCTAATTTTTTTATTCTTTGTGTTTTTGGTCCTTCTTCTGAGACATAAATTATTCTTGTATCAAAATAACCTTTTTCTCCTGTCAGCCTTTCATAAACTTTATCAGAAATAATATGCCCTACTCTTCTCCAATTGTTAGGAACTGTAGTAAAAGCTAAAGCCATCATTTCTTTGGCAGCTAAAACATCCCATAATCTAAACTCAACTCTTAATTTATCGTCAATATAATTTACTTTACCAGTGATAAGTGCTTGCGCTTTAATTAAATTCCAATCTTCAAATCTTGGTTTTAAATTTGCAATATCAGGAGCTTGTAAAAAAGCCTTTTTGTCTAGAGGATTAAATAATCCCGAGGTTCTTAAATTATTTTCAACAATATTTGATATCTCGGAGCCAATATTTTCTTTCTTTAGTATTTTTTCAAAACCTTTTCTAGATTCTTCATCAATTGATAGGGGAGAAACTGCTAATGGAAGTGGATTTAAATTTCCCCTAGTTATATCAACTTCAATTAAAGCATTTGCTTTGATAGGTATTAATATGAATAATAATATTAAAATTTTTTTTGTCATTTAAGTATACTACCCTTCTAACATCTCTCTTGCATCAAAATTTAATTGTAATTCTTTCCATCTTTCATATCCACTTGTTGGAACTCTTAATGGTTGGCATAACTTGACAGCTCTCAAAGCACTTTCTGCTAAAACCTTGTAAAATCCTTGGCCTGGTTTATTCATTCTTGCATGGTCCAAAATTTCTGTTTTTGATACTGTTCCATCAGGTTTTAATTTTAACTTTATTCTTACCAATAAATTTTCATTGTATGGTAATCCTAATGGAATACTCCAGCACCCAAATATTTGTGCCTTAAGAGCGTCCTCTTCGCTTAGTGTAAGACCTGTGTTTTCTACATTTCTTTCTTGATCTTGAGTAATGTCATCATTTGTTTTTAAAACTTCTGCACTCTCTTCTTTTGATTTGTCAATTAAAGCAGCAATATTATTTGGATCAAACAAATCTTTTTTTTCAAATTCTGATACTTGTTTAACTTCATCATCTACTTTTTCAGGATTTTGTTTTTTTTCCTCTTTTGTTTCAACCTTTTTTAAAGTTTTTTCTGGAAGTGGAATTGCCTCAGGTGTTTCATTCTCAATTTTTTTATTATTTTGATCAGGAGCAAGGACAGTTTTTGTTTTCGTTTTTTCTACTTTTTTTGGTGGAGCTTGTTCTGAAACAAGTTTTTTTTCTTTTTCTTTTACTTTCTCAATTATTTTTTTAGCCTTAGGTGCAAATGGAATATTGGTTTTTTCTGCTATTTGAATTAACTCAACTGACACAATTGGTGGAATATCAAGTGGTTTCTTTACCAAAAAAGGTAAACTCATAGCTGTAATGAAAATTAACAAAGCATGTAAAGCAGAAGAAATAATTAAACTTCTATTCACTTTAATTACCTTTGTTTATATGGTTCTGAAATCAATGCTACTTTAGTAAAACCTGATCCTGACAGTAATCCCATTATTTCTAAAACTCTTCCATAATTTATAGTTTTATCACCTCTAACATAAATTCTAGTGTCAGTTCTATTTTTTGAAACCGCTAAAACCTTTGCAATAATGTTATCGTATTCAACTTTTGCTTCTTGAATAAAAATTTCGCCTTTTGCATTAATTGAAAGTGTTAAAGGTTCTGTCTCTTCAGGCAAAGAGTCTGCTGAACTTTCTGGTAAATCAACTTGAACGCCAACAGTTAACAACGGTGCCGTAACCATAAAAATTATTAACAATACAAGCATTACATCCACAAAAGGAGTAACATTTATTTCACTCATTGGTTCTTTAGAAGAACGATTTAATTTAAATGCCATTTAAATAATTGTTAAAAATCTTTTTGAAAAATTTTCTAATTTTTCTGAATATTTTTTGGCATCATTATTAAATTTATTGTATGCCACTACTGCTGGTATTGCAGCCAATAGACCAAGTGCAGTTGCAAATAAAGCTTCGGCTATTCCTGGCGCAACTATCGCAAGACTTGTGTTTCTTGAAATAGCTATAGATTGAAAAGAATTCATAATTCCCCAAACGGTTCCAAACAAACCAATAAATGGTGCAGTTGAGCCTACTGTTGCCAAAAAAGTAAAACCTTTTTCAATTTTTGTCATTTGTTTTTCAATTCCAGCTTCTAAAGATGCGCTCATTCTCTCACTAATATTGGTTCTAGATTTTTTTTTAAGCAATCCTTCCATTGCATCTTGAAACACAAGTGACATTGGATCCTCAAGTTTACTAGGTAAACTATTGTAAAAAGTTTCAGCAGATTTAGAATTCCAGAATTTTTCTTCAAATTCCTCTGAAGATTTAGTTATTTTTTTAAATAATCGAAACTTTTCGATAATTACAGCCCAAGAATATATTGAGCACAATATTAATATAATCATTACAGACTTAACAATTATGTCTGCTCTAAAAAATAAACTGAATAATGAAAAATCAGTATTTGTTCCTAATTCAACTGTTTTTGCTGCTATATCTGCTTCCATGCTTACTCATCACACGTAAATGTGTCATGATTTTGTCTTTAAATTTGAATTGATTATTCTTCTTTTTGATAAGTTTCGTAGAAAAAACTAGCTATTAGAATAGCATCTGCCTTGTTGTTATCTTTTTTTTTTGACAATTGTGATGAAAAATATGGAAAAATTTCAATAGCTCTTGTCCTGCTCGCATCTTTTTCTGAATTAATAAGGTTAAAATATTTTTTCCACTTAGCGGGCCTGACATAATAAACAGGTAAATGCATTGCGCTACATATTCCCTTTAAAATACCAAAAGATTGACCAAAATTAAACATACTGGTAACGCCTTGTCCAGGCATTGCAGAAACTTGTTCAATTACAACTTTAATGTTTTTTTTATCTAATTTGTTTATCCTTTCACTAATTTCATTAAATATTTGAGCACCATTTACTTGTCTTTTATTCTTCTTACCATCTGTCATGGTTGGCATTTCAATTACATCTTTTATTATACCATCTTGAAAAAAACAGATTGAACCTGAGATGCCTGGATCAATTCCAATAATCATCATTAAATACCACCTAAATTAACGTTTGAATAAACGTTCTGAACATCGTCATCTTCCTCAAGAGTCTCTAAAAAATCTACTACACTGTCTTTATTATCTTTATTTACTTCAACACTATTTAAAGGGACCCATTCAATTTCTGTAGAAATAAAATTCACAATAATTTTCTCAAGATTTTTTTTTACATTATATATTTCGCTCATTTGACACTGGACCTCATGATAATCCTCATAAGAGAAACATTCATCAGCTCCTGACTCAATCGCTAAATCTAAAATTTTTTCATCAGATATCTCTTTTTTATCAATTTTGATTATACCCAATTGTTGAAAATTGTGAGATGCTGAACCTTGAGTTCCTAAGCTCCCACCACTTTTTTGAAAAATAGTTCTAATATTTGATGCGGTCCTATTTTTGTTGTCTGTTAAAGTTTCAACTATAACAGCAATCTTTTCTGGTCCAAACCCCTCGTATCTTAAATTTTCAAAATTTGCACCTGTAGCTGCAGAAGATTTATCTATTGCTCTTTCAATATTATCTTTAGGCATATTTGCAGATCTAGCAGCCTGTACTGCAGACCTTAGTCTCGGGTTCATTGCTGGATCTTTGTCACCAAGTTTTGCCGCAACAGTAATCTCTTTAGATAATTTTGAAAATATCTTTGATCTTTGCTTATCAGCCTTACCTTTTTTATGTTTTATTCCTGCCCAATGTGAATGTCCTGCCATGATCTTTAAATATTTTTTAGTTGATCTCCGTATACATAGCTTTTGATGTCTATTGCTAAACCTGTTTTTATATCACAATCTACTATAACACCACACAAAGTAGCATCTCCAGTAGCGGGAAAGTGTTTCACTGAATTCTTTTTTAAAAATCTATTCAAAGAATTTTCTTTGTTCATTCCAATCACTGAATCATAATCCCCACACATACCTGCATCGGTTTGATATCCAGTGCCATTATTAAGTATTCTTGCATCATTTGTTGGAATATGAGTATGGGTTCCAACCACGAGAGTTGCCTTTCCATCAAACAGATGTCCTATAGCATTTTTTTCACTAGTAATTTCACCATGGAAATCAACTACAAGTAAATCAAAATCCTTTTTCATTTCATTTTCTTTTAAAAATTTTTGAGAAGCTTCAAAAACATCTTCACACTTTTTCATAAAAACGTTGCCCATCAAATTAAGAACTCCAATTTTTATATCATTCTTTGTTTTATAAATCTGAAAACCTTTTCCTGGTGCAGGTTCAAATAAATTTTTAGGTCTTAATAATCTTTCTTCTTTGTCAATAAATTCCATAATTTCTTTTTGATCCCAAACATGATTGCCGGTTGTGATAACATCAACTCCACAATTAAAAAAATCCATACATATTTCTTTAGTTAGCCCCACACCTTGAACTGCTGCATTTTCACCGTTTACTATTACAAAATCGATTTTGTTTTTATCAATTTCATTTAATAAATTACTTGTTAATTTAGAACATCCTGAAATTCCAACAACATCTCCTAAAAATAAAATTCTCATTGTATAATTTTTTTCTCGGTTATTATTAAATCAAGTTTCTTATCATACTTGTTGATAGGTATTTTTTTTATCTCCTGGTATGAAAATCCTAATCCAATTTTAAATATTTTTTTAATTTTAGATACTTTTTCCAAATAACGATCATAAAATCCTCCACCATAGCCTAATCTATTTAAATCATCGTCATAAGCTACTAAAGGAACAAATATTATATCTGGGTAAATTTTCTTTCTTAAAGTTGGCTCAGCAATTCCATACTTATTAATTTTTAAAGGATCTTTATTTGTCCATTCAAAAAAATCCATTTGGTTATTTTCTCTAATTACTGGTAAGGAA
Organism: uncultured Pelagibacteraceae bacterium; assembly: GCA_902571135.1. Classification (GTDB taxonomy): domain Bacteria; phylum Pseudomonadota; class Alphaproteobacteria; order Pelagibacterales; family Pelagibacteraceae; genus Pelagibacter. Next base: position 2,873 of record CACGAU010000015.1, on the reverse strand, counting down.
ATATTTACCTTTTTGTTTCTTAAAAAATAAAGCATACCCAAGTCATCAATCTCATGATTACAAGGGTAATACCCCCCTACATTTTTGAAATTAATTTTATTTTTTTTTAAAAACCGATAAATTCTGTAAGGATTGAGACTAAGTTTTTTATTAGAATTTTTTTTTCTAAGATTTAAAATTTTACTTCTTAGCTTAGATTTACTCACAGACCTACTTTGAAATGTTTTCTAATTTTGCTTTTTTTACAAAATTTGATATTTGATCAGCAGCTTCATCAATTAAATTTTCATATTTTTTTTGATTATCGTCAATTTCTTGTTTTAAATTTTCATGATCAAGATTTAGTTTTTCAATTTCAGTTTCTTTTGTGTCCCTATAATTGTAAATTAGAGATTTTAGTTCTTTAAATTTTTTTGATAGATCATTTAATTCTTCTTTTTTTTGATCTACTTTTTTCTTAGTTTCATAATATTCATCCATTATTTTTACAGCTGTAATTAATAATAATTTATTTTCACCTAGATTTCCCAAATCATTTTTTAAATTATTAAACTTTTTGTTAATCTGAATTAACAATTCTTCTAAGTGCTCCTCTTGTCCATCTTCACAAGCGAGCAAAAACTCTTTATTGTTAAATTTTATACTTACATTTGCCATTTATCTATTTCATCCAATAGTGTGTCAGTTTCTTGATTAAGTTCGTCAATTTTTTCAGAAAATTCAATTTGTTTTCTTTCTTCCAACTTTTCTTTATTTTTTAAATCCTCAAGTTTTTTTGATAGATTTTCATGTTCGTCAAGTAACGTTTTATATTTTTCTTCAATCTGTCTTTTTTCAATTTCTAATTGATTTTGTTTTGTGCTTAAATTTTCGATATTTTTTTGTAATTCAGGATTTGTTAGATCTAAGTTTTTTAATTCCTCTAATGCAATATTTAATTTTTTTTCTTTTTCGTTTATAGAATTCATATATATATGTTTATATTATTAAATAGATTCTTCTTAGTCTAGTCAGGATAATTTTGAGCAAACTACACAATGATTTAGCTAATTGCATCAGATTTTTATCAATTGATGCTGTTCAAAAAGCAAATTCAGGTCACCCAGGAATGCCAATGGGTATGGCAGATGTTGCAACAGTGTTATTCAAAAATTTTTTAAGATTTAATCCAAAGAATCCAGATTGGTTAAATAGAGATAGATTTGTTTTGTCTGCTGGTCATGGTTCTATGCTTTTATATTCTTTGCTTTACCTAACTGGATATAAAAGCATATCAATTAATAATATTAAAAATTTTAGGCAGCTTAATTCTATTTGTGCTGGACATCCTGAATATCATCCGAAAACAGGTATTGAAACTACAACAGGTCCTCTTGGACAAGGTATATCTAATGCGGTTGGTTTTGCAATTGCTGAGGAAATTTTAAAAAATAAATTAGGTAAAGATTTAATTAATCACAAAACTTATGTTTTAGCTGGAGATGGATGCTTAATGGAAGGAATAAGTCATGAAGCGATGAGTTTAGCAGGACATTTAAAACTTAAAAATTTAGTTATGCTATTTGATAACAATTCAATTTCAATTGATGGTCCGACAAATCTCGCGGTTTCAGATAATTTTAAAAAAAGATTTGAAGGATATGGTTGGGATTATATTTCTATCAATGGTCATAATGAAAAAGAAATTTTTAAAGCACTAAAACAAGTTCAAAAAGCTAAAAAACCTACTGTAGTTTCTTGTAAAACAAAAATTGGATATGGTTCACCGAATAAATCAGGAAAAGCATCATCCCATGGAAGTCCATTGGGAATAGATGAAATCAAGCTTGTAAGAAAAGCCTTAAATTGGAAAACCAAACCTTTTGATATCCCAAATAAAATTTTAAATGAATGGAGAAAAATTGGCCAAAGAGGTGAAATTTTAGAAAAAAAATGGAACAAAGCATTAAAAAGAAAAAAAATAAAATTTAATCAAACTTTAAAAAATAGCTTTACTACGGTGCTTAAAAAAGAAAAAGAGAATGCGATAAAGGAGCCAAAAAGTTTAGCTACTAGAAAATGTTCAGAAATGACATTGAGTGTATTAACAAAAGAAAAAAATAATTTAATTGGCGGCTCTGCTGATTTAGCGGGATCAAATAACACAAAAACTAAAAACCATAAAATAATTAAACCTGGAGACTTTAATGGAAACTATATTCACTATGGAGTGAGAGAGCATGCAATGAGTGGAATTATGAATGGTATCGCACTTCACAGTAATTTAATTCCTTATGGAGGTACTTTTTTAATATTTTCTGATTATTGTAAACCTTCGATCAGACTGTCAGCATTAATGAAAAAAAGGGTCATTTATGTAATGACACATGATTCTATTGGACTTGGAGAAGATGGACCTACTCATCAACCTATAGAACAACTTTCGGGCTTACGTGCCATACCTAACTTAAATGTATTTAGACCAGCAGATAGAATTGAGACAATTGAATGTTGGGAACATGCTTTAAAAAGTTCAAAAACACCTAGTGTGCTATCTTTAACAAGACAAAATTTAAATCCAGTAAGAAAAAAATACTCAAATAAAAACTTATGTTCATTGGGTGCTTACGAGGTTTTAAGAACAAATAAAAAAATTAATCTTACAATATTAGCTAGTGGATCTGAAGTTAATCTTGCAATAGAGGTTAGCCATAAATTAGCCAAAGATAAAATATATTCCAAAGTGATATCAATGCCTTGTATGGAACTTTTCGAATTACAATCAAAATCTTATAAAAATAAAATTTTAAAGGAAACACAATTTAAAATATCGATAGAAGCTGGATCAAGTGATTGTTGGAAAAAATATGTAGGTGATAACGGGATTGCATTTG
>CACGAU010000014.1 GCA_902571135.1 uncultured Pelagibacteraceae bacterium | reverse complement strand
CAAATGAAATTTTCTCAAATAAAGATAAAAATGGAATATTAGATATATTTGATCTTTATAATTTTACAGTTGACGAAAGTTCAGACTATGATGTTGAGATAGCTATAGATCCTGAAATGCTCGGGAAGGTTTTTGAGTCTTTAATTCCAGAAAATATTAAAAAGAAACATGGTGTTTTTTATACAAACAGATCAATTGTATCTTTTATGTGTAGAGATGCTCTTGTTTCATATTTGTATTCACAACTGAATTATAAAATTTCTAAAAAAGATTTTATGGCACTATTTTATATTGCTAATCAAAAAAAGTTTCTAAGCTATGAAAATCTTCCCCTTAAAATTAAAAAGTACTCAAATGTTATTGATTTTAAACTTAAGAATTTAAAAATCTGTGACCCAGCAGTAGGTTCTGGTGCATACCCTATATCAATGATGACAGAAGTTTGTAGAGGCAGAAGTTTGCTTCAGTTTAAAAAAAAAAGAAAAACATCAGAATTAAACTTAAAAAAAAATTTTATTAAAAATTGCTTATATGCAGTGGATATTGATGCTGGATCTGTAGAAATTGCTAAATTAAGATTATGGTTATCTTTAATTGTTGACGAAAAAAGTCACAGTGAAGAACTGATTTTACCAAATTTAGATTTTAAAATTATAGAAGCAAATGCATTAAAAAATTTTCCAATCGATATCTTTAGTTATGCTGATTACAACAATTTAATTGATTTAAAGGATCGCTTTTTTAAAGAAACTAATAGTAAAGAGAAAACTATTTTAAAAAATAAAATTGACAATTTTATAAATAATCTAAAAAAAGCAGATAAATTTGATTTTAGAATTGTTTTTTTTGAGATTTTTAAATCTAACAAAGAAGAAAATTGTGGTTTTGATATTATCATTGGTAACCCACCCTACATAGGGGAAAAAGAAAGCAAACTAGAAATCGAAAAGATAAAGTCTAGCGATCTTTATCAAAAATATATCCGTAAAATGGATTATTTTTATTTCTTTTTTCATTTAGCTATTTCAATCATGAAACCAAAGGGCATTTCCTCATTTATTACAACCAATTATTATATTACAGCAACTCAAGGCACAAAATTAAGAGAAGATTTAAAACAAAAATCTCAGATTCTTTCATTGATTAATTTTAATGAGTATAAAGTTTTTAAATCTGCAAAAGGACAGCATAATTTAATTACATCTTTTACAAAAGATCAAAATTATAAACAAAAATGTAAAACAATTTTTACCAAGAGAACTGGGGATGCCACTGATTATGATCTTGATAATCTTTTTTTTGGTGATGATAGCTTAGATTTAAAAAAAGAAATAGATTCGGACTTGATTTTTGAAGGTCCAGAAAATTATATTAGATTAGATGGAAAAACAAATGATGATGGATCAATTCAAAATAAAATTTTAAAAAAAATATTATATAATTCAAAACCTTTAGTAACCTATTTTGATGTAAACCAAGGTTTGATAACAGGTATAGATAAGATTAAAAAAAATCATATTAGCAAATTTAAAAAAGAAAAATTTAAACTTGGTAGCGGTGTTTTTGTGCTTAGTTCTGATGAAATAGATAAAATTAAATTTAATAAAAATGAGCAAAAATTATTAAAACCATACTTTAAAAATTCCGATATTGATAACTTTTATATAAAAGAAAATATAAAAAATTTTGTATTATATTTAACTAGAGATTTAAATTTAGATGATTATCCAAATATAAAAAAACATATTAAATATTTTGAAAAAGCTATTAAGTCCAGAGGTACAGCCAGAGGTGAAATTCAAGCTGCTCTTAAATTAGGCAAATGGTGGGTTATATTTGCTGCAAGAAATAAAGATATATTTGAGAGGAATAAAATTGTCTGTCCACAAAGATCACGAATTAATAAATTTGCTTTTTCTAAGGAAGATTTTTTTGCAAGTGCAGATGTTTATTTTATAACCAATAAAAAAAATAATCAGTTAATTGATGAATTATTTTCACTTAATGGAATTTTAAATTCTAAATTATTTTATTTTTGGTTCAAAAAAAAAGGTAAGGTAAAAGGTGAAATGTTAGAACTTTTTTACAAACCATTATGCGAAGTTCCTATAAAAAAATTATCTAATAATAATGTGAAAGATATCAATAATCTTTTAAATCAAATTGATATAACTAAGAACAAAATTGAAAATCAAAAAGTTATAGATGAGCTTAATAAAAAAATTTATCATATTTACGATCTTGATAAAGATGAAATAGCTTTTATTGAAAACTTTTACCCAAGTGATTTTAATAAAAAATAATATTCATTTTGGTTATAGGATTTTATAGGATACTATATCACAGACTATAGCAGATTGAGATAAATCAAGGTTTCAAGTAGTATGAACAAAGAAAACACAAGTAAACTCTGGAAAATTATTCAGGAAGCTGGCGATTATTTGGTAGGTCAATTACCTGACCACCCAAATCACCCTAAAGGAAGAAACCCCTATGCTCATGTTGCTATTTGTGTGAAGAGCAAGTTTAACGCAAGTTATAAAGACATTCCTGACGAACAGTTTGACGAAGTAATAAAATATATTGAGTTTTTAAAAGAAAATCCTAGTTAGCTTTAATTGTATTTAATAATTCATCAACATCACTATCTTTAGTATTCCAAGCAGCAACTAACCTTACCGCTTTTCCATCTAATTCTTCTTCATTCATTTTGTAACCCTCAGAATTTAAATGTTCTATTTTTTCTCTTGGAAATTTTGCAAATACTTCATTTGCTTCTGTTGGATAAGCAATTTCAATATCATTATGCTTGCTTAAACCATCACTTAATTTTTTACCCATTGCATTAGCGTGTTTTGCATTTCTCAACCAAACATCATTTGAGATGTACGCATCTAATTGTGCAGAGACAAAACGCATTTTAGATAATAAATGCCCTGCTCTTTTCATTAAAAAAGCAATGTCTCCAACTAATTCTTTCTTAAAAAATATAATTGCTTCAGCTGCTAGACATCCATTTTTAGTTGCTCCAAATGACAAAACATCAACCCCAGATCTCCATGTCATTTCAGCAGGAGTTGCGTCTAAAGAAACCAATGCATTAGCAAATCTGGCTCCATCCATATGTAAATTTAAATTATGTTTATGAGTTATTTCTGCAATTTTTTTAATTTCTTCTAATTGATAAACTTCGCCTGTTTCACAAACCTGAGTAATACTAACTGATGAAGGTTGTGTATGATGAACAATCCCTTTTCCACCTATCGATTGATCCAACTCCTCTGCTGTTATTTTTCCCATCACCCCATTTAAAGTAACTAATTTTCCCCCTCCTGTATAAAATTCAGGTGCACCACATTCATCTGTATTTATGTGGGACATCTTATGACAATAAATATTTCCATAAGAAGGTGTCATTGTCGATAATGCTAAAGCATTAGCTGCAGTACCTGAGGCAGTAGGAAAAACAATTACCTCTTTTTCAAAAATTTCTGAAAACTTATCTTGTAATTCAGTTGATATTGGGTCATTCCCATAAGGAGTGCTGTCTCCTTCATTTGCTTTTATGATTGCTTCTAATACTTCAGGGCAAGCACCTGCAACATTATCGGAGGCGAATTTAACTCGCTCTCTTTTAATTTTAATTTTTGCCATAATTATTGTTTTGGAAAATAATCTTTTAAAGTACCTTCTCTATATACATCTGCTGTACAACAATGAAGTCCTCCACCAAATGCATATGCATCTCTTAATTCTACCGGTACTACTTCCATTCCTAATTTATCTAATTGTTCAGCTTGATATTTTTCGCTTTTTTCAACACATACAGTTTTAGGATCCAAAACTAAAACATTCATTGATAGCCAAGTTGATGAATAGCATAATGGAGGTGGTTCGTTATGTGCTGGTTGTGCACTGTCTACAATTTCCCAACCATTATCTTCAAAAAGTTTTCTTTGTTCCTTAGGAAGTCTTCTTTGTGGGTTATTGATAATTAAACCCTCTTTAATTGGGGTAAAAGTTGCATCAATATGAATTGGATAAGGATCACCTGGGAAGTTAACTGCATGAACTCTGTGATCTTTATAATGTCTCTTTAGCCAATCAATTCCTTTTAAATTTGTTGTAAAACCGTGTTGAACAACTAAATCTTTACCAAATCTTAATACGTCTGCTGCATCAAATAATGGTTCTTCTTCAGTGGTTACAAAATATTTTTTTTCAGTCCACTCTAATCTTTTTTGAACACCAATTTTATCTGATAAATAATCTTTTCTATAATCTGCATCAGTTAACCTAGGCTTTGGAGCGGACTCGTGTCTCATATTAGGATCTTGATTATAATAATCTTTTAGAAGTGGTCGGTAACATAAATATTCAAACCAACGACAACGATAACTCATTGTAGCTTCTAAAATTTCGTTTCCTACTGTTAACAAAACATCTCTTGGAGGCATGCAGCCAAACATGGTTTCTGCTTCCCAATCAGGTGTAGATGTTTTTTGATTAAAATCTATTGGTGTGGGTCGATCAACTTTAATTCCTCTTTTTTCAAGCATATTAGAAAAATCATCTAAAAGTTGATTTGCTTTATCGACAGTGTCTTTTGTTCTTGGTCCAAACTGACCTCGCATATCACTGTCTTCTGGAACTTTTGCATCTAATGCTGGTTCTGGTGCTGGTATACAAGTACCATCTGCTCTCCCAACAATAACATGTTTTAACGGATCCCACTCATTCCAACTATTAACAATAGTTTTATTCTTGCTCATAAAGATTAATTTTTTATAATATTATGCTCAGGGCCGAAAGGAAATTTTGTAATATTTTCTGCTCCATCTTTGCCTATTACCAAAATATCATGTTCTCTATATCCACCTGCACCAGGATTACCTTCTGGGATCATGATCATTGGCTCCATAGACACCACCATATTTTCTTCAAGAACAGTATCAATATCTTCTCTTAATTCTAAACCAGCTTCTCTTCCATAAAAGTGTGAAAGCATACCAAATGAATGTCCATAACCAAATGTTCGATACTGAAGGTAACCAAGCTCAGCAAAAAGTTCGTTAAGCTCATGACAAATATCAGAACATTTAACACCTGGTTTAATTAATTCTAATCCTCTTTTATGAACTTTAACATTTGCCTCCCAAGCTTTAAGAGAAGCATCATTGGCATGATCTAAAAATAAAGTTCTCTCTAGTGCAGTGTAGTAACCTGAGATCATTGGAAAAGTATTTAAAGATAAAATATCTCCTTTGACTAATTTTCTATTAGTCTTTGGATTGTGAGCTCCGTCTGTATTGATACCCGATTGAAACCATACCCAAGTGTCCATATACTCAGCACCAGGATAGCTTTTAACAATCTCTCTTTCCATTCTATCTCTAGCTGCAATTGCTACTTCGATCTCCGTATTATCTTCTCTTATATTTTTAACTATTTCTTCACCACCAATGTCTGCAATTCTTACACCATTTCTAATGATCTCAATTTCTTCGTTCGATTTAATCATTCTAAGTTTCATTAAATCTTTTGAAACATCACTAAATACTGAGAAAGTAAAAATAGAACCTATTTTTTCTCGCATATCTAACGTTACATGATCATTTTCAATTCCAATATTTTTTGGAGGCTCATCCCTTCCAATAATTGAAACAATGGCTCTTAAAAAATTATCTCTTTTCCAATCAGTATAAATTACATTATCACAATGAGATCTACGCCATGGTTGACTTGCATCAATATTAGCTGAAATTGTTGAAATTTTATTTTGAGTGATTACACATCCGTATGGTCTGCCAAAAGAGCAATAAATAAATCCAGTGTAATATGCAACGTTATGCATAGATGTTAAAATAATCATATCAAGACCATTTTGATCCATGAGTAATCTAAGTTTGCTTACTCGATCGTTATATTCTTTGTCTGTGAAAGGTAATTTTACTTTCTCACCATTTTTAAGTTCAAAAAAATCTGGTCGTTCCATATTAATTTAATGCTATATATCTTTTGTTCCATCTCATTATTAAACTGTAATAAAATATAGATACAAAAAGAAAAAAACCACCGATTATAGTATTTGTGGATGGTACTTCATTAATACCAAATAATGGTAACCAAACCCAAAAAATTCCACCTACAACTTCGGTTAAAGATAATAAAGTCAATTCTGCTGCTGGTATCGCTTTAGATCCAATTGAATATAAAATTAAACCAAAACAAACTAATGTCCCGTGCAAAGAAAATAGAGCTCCATTATAGCTAGATGAAAAGAAAACTAAGTTGTTTGATAAAATCATAATTGTTGCAAATACAAAACAAAAGAAACCTGCAAAAGCTACTGTAGTAAATTTAGGTGTTTCTTTTCTCCATCTTAGAGTTACAGAAAAAACTGAGAAACCAATTGAAGAAGTTAAACCAAATACGAAACCAATTAATGATTTTTCACCGGTGTTTCCAAGTGCCATAATAATGATACCAACTGTTGCAATTATTATTGATATCCACACATTAAGAGAAATTTTTTCTTTTAAAAATAAAAATGCCAATAATGCTGTAAAAAAAGGCATTGCTGCCAAACAAAGCAAAGTAACTGCAGCGCTAGTATTTGTAATTGAATAAATAAATGTAATCATAGCGATCCCCAATCCAGATCCACCGATTACTCCAGATAAACCTATTTTATAATAGTTTTTGTAAAAATTTTTTCCTTCCTCGAAAAATAAATAAAGATTTAATAAGATGAAAATTGTCAAACCTCTTCCAAAAATATACTGCCAAGGTACCAATTGTGGATTATCCATGTATCGAACCACTAATGGACCAAACGACCACAACAGACCGGCAAAAAGTACTACTGGAATGGCTATTCTTGGATTTCTCAACTCTAACATATTGAGAAATCTAATTGTAAATAGAATTTTCTACAACAAAAATACGTTTCTAAACTAAATTTTGATTTGAAAGGTTGGGGAAAAAACAATCAACGATATCTCCTTTTTTAAAATTTGATTTACCTGCTGGTAACAAAACCCAAATATTTGATTTTACAAATGATTTAATTCTAAAAGACTCTTGACCTTTTAAAATTTCAACATTTATTTTTCCATTTTTAGTTGTGCTTAATTGGCTCTTTACAAATCTTGTAAAATTCTTTTTTTTATCAAATCCATTCGTCAAAATAGCTTTAATAGATTTTTCTCCTGATAACCCTAAAGCATTTAAAATATATGGAATTACAAAAAATCTAAAACATGCAGCTGAAGAAATTGGATTTCCAGGGAGTCCAAATATTGCCTTTTCTTTCCCTTTAATTTTTGCAAACATTATTGGTTTTCCTGGCCTTATTGCAGCACTTTTAAAGTAGCTTGATAACTTAAATTTTTTAACAACATCAGGTATAAAATCAAACTTGCCTGCAGACACTGCACCTGAAGTAATAATAATATCATCTTTAGATTTAATTAATTTATTTATTTTTTGTTTAAAAATATTTTGGTGATTATCTCTTAAAATACTTCCACTTTTAAAATTAAATAAAAAATTTTGATTTAAGTTTTTAATATAATGTGTGTTAGAATTTCTTACCATCCAATTTGGAATATTATCTTTGTCAGATATTTCATTTCCGGTTGAAAAAAATAATATATTAATCTTTTTTTTTACTTTAATTTGTTTTATACCTAAACTTTTAAAAGCTAAAATATGGTTTGGTTGAACAATTGTATTTTTTTTTATTACAACCTCCCCTTTTTTATAATCTGAACCTGCAAACCTTACATGGTCATATTTGCTTATTTTATGGTCAATTAGAATATATTTTTTATTTTTTTTATTTGGGTAAAAATTAATCTGCTCAATAGGAATAATTGTATCAAACCCTTTTGGAATTATCCCGCCTGTCATTATCTCTATTGCATCAAATTTTTTAATTTTTTTCTTTAATGGTTTTGAACCAGCAGCAATTGAGCCAATTATCTTGAATTGTTTTTGAGAATTTTTTTTAATTTTATTTGTATCTTTTGAATTAATTGCATATCCATCAAAGGCAGCATTATCACCAGTTGGATAATTTATCTTCGAATATACATTGATAGAAACAACTCTATTTAAAGAATTAGCGCTATTAATTATTTCATCTTTAATTTTAATTTTTGCTTTTTTTAATATTTTCTTGGATTGATCGTAACTTATCATTTCAATATTTCTTTAGCTTTTTCTAAATCTTCTTTTGTATTTATATTAAAGAAAGGATCATTATTTGGAAACTCCATATTAATTATTTTAACTCCAACATTATTTGCCCATAACTCTACTTTTCTTTCTCCATCATTTAAGTCTTTTTCTAACCTATCTAGTAACTTTATTGACCATAAACCAAAAATATTGTGTCTAGTATTATTCGATTTAATAAAAAATAAATCGCTTTCATTAAAATTAATATTTTTAATAAAGTCTTTGAGTATTTGTCTCTTAAAAAAAGGAGTATCCACGGGAAAGGTTGCTATCCATTGGTAATCTCTTTTATTTGTTTTGATCCATTTCATAGCAGATAAAACTCCACATAAAGGACCAAGTCCTTTTTTATAATCTTCAATTTTAGTTATTTTTTCTGAACTTTGAAAATTTATTGAATTATTTGAGACAATCAAAACCTCTTTAAATTGATCAATTATTTCCGACAATACGTAATCTATTAATAGCTTGTTTGCTAAGGTCACTTGTGATTTATCTTCACCAAATCTTTGTGACTTTCCGCCTGCTAGCACTGTGCCTAAAATATTGTTATGATGCATTAACCAAAATATAAAACATTCAAACTTGAATTAAAGAAATTAAATGGACCTAAGAATTTTAGAAATTGCCTCACACACAGAAAACAACAAAGTCCTTGAAAATTACACTCATAAATCTAAACACAAAAATCCATTATGCGGAGATGAGATGGAAATAAGCTTAATTGTTAAAGATGAAGTTGTAAAAGACATGGCTTATCAGTGCAAATCATGTGTTTATTGTCAGGCTTCAGTTAGTTTACTATCAAGAAAGATAAAAGAAAAAAAGATAGAAGAAATTAAAGGATTTATTGTAATTGGAGAGCAATTGTTTGATGACGTTAAAATAACTTTAGAGAAACATTGGAAGGATTTTATGGAAATTTTTGATAAAAAAAACCTCTCCAGGAAAGAATGTTTGCTATTACCTTTAAGAACAATTGCAAAAGCTTTAAAAATTTAAATGATTAATATTTCAAAAACTATTTTGCAGAAAGCATTAATTGCTGGATTTTTTTCAGCGTTCACAATTGGTGTGTTAACAGTACTTACTTACAAAAGTACTCTTGGCTATTTTATAGCAGGGTCTTTTGGCTCTTCCATGGTTTTGTTATTTGGTTTTCCTGAGAGCCCATTTGCTCAACCAAAAAATGTTTTTTTTGGACATCTGGTAACAGCTTTAGTTGGTGTAATTTTTGTTCATTTTATTCCACTACCTATTTATATCAATATTGCAGCTGCAGTTGGTATTGGGGTATTTTTAATGATATTATTGAATGTTGTCCATCCACCAGCTGGTGGAAATCCTATAATGGTAATTATAGGTAGTGCCTCTTACGACTATCTTATTAATCCAATAATTTTTGGATGTATTATTATTCTATTATTGGCAATTATTGTTAACAAATATCTTTTAAAAAAAAATTATCCTTAAAAATAATTTAATGAATTCAAAATATAAAGTTACAAAATTTTCTTCAAAAAATTATAGTGATACCGAAGATTTAATATCTATTGAAGAGCCTCTTGAAATTTCTCTAAAATATAAATCAGAAGATAAATGGATTAATCAAAATTTATCTATCACAATGAGAACACCAGGTCATGATGAGGACTTGGTAACAGGTTTTTTGTTCAATGAACAAATTATTACATCTTTAGAAGATATTGCTTCTGTTGAAAGTTATGGTGAAAAAGTCGGTCAATACAAAATCCAAAATAAAATCTTAGCAACCTTAATAAATTCAGAAAATGTTAATATAGCGAAAATAAAAAGAGATTTTTTAACCAATTCTTCCTGTGGTGTATGTGGAAAATCTTCATTAGATGCACTTGAGATTGTTAAAAAAAATAAAACTCATGCTTCTGAACCAAAAATTTCAAAAGATATTATAGTTCAATCTCCGAATTCGTTACGAGAGGCTCAATCAGAGTTCAGCAAAACAGGTGGTATCCATGCAAGTGGTCTCTTTAATTCTAGTGGGGAACTGATAGATCTAAGAGAAGATGTAGGAAGACACAATGCTTTGGATAAACTTATTGGTTGCACTTTAAAAAATGGTAAACTTGATCCAAAATCTCAATTTATTACATGTTCTGGAAGACTTAATTTTGAGTTGGTTCAAAAGGTTTTAATGACAGATGTTGGCATAATGATTGGTGTTGGTGCGCCAACAAGTCTTGCTATAGATTTAGCGAATAAATTTGACATTACCCTTATAGGTTTCGTAAAGAGGGACAGTTTTAATATTTACACAAATAACAAAAAAGTTATTGTGAACTAAATAATAAAGAAAAGGGTATTTGTGTCAAAAAACATAAGTAATTTATCTGGTAGAATTGGCTTAAAAGACAATTTATTTAAGCAAATTTCAGAAAACACTTTAAGCGAAAAACCGCAGGATATTAAAGAAATTGCTAAAAAACATAACCTTGGGGTTTCAACACTTCATGGTGCTGAGTCATTTTATGAATTTCTAAGACCATCTCATAGAGAAAAGAAAGCTTTTGTTTGTAATGGTAGTGCGTGTATGTGCGCTGGTACACAAGAGAAGTTAAAAGATACTTTAAAAGAAAAACTTGGTGACGATAAAGTTGGAGAAATGTTTTGCTTAGGACATTGTTATGAAAACCATGCATTCCATTATGATGGAGAAAATTATGCTGGGAAGGATATAGAAAAAATTGACCAAATAATTAAAGGTGAAAAAATTAAACAAGATAAATTTTTCTCAAAAAGTTTTGCA
>CACGAU010000013.1 GCA_902571135.1 uncultured Pelagibacteraceae bacterium | reverse complement strand
TTTATTTTTTTTATTTTAATTCATATATATCAAAGAAAATTTTTTCATTACTTTTTTTTATCTATAATATTTTTTTTTGTTATTTTTTTTATTGATTTAGTATTTTTTGTTTCATTTGATTATTCTATCTCAGGAAATAAATTTGTTACACAAAGATTTTCAAGTCTTTTTGGTGATGAATTGGTAATGGGTGGATATGTTATGAAAATATTACCTTCATTATTAATTTGTTTAGTTTTTTTAAAAAAAAATAATTATTTTATTTTTTTAACATTAGTGCTATCTGGCATACTTATTATTGCTAGTGGAGAAAGAACATCAACTGCTCATTTCTTAATTCTATTATTTTGTCTTATAATAAATAAACGTTTTTTCAAAATTTCTATTTTTTTTATAACTCTATTTTCAATTATTTTTATATCTCTATATAGTTTTAAATTTCATCCGGTTAAAAGAATTGTAAATGCTACAATTTCAGAAATAAATGTTGATGGCAGAGATGATTTGATATTATTTAGTGATGTACATGAAAATATGTTATTTACATCTTTTGAAATTTTCAAACAAAATTTATATCTAGGAACAGGCGCAAAAACTTATAGGTTTGTCTGTGGCCAGGAAAAATATTCATTAAAAACTAAAGAAAAAATTTTGAATGAAAATTTACTGTTTGCAAAAAAAGATGGTCATTTTTACATAATTGAATTTTGGGAGATTAGCAATATCACCTCTAAACCTAATTTGAAAACAATAATGCGTATTTTTTATGATGATGGTGAAGTAGAAAATATTGACTTATTGCGTTATAGATTAAACCTAGGGAAAGTTAATAAAGCCTATGAAAGGTTATCTGGCGGAGTCAATGCGATTATATCATTTAAAAAAAATGATCTTTTAGCAAAAATATCATACGACAGAAAAGATGGCTGTGATACTCATCCACATAATTTAACAGCACAATTTGCAGCAGAATTGGGTATTTTTGGATTACTATTTTATGTATTATTTTATTTGTATTTTATTATAGAGTTTTTCAAAGCTAATTTTAAAAAACAAAACATTGATGCAACTTGTTATTATTTATCAATAAGCTCTATATTAATTAATTTTATACCATTCTTACCAAGCGGAAATTTTTTCAACAATTGGTATTCTTTTGTATTATATGTTCCAATAGGCTTTTATATTTTCTTTCATAAGAAATTTAAAAAAACACCATAATAAGTTAATTTTACTGTATAAGGTTATTATGAAATTTTATTCTAAAGTTGAACCATCAAAAATTCTTTTTAGTCTACTTAGGTTTAATCAAATAACCGAAAAAAGAACTGATATTTCTCCAGAAGATCAATTTTTACAAACATCTGGTAGAGTTCTGAAAAAAGGATTTAAGGTAAATGCCCATAAACATAACTACTTAAAAAGAGAAACCAATATCACCCAAGAGGCTTGGGTTGTTTTAAAGGGCTTAATCTCGGTAAAATTTTATGATTTGGATGATAAAATGATTTTTGAAACTAAATTGTCTAGTGGCGATTGTGTAACAATTTTCAGAGGTGGGCATGAATTATTAGTTTTGGAAGATAATACATTATTTTACGAAATTAAAAATGGTCCATATTATGGTGTAGAGACTGACAAGAAACAAATAAATGACTAAAATATCTGAAATTATAAATTTAGGTATGCATCCTTTTGCTGATACGTTTATTAAAAAAAATCAGCTGAACAAATCTGAACCAGTTTACCCTTTAAAATGTTATTTAAATCATTCAAATTATTTAATTTCAAATTCAATAGAAACTGATGAAAATAATAGATATAATTTATATGAATATTCTTATACGTCATCTAATTCAAGTTACTCAAAAAAATATTGGAAGGAATATGCAATAAATATAATTAAAAATTTTAAGATTAATAAAAACAAAAAAATTTTAGAAATTGGTTCAAATGATGGTTATTTGCTGAGTAAATTTAAAAAAGCAACAAAAAAAGTTTTAGGTATTGATGCTTCAAACTTTATGACAAAATTAGCAAATAAAAAAAATATAAAAACTTTAAATATAATTTTTAATTTTAATGAAGCTAAAAAAGTAAAAAAAAAATTTGGTTCTTTTGATTTAATAATTGCAAATAATGTATTAAATCATTCAAATAATCCAATAGATTTTATAAAAGGGATAAGTAAGTTGTTGTCTAAAAATGGAATTTTCGTTTTTGAATTACCCTATTGGTACAATTTAGTTAAAGAAAAAAAGTTTGATCAAATTTATCATGAGCATGTTAGTTATTTAACTATTAAGTCATCATATAATTTGCTAAAAAAAAATAATTTAGAAATATTTAAAGTAGAAAAAACATTTTATCACGGAGGATCAATAAGGGTTTATTCAAGTTTTTCAAAAAAAGCCAAAATGAACAAAGTAGTAAGGTCTATGGTTGCGGAGGAAGAAAAAATTAAGTTATTTGATGTTAATACTTATTCTAAATTAATGAGCAATTTAAATAAAAAAAAACTAAAATTTTTAAATAAGATTATTACTTTAAAATCAAAAGGCTTTAAAATTGTCGGAATTGGTGCGGCAGCAAAAGCAAATACTTTTTTAAATTTTATTGGTTTAAATAATTCTTTAATTGACTATATAACTGATGCTTCAGTTTATAAAATTGGAAAGTATACTCCATTAACAAGAATTCCTATTTACCCAGATAATAAAATAAAAAAGGAAAAAAAAATCTACGCTATTCCTTTAGCTTGGAATATTGGTAATATGTTAAAAAAAAAATTAACAAAGATTAACAAAAACTTAAAATTTATATATTTTTAAATGAAATTAAGAAATATTTTTAGAGATCAGCACAGTATTCTCCAAACTCATGAGGATGAGAGGGGTATTATTTCAGATATTTTTTACAAGTCGAAAATTGAACATTCAGCTTTAATTGAGAGCAAACCAAATGTTATTAGAGGAAACCATTATCATAAAGAGACCACTCAACACATGGTAATGACCCAAGGATCTTTAGAGTATTGGTACAAACCTTTTGACTCAAAAGAAGATGCAAAAAGTATTATCTTAGTTAAGGGAGATTATATAACAACACCCCCTTTTGAAATTCATGCATTAAAAATTGGTCCTGAAGGAAATCAATTTATTGTATTTTCAGAGGGAATAAGAGGCGGATTAGATTATGAAAAAGATACATACAGAGTTCCCTCAATTATTAAATAACAAAAAAAAAATCTTACTATTAGGAAAAAATAGTACCTTATGTAAAAATTTTTTGAAAAGAATTGATAAAGAAAAATTTGATATTTTTCTTTATGGGAAAAAAAACATAAATTTTTTAAACAAAAATTATGATAAAAAATTACATCAAATACTTAAGAAAATTCAACCTGATATAATAATTAATTTTATTGGGAAATTTGAGTTAAACTCAAGATCCAATATGGATCTTTTTAAAATAAATATTTCTCCAACCTGGGAATTAATTAGTTTTTATTTAAAAAAGAAAAATGATAAAAAAATAAAAATAGTTGTCATTGGTTCAAGTTCTCAATCATCACCAAGAAAAAAATATATGTTATACGCTGCAAGCAAAACAGCTCTAAATAACCTTGTTAATAGTGCAAAAGAAAATTTTAAAAATTCTAAAGTTGATATTAAAATTTTAAATCCCAGAACATTTGGAGGAAAACATTTGAAATATTTCAAAAAAATTATTAATGAAGATGTGAATAAAGTTGCAAAATTAATATATAGATATATTAGTCATTAAAGTTTGGTTACAAATGAAAAAAAAAATTGCATTCATAACAGGTATAGCTGGTCAAGATGGTAGCTTTTTAACTGAGTTACTTTTAAAAAAAAATTATAAAGTTTATGGAATAATTAGAAGAAATTCTGTTGTAGAACACCAAAGAAATAGAATTGAACATTTATCAAAAAATTTAGAATTACTATATGGAGATTTATTAAATGAGAGCAGCTTAGCTCAATTATTAAGAAAAATTAAACCTAATGAGATTTATAATTTAGCTGCTCAATCTCATGTAAGAATAAGTTTTGATATCCCAGAATTTACAGCAAAAACAAACGCGTTGGGGGTGTTAAATATTTTGCAAGCATATAAAAATGAAGCACCAAGTGCTAAATTCTATCAAGCTTCCTCATCAGAAATGTTTGGTCGATCAGTAGATAAGGATGGCTATCAAAGAGAAACTACACCAATGGAACCAACTAGCCCATATGGTTGCTCAAAGGTTTTTGCATATAATTTAGTTAAACATTTTAGATTTGCGTATAAGTTATTTGCATGTAACGGAATTCTTTTTAATCATGAGTCAACTAGAAGAGGTTCAAACTTTGTTACTAATAAAGTTGTAAAGAATTCTGTAAAAATAGCATTAGGATTTCAAAAATATCTCGAAGTTGGAAATATTCATGCTTATAGAGATTGGGGCCATGCCAAAGATTATGTTAAAGCTATGCATAAAATATTAAATTACAAAAAACCTGATGATTGGGTTGTTGCAACGGGTCAAACAAGATCGGTAGGGCAAATGATAGATTATGTTTTTAATAGATTAAATTTAAATAAAAAAAAACATTTAAGAATTAATAAAAAGTTTTTTAGACCAGAGGAATTAAAATATCTAAAAGGTGATTCTAGAAAAATAAGAAAAACTTTGAAGTGGAAACCAGAATATTCTTTTGAAAATATGTTAGATGAAATGATAGATTTTTGGATGGATTTTTATAAAAAGAATAATCGATCTAAAGAATTTTAATTTCTTAATAATAAAAATTTACAAATATTATCACTAAATTTCTCTTGATTATGTATTTTATTAATTAGTAAAAATTTTTTTTTATTAATTTTTTTTGGTTTATAAGCCAAGTTATTTAATAAGTTTTTTATTTTAATTACGTTATCTATTTCAACAGAAAATCCATTTTTATATTTTTTATTATAAAAATTTATTAAGCCATGATTAGAAGATATAACTGGTTTGAAATAAACTGAAGAAAGAAAATAAACAGCACTAGACCCTGAATAATTTTTTGTATACCCCGTCCATACATAATGCGAAATTTTAAATAAGAATGTTTCTAATTTTTTTGGAATAAAATAATCTAATATAATCAATTTATTTTTTAAAAGATTATTTTTTTTGTAATAGTTTATACATTTTTTTGAAAATTGATCTTGTTTCCCAGCTATTATTAAACTAATTTTTTTTAGTTTATTGCTCAAACTAATAGCTTTTAATAGGTATTGAATTCCTTTTTCATATCTAATTGAACCATAGACCAAAATAAAAATTTTATTTTTTGGTTTTTTCTTTAATATTGATGGAATTTTATAAGAATAATTTGATTGCCTACCTTCATTAAAATAACCAAAATCGTACGAAAATTTTACTTTTTTTGAGAAATTTTTATTTTTAACATAATTTATAAATTTATTATCTGGAATAAAAATATTTTCCAAATTTTTTATTTTTAAGACTCTATTAAAGAGAAATTTATTAATCAAATTTTTATAATATCTTAAATTATTTAAACTAAATTTTTTATATAAATTTGCTGAAGGTATTAAACCTGAGAATTTTGTCTTATTAAAAGGAGGTCCTAAAATTGCTATTGCCTTATCTATAACACTAAATGTGTTAAAGTAAATATGATCAAATTTATTATAATTTACTTTTTTTTTGATTTCATAAAAAAGTATGAACTGATTTACTAAAATAGTAAAATAATTCGAACGACTGAAAATTTTATAATTATCTAAGAAAAAAATTTTTACTTTTTTTTTTTTAATATATGAAAACGATTTAGAATTTTTCGTTTGTTTATTGGTAAGTATTGTAATTTCATGTTTTTTAGACAATAATTTATCCACAAGTGAATTTAAATACAATGAAACATGATGGCCTCCCGGTTCTGTTTCAATCAATAAAATCTTCATATTAAATTAAGATACTTTTTTTAATAATTCTTGGAACAATATTTTTTGCTTTTTTAAGGTCAGATTTTGTCCCGATGTCTATAAATGAATTATAATATTTTTTAGCAAATATTTTTTTTTTATTAAATTGATTATAAACAATTTCTCTATCAAGATCTAAGATTTTTTTTTTGAGGTTTTTGAAAACTTTTTTTTTAAAAATATATATTCCACCACTAATCCAATTTTTTTTCTTTTTTGAAATTTTATAATTAATCAGTTTATTTTTTTCATTAAAAATATATACAAATTTATTAGTACTTTTTTTACTAAAATGACAAGCTGTAATTAAATTAGTATTTTTCCTTTTAAGAAAATTTTTTTCTAAGTCTTTCAAAGATATATTAAACAAGGTATCACCATTAACTAAAAAAAATTCTTTGTTTAAAAAATCATAGGCATTAATAATACAGCCACCAGTGCCTAGTTTTTTTTTTTCTTTAACAAGCTTAATATTTATACCAAAAATTTTTTTAAAGTTTATTTTTTTAAATTTGTCTGACAAATTCCATACAAGAATAACTATATTATTAATTCCTTCATTTTTTAGTTTTGAGATTAGATAAAATAAAAAAGGTAAATTATTAATTTTAATTAGGGGTTTAGGGGTTTTTTTTGTTAAATCGCCCAATCTAGATCCCAAACCCCCCGCTAAAATTATGCATTGCTTAATTTTCATTTATTTGTGTAGTTTTTATTATTGTTATATCTATTAGATAACAATAAAAAAATAAATCTAAATAATTTGATGTTTGTAAATCATACTACTTTGATAATTCCAACTAGAAATCGGTCGATATCAGTAAATAATTTACTTAACTACTTTGATAAAAAAAATATAAATTTTAAGCAATTTTTAATAATAGACAGTTCAAACGATAAAAGAAATTATAAACATTCTTTAATAAAAAAATTGAAAGTAAGAATTGTAAATTCACTACCTTCAACCTCTGGGCAAAGAAATTTAGGATTAAAGTTAGTTGAAAGAGATTCAAAATATATAATGTTTTTAGATGATGACATTATCTTTTACGAAGACTCGTTTCATAATATGGATAAAGTGATACAAAAGTATCAAAAGAATAATAAAATAGTTGGTTTTGGTTTCAATCTTATTACAAATATTAAAAAAAAAGATATATTTAAAAAATTAAAAAATAATTTTCTCTTTAACTATTTTGAATTATATCAAGATAATCAAGGAAAAGTTGCACGGAGTGGTTGGCATTCACAAATAGAAAATGTGAAGAAGGATACTTTTGTTGAATGGGTCTTTTCTGGAGCAACAATTTATAAAAAGGATGCGATAAAGTCATTTAGATTTAATGAGGATTTAGGGATATATAGTTATTTAGAGGATTTATTTTTTTCTTATAGTCTTTCAAAAAAGGGTTTTAAATTATTAATTTCTAAAGATGCTAAATTTTTAAATGCAAATGTTGTAGAAAGATCAAATTTTTCGTTTGGGGTAAAAGAAATATTAAATAGATATAAATTTGTAAAAAAATTTAATTTATCTAAAACAAGATTTTGGATTTTAGTTTTTTTTAGATTTCTAAAATCTTTCCTTGGTATTTTGAAGTTTAATTTTAAATATTTAAAAAGATCATTAGGTAATATTTATGCATTAATTATTATAATAATTAATATTTATGAAAAAAAAAAATAATAATATTTATGCTTGGGGGTGTGATTTTGAGAATTTTAGAGGAGAGGGAATTCTAGGTATAAAATTTTTAAGACAATTAAGCAACGTATCAAAACGTAAAATATTTGTTGAAAGTCCTACAAAATCTTTTTTAATTTATAAAAATAAAATATCAAAAGTAAAAACAGTAAATAAAAAAAATATAAATTTTAGTTTTTTTTATAATTATAT
The DNA here is from genome assembly GCA_902571135.1 of uncultured Pelagibacteraceae bacterium. Taxonomy (GTDB): domain Bacteria; phylum Pseudomonadota; class Alphaproteobacteria; order Pelagibacterales; family Pelagibacteraceae; genus Pelagibacter. The sequence goes on along the minus strand of CACGAU010000013.1, from coordinate 7,105 downwards.
TTATCCTTTGTATGGAGTTTTAAAAATAAGAAAGAATATTACTAATTACGAGAAAGTTTGTTATGTAAATTTTTTACCATTATGGAATGTTTTTTTATTTTTATTCTTGCCAAAAGAAACTATTTTAGGTCCAATAACAGGAAGTAAGTATGTTGGAAAAATAAACAATTTTTCTAACACATTAAAGAAATATTTTTTCCCTGTACTATATAGAATTTCAATTTTAATTCTTAGAAATAGAAAAAAATTACTTTTTTCTACTTCGCTTTTAAAACATTATTTTAAAATAAAAAATAAAAATCAGGAAATAAAGTATGATTATAATATTTTAAATTTTGAAAATCAAAAAAATTCAAAAAAAATAAAAAGTATTGATCTTCTATTATATTTTAGAAAGTATTCAGCGCATGGATCAGAAATTCAGAAAAAAATTATTACTAGATTAGCTGATAAAAAATACAAAATTTTTGTTGTGGGTGACAAGATTTTACATCCTCAGATTACAAACTTAGGAATAATTAAAAGAAAAAAAATTTTTGAATATTTAAAAAAAACTAAATTTACAATTAATGAGGTATCTAATTTTATTTCAATTTTTGCTTTAGACTCTCTTTCTTGTGGTGTTCAAATTTTTTACAATAGAAAATCTTATATTAAGCAAAATTATTTTTTAAAAAATTATTTTGTACCCATTGAATTTTATAACTTAAATAGATCACTCTTTTTAATAGAAAAAAGATTAAAAAATTATAAGAAAATTAATTTACCTAGGCTTGAGACTAAGAAATTAATGAAAAATTATCATTCTTATTTTCAAAGTTATTTTAATGAAAAAAGATAAAAATTATTTTTTTTACTTTTCATTTTAAATATATCTGATCTTAATTTTTTTTTTAAATTATTCTTATTAAATTTTTTGAAATATTTAAGATTATCTATATTTTCAAAATTTTCTTGAAATGAAAAAATATGGTAAAAATATTTGTTGAAAAGAAATGATAATTTTTTCCTAAAATTTAGTGAGATTTCCGAAAAAGACCAATTTGCTATAAAAAGATTTTTATTTTTTTTATTTGTTTTTTTAACGACATTTTTTAAATCATTTAATTCACAGATTAATTTAATTTTATTTTTGTTATTTATACCTAAACCGACATCCAAATTACATTTTTTTAGATAGTAATATTGTAGGAGATTTACTTCATAAGTATCAAATATATAGTACTTTAGTTTTGAGTTAATTTTATAGAAAATTGTTGCCATATTTCCATAACCACCACCAAATTCAATAACATTATCGAATTTTTTAAAATCAATTTTTGAAAAATCTTTATATTTTTTTAAGTGATAAACTTGGTGTATTTTATTACCACTGCTTTTGGGATATAAAAAATATCTAACTGGATTTCCAATTTTATTTTCTTCTATCAATTTTTTCCATAATTTCCATTCTTTATCCAATCTAAGTTCTATCAATTCTATGATAATGAATAATCTATTATGAATAAAAAACATTTGTTGGATAAAGCCTAATTGTAAAAAATTTAAAAGTTTTTTATTTTTAATAATATTTAGTATTTTTCTGCTAAAGAGCTGATGCGTGCTCAGTTTATTTATTTTTGAAAATTTAATTTTATTTGCTTTTTGATTAATTTTTTTAATTATTTTTAATTCGCCTCTCAGATAACTTCTTTCATTTTCATTAAAAAAAAAGGATAAATTTGCCCTAAGCTTTCTTGATATATCTCTAATATTCATCAGTTAATTTTTTATTGAAGATTGTATATAAATCTTTACTTATCAATTCTCCATATTTTTTATTTGTTTCTGGAAGAAAATGGCCATCTAAAGTAAAATGTGTATTATAGTTTTGGTTTATTGCTAATTCTAACGTTTTGGAAATACATTCTATTTTTATTTTATTACAAATACTAAGAATTTTCCGATCAAATGCTATACCATCTTCTAACTGATTATTTCTTAACAATTTGATTTGTATCTGTTGAGGTATAATAACTATTATTAGTCTATCTTTTATTTCTTTAGGCAACATAGAAATTTTATTTTCAAAAATCTTATATTTCTCTTGCCATAATAAAGATCCATTTTTATCTAAATAACCTGATTTTGGTCCTCTGTTTTTATATATTTTTATATAAATTTTTTGATTTTTTAAAATTATTGAGGAAAAATATTGAACAGAAACTAAATTTAATTTACTTAAAATAATTCTTATTCTATCTATTAAGCCATAGTTGTCATTATTAACTTCACTTTTACTATTATTTATATCAAATAAATCATTTGGAGTTAAACCATAGACAATTAATCCTTTTGCTTTTTTTAATTCATTTATTGATCCTAAAACTTGATCAATTTGGTATCCATTTACTCCTAAATTAATCTCTTTAAATTTTTTTTTGCCGATATTGTTAATTTTTTGTATTGCATTAAATGGATAAGTAAAATTATAATTACTCAAGTATCCAAATGTAAAGCTATCACCAACAAAAAATATTTTCTCCTTTTGATTAATCTGTCTTTTTTTTCCAACTCTTTCACCTTTTTTATTAGTTAAATAAATTGTATTATCTTTCTTTTCAAAATATTTTTCTTCAAAATTACAATTAGAGTCATTTGTATATTTTCTAATATCATCAGTTTTTAAGTAGCAACTAAATTTTTCTGTTTGATTAAAGTAAATTCTCAGTAAGAATTCTATACTAATAAAGAAAAGAAAAATTATTAATATATTATATATTATAAAATATCTTTTTTTCACTTAATCTAATTTAAATTTATTATAATAACTTTTAATTAAATTTTTATCCTGATTTTCTTTTTGTAAATAACAATTTCCAATTACTAAAGTATCTAGATCATTTCCCATGAAACACTTAAACGCTTCCTCAGGTGAGTTCACGATTGGCTCTCCTCTTACATTAAATGAGGTATTAATTAAAATAGGGCAACCTGTAATTTCCTTAAATTTACTTAAAAGCTTATGATAAAGTTCGTTCGTCTCTCTATGTACAGTCTGTATCCTTGCACTATAATCTACGTGAGTAATTGCTGGCACCAAAGATCGCTTTAAATTTAATTTTTCTATACCAAAATATTTTTCATCTTCTTTGGTTGTTGGTAAAATTTTGTCTCTATCAACGTTAGACACCAACAACATATATGGGCTCGACTCATTTAATTCAAACCATTCATTACAATATTCAGTTAATATTGATGGTGCGAATGGTCTAAAACTTTCTCTAAATTTCACCTTTAAATTTAAATTTTTTTGCATGTTTGGATCTCTAGGATCACCCAAGATAGATCTATTACCTAAAGCCCTTGGTCCGAATTCCATTCTTCCTTGAAACCATCCAATTGCCTTTGTATTTGCAATATCATTTGCTGTTTTTTCAATTAATTTTTCTTGATCGTATGTTTTAAATTTTGCACCTAATTTTGAGAGTATCTTTTCTATCTCAGCTGTCGTAAAACTTGGTCCTAAATACGAACCCTGCATTTCGTCTTCAAATGTATTATTGATTTTTCTTGGATTCTTTAAATGTAAATACCATACTGCTAATGCGGCGCCTAAAGCTCCTCCAGCATCACCAGCAGCAGGCTGGATCCAAATTTTATCAAAAATCTTCTCTTTAAGAATTTTTCCATTTGCAACACAATTTAATGCTACGCCTCCAGCTAGACATAAATTACTTAATCCATATTCTTTTTTTAATTCTTTAGCAAGTTTTATCATAACATCTTCAGTCAAAGATTGAATGGAAGATGCAATGTCCATATGGAATTGTTCTATTTTATCTTTTTCAGGTTCTCTTCTTTTTTTTCCAAATAATTTTTCAAATTTTTCGTTTATCATTACAAAGTCTGTCGAATAACTAAAATATTTTTGATTCAACCAAAATGAACCATCCTCCTTAATATCTATTAGATTGTCTGATATAATTTTCTTATAAATTGGTTTTCCATAAGGAGCTAATCCCATTAACTTATACTCTCCACTATTTACTTTAAATCCAGTGTAGTAAGTGAATGCTGAATATAACAAACCTAATGAATGGGGATAATGAATTTCTTTTTTAATTTCTAATTTATTTTTTTCACCTATGGCAACCGTCGTAGTTGCCCACTCTCCAACTCCATCTGCTGTCAAAATAACAGCTTTTTCAAAATTTGAGGGATAAAATGCACTCGCAGCGTGACTTAAATGATGTTCTGAAAATAAAATTTTTTTTTCATCAAAATTTTTATCAAATATTTTTAAATTATTTTTCAATATTGTTTTTTGAAAAAGTTTTTCTCTTAACCATATTGGCATTGATTTTAAAAATTGAGTAAATCCATTTGGAGAATGGGCAACATATGTTTCTAAAAGTCTTTCAAATTTCAGAAATGGTTTTTCATAGAAAACCACATAATCAATGTCATTCAGTTTTTTATTAGCAAATTCTAGAACAAAGCTTATAGATTTAAAGGGAAAACTAGAGTCATGTTTTATTCTCGTAAACCTCTCTTCTTGCGCTGCAGCTATTATTTTTCCGTCATTTATTAGAGCTGCCGCACTATCATGATAAAAAGAGGAAATTCCTAAAATTGATGGCACTTAAAATATAGTATATATAAAAGGAGCAATTGCAGAACCTTGGCTTAATATAATTAAACCACCAAATATTGCTAAAATTAAAATAATTGGAACTAACCAATATTTTTTTCTTGTTATTAAAAAAAGTAAAAATTCTCTTAAGAAACTCATTTAAAATTGATTTCTCATATTATAGTTTTTTTCTTCTCTATGCTTCCAATAAGTTTTAGTTTTAGTATCTTTTTTAAGATTAAGCAAATTTTTTGAAAAAATTTTTTTCATCAAAAAACCAATAGTAGTAATAACTAAAAAAAATATAATACCAATTATAATTGGTGAAACTATTTTTCCTAACAGTAAACCAAACTTAAACCATAATTTATTCAAAGGAGTTAAAATTAAAGAATTTTTTAATCCCAAAATCAAAAACAATAGAGAAATTGAAAAAAAAATAACAACAAATAAACTAGATTTAAAAAAAAAAATAATACTTAAAATTAAAAAAACAAAAAAAAAAGTTATACCAAAGTTTTTATTTGAAGGGACTTTGAGATTGTTCATACTTAAATTAATTAAATTTAATTCCTCTTGAGTCTTTAAAAAATTGATTTGAAGTTTCTTTTGAATATTTTGTTAAATTTTTGCCAACTAAATTGATTTTTTTTAAAATTGAATTAGGAACAGTTATTATATGGCAGCCAATCTTGTTGGCTAGAAATATACTATATAATTCTCTACAACTTGCCCAAAGTATTTTAACTTTTTTATTTTTTTTTGTAAGTTTGACTGATCTTTTAATAATAGTTGTTGGATCAATTCCAGTATCAGCAACTCTTCCAGCAAAGATTGATAATATAGTTTGTGAGTCTTTATCAATATTATTAAAAACTTCCTTTACTTGGCTAAAAGTAAATAAAGCAGTTATATTAAGATTAATACCTAATTTAGATAACTTGTTTATTAAACTCAAATTTTTATTACCTCTTGAGTTAAAATAAGGTACTTTTACAAAAACATTTTTACCCCAAGATTTTATTTCTTTAGCCTGTTTCAAAATTTCATTTTGATCATCGGCAAATATCTCAAATGAAACAGATTTATTTTTAACTATTTTTAAAACTTGTTGAGCAAAGCTTTTGTAATTTTTAACATTACTACTTTTCATTAAAGATGGGTTTGTTGTGAAACCATTAATTAATTTTGATTTATTAAAAGTTTTTATTTCTTTAAGATCTGCGCCATCAGCATAAATATGGATTTTGAGTTTTTTAAGATGTTTTTTCATTCAATATACCTTGTTATTTCATTAAAAGATTTTATGTAAGTACAATTTTTTTTGCTTGGTTTAGTTTCATCATAATTGTAATCTATAAAAAAGTTTTTACAACCTGCTTTTTTACCTGCATCGATATCTTTTTTTCTGTCACCAATCATAATACTTTTCTTTAAATTTATATTCCATTTTTTTTTAGCTTTAATGAACATTCCTGTTTTTGGTTTTCTACAGTTACATTTATCCTTGTCGTCATGAAAACAACAAAAAACATCATCTAAATTAAAACTTTTTTTTATATAGTTATTAATTTTATTAACCTCTGACCTTGATGCTAAACCACGAGATACATTTGGCTGATTAGTAATCATTATTAATAAAAATTTATTTTTGAACCTTTTTAATATTTTTTGAGCACCTTTTTTTATTGAAATTTTATTGAGGGTATCTACTGAATAAGGCCTATTTTTAAATCTTTTTATACGAACCAGTACCCCATCTCGATCTAAAAATATTGATTTTCTCATGAATAATATTTTTTACCATTTAGTTTTATTTATTTGTATTTTTGGATGAGAAATTATGAGGTGCCATATAAGAGCTTGAAAGCCTTCTGTGTGTGGTGTTATTAATTTTGGATTTTCTGATGGAATCCTTAAACAAAATTTAGTTACCTTATTTGTATATCCACCATTTTTTCCAACAATACCACAGATGTTACAACCAATTTTTTTCGCATAATTAATTGCTTCCACTAAATTTTCACTGACTTTTTTTTGTTTATTTCCACCACCGACAGAAAATATAAAAACTAAATCTTTTTTATTTAGTTTACTTACCTTGAGCCATTCCTTAAAAACTGTTTTCCACCCTTCGTCATTAGTCCTAGCTGTAAGCTCAGATACATTGTCGGTAGGTGCGTAAGACTCTATACAAGCTAATTTTCGAAAATCATTTACCGCATGTGATGCGTTTGCTGCACTACCACCAACTCCAAGAAAAAAAATTCTTCCTTGTTTTTTTCTTACGTTAGCAATTACTGAAATTATTTTTTCTAACTTATTAATTTCTATTTTATTCAAAATATTAATTGATTCTTCAATGTATTTTTTTGTGAACATTTTTTTTTCTAATATATTTTTTGAAATCTTTTATACCTTTGTATGATCCTATTTCATAGAATCTTTTTTTTACAATACTATATGCTATTTTATGATCTAAACAAAGCT
>CACGAU010000012.1 GCA_902571135.1 uncultured Pelagibacteraceae bacterium | reverse complement strand
TAATAAATAAAAAAGGTCATGTATATTCAGAAACACTGAGCAATTGGAAATATTTAGTTGGAAGCGAATTATTTAAAATTTGCTATCCAAAAACATTTAAAAATTCAAATAAATTTGGTGTTAGTACCTTAGTGGTTATGGTCAAGCGAGGACATGAAGTTGACCTAGAATATTCTAAAAAAGATATTTTAGATAAAATTTTTAGAAAGTCATAAATGAAAAAAATAGCAATAATTGGTGGTGGAATTTCTGGTTTGTATATTGCCAATTTATTTAAAGATCGTAAGGATTATCAGGTTACGATTTATGAAAAAAGGAATTCAATAGAAATAGAAGAAGGCTATGGAATTCAGTTGTCGGTAAATAGCGTAAAGCTTTTAAATAAAATAGGCTTCACTTCTTTCACAGAAGAAGAAAAATTTAATCCAAAAAAAATTGATTTTTATGAAATTAAAAATTTAAAAAAAATTTGTGACTTAAACATTTCAAAATTTAATTCTGAAGATTGTAAATACACAACATTGAAAAGATCAAAACTACTTAAATTTTTAAAAAAACAAATAAACGAAGATATAATTAAATATAACCACAGTATTGAGCAGATTGATTATGATAAAGATTCAATAAAATTAATATTTGATAAAAATAATATAACTTGTGATTACTTAATTATTTCAGACGGTGTGTTTTCTAAGGGGAAATTATTAATTTCAAATAATAAATCAAAACCAATTTACAATGATACGATTGCTATTAGGGGAACTATATCAAGAGAAAATTTTCAAAATTTAAATGAAGAAAATATTTCTGTGTTCTTAGGACCGAATTTTCATTATGTTGTTTATCCAATTAATAATGATAAAAATTTAAATTTTATTGGTATTTTAAAACATAAATTAAATTCAAATGAGCAAGAGAACCATAATCTTTTTACCGACAGTTCTTTTATAAAAAATATTAAATTTAAATTATCTCAAAAAGTTTCTCAAAGTTTTTTGGAAAATCTTCAAAATATTAAATTATTTCCAATATTTGTAAGTAAAAATTTATATAATCCTCCAAAAAACATATTCCTTGTAGGGGATGCATTTTTTGCTTTTTCACCTTCATTTGCACAGGGAGCTTCCCAATCAATTGAGGGGGCTAATGAATTATATGAATGTTTAATAAATAATAATAATTTTTATGATATCAGATTAAAGAGAACAAAAATGATTAACAGTAGATCTAATTTCAATCAATTTGCCTTCCATTTATCAAATCCAATTATGATCATATTTAGAAATATTTTTTTAAAACTTTTAACTAAAAATAAAAAATTTTTAGAAAGTTATTTGGGTAAAATTTATAAAAGTTAATTTTTTGAAATTAATCTTTGTCTAAGATAATCAATAGGATAAGTTCGTCCATTTATATCAAAGTGCCAAAAAGTCCATCCGTTGCAACTTTCAGCTCCTAAAATAGTAGCCGCAACTTTGTGTATAGAACCCTCTGCTTGATTATGTTTTATACTACCATCAGCCAAAATTCTGGCTGTTATTTTTTTCTTATTGTCAAAAATATTGGTTCCAGGTTTAATTATTCCAAGCTCAACTAATGAACCAAAAGGAATTCTTGGTTTTGATCTATTGTTTTTTAGCGTATCTAATAAATCGTCCTCAATTGGTTTTGTAGCTTTTATGCGTTGCTCAGCAGCTTTAAAATAATTTTTTTCTTTTTCTATTCCAAAATAATTTCTTCCTAGTTTTTTTGCTACTGTAGCTGTTGTCCCTGATCCTAAAAAAGGATCAAGTATGAGGTCATTTTTATTAGATGTAGCTAGTAAAATTCTATGTAATAGTGCTTCTGGTTTTTGTGTAGAGTGAATTTTTTTTCCATCCTTTTTAAGTCTTTCAGAACCATTGCATATTGGAAGATCCCAATTAGATCTCATTTGCAAATCATCATTTAAACATTTTAAAGATTGATAATTGAATGTGTATTTTGATTTTTCACTTTTAGAAGCCCATATTAAAGTTTCATGAGCGTTAGTAAAACGTGTTCCTCTAAAATTTGGCATTGGATTATTTTTATTCCAAATGACGTCGTTTAAAATCCAGAAACCTAAATTTTGGATTGCTGTGCCAACTCTAAAAATATTATGGTAGCTTCCTATAACCCAAATGGCCCCATCTTTTTTTAAAATTCTTTTACATTCACTAAGCCATTCATAAGTGAAATCATCATATTTTTTAAAATTTTCAAATTGATCCCACTTATCATTTACCGCACTAACCTTTGATCTATCCGGTCTTGTTAATTCACTTTTTAATTGTAAGTTGTAAGGAGGGTCAGCAAAAATTAAATCAAAAGTTTCACGTGGAATTTTTTTTAATTCTTCGAGACTATCTCCATTAATTATTTTATTTTTGAAATCAGTTTTCATTTTTAAAAATTAATTAGACTCTAAATGGATTCTTCGGTCAACCTGAGATTGAAAAATTTGGATTCGATTAGTGTTTCTAAATTAGAAGGTAACTAGATGTAGTGTTAATTTATTTTAGATATAGGTGAAAAAGTTTTTCTATGATGTTTAGTAATACCTAATTTTTTCAAAGCTTTTAAGTGCTGTTTTGTTCCGTAACCAAAGTTTTTATCCCAATCATAACCTTTATTTTTTTTTGATAAGGTGGTTATAAACTTATCCCTTGATACTTTTGCAATTATAGAAGCTGCCGAAATAGAGGGGATTTTTTTATCTCCTTTAATAACTGATTTTAAGTTATATTTTTTTAATTCTGGAGTTTTGTTTCCATCTATCAGAACGTGTGTTGGTTTTTTCTTAAGTTTTTTGATAGCTCTTTTCATAGCTAGCAAACTTGCTTGAAGTATATTCAGCTTTTCTATTTCTTTGACAGAAGCTTTGCCTATCGACCAAGTAGAATTTTTTTTTATATATGTACATAGATGCTCTCTCTCTTTTTTACTTAATGATTTTGAATCTTTTAATAACTTTTGATTAATTGATTTTTTTAAAATTACTGCTGAAGCATACACAGGTCCAATTAAACTTCCTCTACCAACTTCATCAACTCCTGCAATTATCTTCATCAAATTTTTAACTTCAGGTCTTTAATCTTGTCTCTAATTTTCTTTAAATCTTCCCATGAGTATTTTTTATTTTCTGGAAAACGGATGAGATAAGCTGGATTAAAAGTTATCATTAAAGGGAATGTTTTGTTTTTTAAAATCACTTCCTTCCAATGTCCTCTTTCAGCAGTTATTTTTTCGCTTATTCCTGTTATAGCCTCCATTGCTGAACTACCCATTAAAACGATTATCTTTGGGTTTATAATTGATATATGCTCTTTCAAAAATACTGAGTACCTTTTAATCTCGGTTGAGGTTGGTTTTCTATCATCAGGTGGTCTAAAATTGATTGCATAACTTGTATAAATATTTTGCCTCTTAATATTGATGGCTATAAGCATTTTGTTAAGAAGTTCGCCAACTTCACCTTTAAATGGGACGCCCAACTTTTCTTCTTCAGCCCCAGGAGCCTCTCCAATTAACATTAAAGGGCTATTTATATTTCCTTCACCTAAAATAATTTTGTTTGAATTTTCTTTTAATTTACAATTTTCAATTGAATTTATTTGATCTTTTAAATTTTTTAGTAATTCTTCTTTATTAGTTTGCAGAGTGCCATTTTTCGTTTCTAAAATATTAAATCTATTTATTGGCTTATCAGCGAATATAAATTTTGGCTCAATAGTATTAATTAGTTCTTGGTTTAATTTGGTATTTTGATTTATCACTTTTTTAGTCATAGTATGGTTACATGTTCCTAAAATTTCTAAAATTAGTACTATTAATATTTATATCTTATCAGACACCTTTGTATTCTAAAAGTGCTACTTTTAATGATTTCAATTCAAGAGATTTGTCAAATTATTTTTCTGGAATTGTTGCATTTGAAAATCGAGATAATTCTGAAGCTTTAAAATTTTTTAACTTAACCAAAGTATTAATTAACAAACATGACAGTTATTTAAAAAGATATGTTAACTCTTTAGTTTTAGATAACAAAGTACCTCAAGCAATTAATGTATTAAATAACAATGCAAACAAATCTAATTCAGATTTTTATGATGCGTATATAATTTTAATAATTGACAGTTTAAAAAAAAATAACTTTAAAAAGGCTGACGAATATTTAACACAAAGTTTAAAATTTCAAGATGAAGATAGAATAAACCTAGTTATATTTGAAACTCTAAAACAGTACATTTATACATTTAAAAATAAAAAAATATTAGATAACAAAAAAAATTTTGGAAACTTGTCTCTTATAGCCGAGACATTCCAAAGATGCTATATTGAAGATAAAAGAACTTCGTCATTTTTTCTTAATTTAATAAATAATCAACAAGGTGATTATTCAAGATACATTTTCTTTTATCTTAATCATTTAATTGATAACAATAAATTAAATGAAGCAAGATTAGTTGTTGAACAAATTGATTATATAAATTCAACACTTTTACTTTCACAAAGCAAAAGTTGGGTAGACAAAGAAAAATTCGATGATTTTGGAAAAATTTTTTCATGCAAAGATCATAATGATCTTGTAAGTGAGTTTTTATTTTTAATCTCTAATCTTTATTCTTCTCAGGATAATTTTGAGAAATCAAATTTTTACTTAAATTTGTCAAATTATCTAAATCCCAAGTTTGAATTTAATTTGTCATTGGTTGCAGAAAATTTTTATCTCAATGATGAATTTGATAAAGTACAAAGGATCTTAAAAAACTTTAAAAAAGAAGATGAATTTTATTATTGGTTTAGATTAAAAAAAGAAGCTCAAATAATAATTCAACAGCAGGATTATGAAAATGGAATTAAATACATAGATTCAAAATTTAATAAAATTGAAAATCCAAATATAAAAATGATTTTTGATTTAGCCAATTTTTATAAAAATTCTAAAAATTATGAAAAGGCAATAGATCGTTATACAGAAATTATTTTAACACTGGATGACAATTCACTTATCAAATCAGATGTATTGTATCGTAGAGGCGGTAGTCATGAAAGAATGGGCAATTATGAAAAGTCAGATGAAGATTTATTGCATGCGCTTAAAATTGATCCTAGTGATGCATATATTTTAAATTACCTTGCTTACTCTTGGTTAGAACGTGAATATAAAATTAATGAAGCAATGGATATGTTGAAAACAGCATATGATTTAAAAAGCAATGATCCGTATATTATTGATTCAATTGGATGGGCTTATTTTTTAATAGAGGACTATGTAGAAGCAGAAAAGTATTTAAAAAGAGCTGTAGAATTAATGCCAGATGACCCAATCGTGAATGATCATTATGGAGATATTTTATGGAAATTAAATCGAAAAATTCAAGCAAGATATTTTTGGAACAACGTATTAACTTTTGATGACACCGAAGACGATATGAGAGAAAAAATCAATATTAAAGTAATTGAGGGTCTTAAAAATTCCTAAATGAAAATTAATAAAATTAAATCTAATGCAAAGTTAAATTTAGCACTAAATATCACTGGAAAAAAAAAGGTTTTACATAAAATTGAAAGTATAATTGGTTTCATAGATTTACATGATGTTATTTCGATAAATCAACATAATGGAAAAAAACACCACATTTCTTTTTATGGAAAGTTTTCTAAAAATATTGGAAAAAAAAATACTGTTCAAAGATTATTTCAGATACTAGATAAAGAAAATTTATTAAAAAATAAAAAATTCAAAGTTAAAATTAAAAAATTAATCCCTCAAGAAGCTGGGTTGGGTGGGGGATCGATGAACGCAGCTAGTGTGTTTAATTATCTGGTTAAAAAAAAAATTATTAATCCTAATTATCAAAAAACTCGAAGTATCTGTGACTGGGTTGGTTCTGATGTTATTATGGGAACCATTTCATCCAGCTGTGTGTTGTCATCAAGTGGTAGAATAAAAAAGATTTATAATACTCCAAAATATTACTCTACTTTAGTAAAGCCTGATTTTGGGTGTTCAACTAAAAAAATATACTCAGCTGTTCGAAAGTATACAAAATCAAAATATAACAAACCTAAAAAAAACATGTTTGGAGTAAAATATTTGATTGATCAACAAAATGCCCTCGAAACAATAGCACTCAAAAAATATCCAAAACTTAAAAAAATAAAGTTGTTCTTAGAAAGTATAAATAATCCATTATTTGTAAGAATGACTGGTTCAGGGTCAACAATTGTTGCCTATTATAATTCATTAAAAAGTTGTAAATTGGCAAAAGCTAAATTTAAAAGAAAATATAAAAATTATTGGTGTGTTACAGCAAAAACTATATGAATTTTATATTTTTATGTTATAGGAAGCTAGTATTGGGGCGTAGCCAAGCGGTAAGGCACGGGTTTTTGGTACCTGCATCCTAGGTTCGAATCCTAGCGCCCCAGCCATTTATGAAAAATTTTTTAGATAAATTTTTTTCCAGATCAAAAAATCTTGATTATATCAGTCAAAATTTAAAACAAATTATTTTAACAACACCTGCAAATAAAATTTTTGAAGCAATTAATAATTTTTCAGAGAAAAGTGAAATCAGATATGTGGGTGGGTGTGTAAGAAAAGTGATAAAAAAAGAAAATGTTGATGACATTGACCTAGCAACAAATTTAACTCCCCTGGAAGTTTGTGAGGCTCTTAAAAACAAACAAATAAGTTATTACGAAACAGGAATTGAACACGGAACTATAACCGCAATAATTGACGAATATAAATATGAAATTACTTCTTTAAGGAAAGACGTCTCAACTGATGGAAGGCATGCTGAAGTAGAATTTTCTTTAGATTGGAAGGAAGATGCCTCTAGAAGGGATTTTACTATCAATTCAATTTATGCAGATGGTGATGGTAATTTATTTGATCCATTTAACGGTAAAAAAGATTTAGAGGAGGGTTATATTAATTTTATTGGCAATGCGGAAAAAAGAATTCAAGAGGATTATTTACGTATTTTGAGGTATTTAAGATTTTATTTAAATTACTCAAATCATAAGCACCAGCCAGAAATAATAAAAAATATAAAAAAAAATATTGATGGAATTTCAAATATATCATCTGAAAGATTAATCGATGAACTAAAAAAAATAACTTGTTCAAATGGATTTTTAAAACTCTTTAAAGATAAAGAAAGTTTAGAACTCATAGAAATAATTTTCCCTCAATTAAAGAATATTAAAAATTTTAAAAAACAAAATTCTTATGCTGCAGAGAATTTTTTAAAAATTGACTTTATATTCTTAATTGCGCTTTTAGTAATTGATGGGACTGATAATGCTGATTATTTTCTTTACAAATTTAAAATATCCAACAAAGATAAGAAAAGACTAAAATTGATAGATCTTTTTTATAGAGAAAAAGTAACTCTAAACAACTTTACAGAGAAAAATTTGAATAAATTTTTTTATTTTAATGGGCGACAAGCTGTAACAGATATAATTAATTTTAAAATTTTTACCTCAAACAAAGTAGAGAAAAAATTAATCAAATTATTAGATACTTATAAACAGAAAGTAATTCCAACTTTGCCAGTAGGGGCTGATTTACTAATGTCTAAATTTCAAATTCCTGAGGGTAAAACTTTAGGTGATAAATTAAAAAAAATTGAAGAAACCTGGGTTCAAAACGGATTTCAAATTTCAGATAAGCAGGTACAACAAATAGTTAAAAGTTAAATATATTTAACGTCTTTAATTTCAAAATTTTTTACACCTGAGGGTGTATTTATTTCAACTAAATCACTTTTATTTTTTCCAATCAAACCTTTGCCAATTGGTGATTGAAAGAAAATTAGTTTTTGTTTTAAATCTGCTTCATCTTTTCCAACAATTTTATAATTAATTTTTTCACCAGTATCTAAATCTTCTAAATAAACTGTAGATCCAAAAATTACTTTTCCTTCATTGTTTAGTTTTGTAACGTCAATAACATTTGCTCTTGCAATAATATCGTTAATTTCTGTAATTCTTCCTTCGTTATGCGATTGTTCTTCTTTAGCTGCATGATATTCAGCATTTTCTTTAAGGTCTCCATGGGATCTCGCTTCAGCAATTGCAGCTACTATCTCAGGTCTTTTTTTTTCTTTTAAAAAAACTAATTCTTCTTTTAGTTTATTTAATCCGTTTAATGTTATTGGCTCTTTATTCATTTTTTTATTTCCATTTTGCAACCGGAGGTAATGACATCAAAATTCCTTCAACATTACCACCAGTTTGTAGCCCAAATTTTGTTCCTCTATCGTAGAGCAAATTAAATTCTGCGTATCGACCTCTTTTAATATACTGAAACTCTTTATCTTTTAAAGTCCATTTTCTTTTTAATTTTTTTTTAATTATTTCATTAAATAGCATTTGAAATGTAACACCAACATCTCTGACAAATTTAAAGTCATTTTCAAAATTATCATTTTTATAGTCAAAAAATATTCCACCTATGCCTCTGGCTTCTTTTCTGTGAGGTAGATAAAAATATTCATCACACCACTTTTTATATTTTTTATAATAATTTTTATTATGTCTATCGCACATTGCTTTTAATATTTTATGAAAGTTTTTCTTCTCTTTTTCATCTTTTATTGCTGGGGTTACATCTATACCCCCACCAAACCAATTCTTTGTTGTGCAAATAAATCTGGTATTAAAATGCATTGCAGGGATATGGGGATTTTGCATGTGCATAACTATTGATATTCCTGATGCCCAAAATCTAGGATCTTTACTTGCGCCCGGTATATTCTTTTGAAATTGCTTAGGAAATTTTCCATAAACTTTTGAAAAATTTACTCCTACTTTTTCAAAAATTTTTCCATTTTTAAGAATTCTATATTCACCACCACCCTCATCTTTTTTACTGCTTCTATTCCAAGAAGTTGATTGAAAATTTACTTTGTTTTTTTCAATTTTTAAAATATCGTCACATATTGCATTTTGTAACAGCTTAAACCAATTACTTGCTAAGTCTTTTTTAATTGAAATATCCATTTTATATTAATTCAATTTGACGCAAACTTTCTGCCAAAACAATGGCAACAGACGATGCAATATTAAGAGATCTTACTTGATTATTCATTGGTATTTTTAAACGATTTTTAATAATTTTATGAACCTTTTCGGGTACCCCAGCACTTTCTCTTCCAAACAAAATAGTATCATCAGGTTTAAATTTAAATTTAGTATAATTTATTGAGCCCTTAGTTGTCATCAATACGATTCTCTGTTTTTTCTTTGCCTCAAAAAATTTTTCTGAACTTTGATAAAACTCTATTTGACTATAGTCCATATAGTCCATAACCACTCTTTTAAAACGTTTGTCTGATAATAGAAAGCCACATGGTTCAATTATTTCTAATTTAGCACCCAAACAAGCACAGGTTCTTATGATTGCAGCAGTATTCTGAGGTATATCAGGCTCATACAAAGCTATTTTGGGTCCTAAAATTGTTGAATTCTGTGTCATTCTTTCAGTAGTAAAATAATTATTTTATATTATATGAATTCGTATATTAACTAATTTAAATCAAAAAGAGATAATAATAAAAGCTACTAAAGTGTCTGAAAAAAAAACAAAAAGAAGAGATTTTTTATTTACAGCTACCACAGCTGTAGGAGCTGTTGGCGCAGCTGCAGTAGTGTGGCCAATGATAGATCAAATGAATCCAGACGCTTCTGTTAAAGCATTAGCTAGTACAGAGGTCGATGTAAGTTCATTAACACCTGGAAATACATTGACTGTTTTATGGAGAGGTAAACCAGTATTTATAAGAAGAAGAACCCAAGAAGAAATTGATGAGGCAAGAAAAGTTAAGATGGAAGATTTAATTCATCCAGAAAAAGATGAAGATAGAGCAAAAAACCCTGAGTGGCTTGTCATGTTAGGTGTATGTACACACCTTGGATGTGTACCTCTAAATGACAAAGGTGATTATAATGGCTGGTTCTGTCCGTGTCATGGATCTCATTATGATACATCTGGAAGAATAAGAAAAGGACCAGCACCCTGGAATATGGAAGTGCCAAAATATGAATTCGTTGATGCAAAGACAATTAAAATTGGATAAAGAAAAATGAGTGACCACGATTACAGACCAAAATCGAAGGTAGGACAATGGTTTAATGATCGATTGCCACTATTAACTCTTGCAAATCATTTAACAGATTATCCGACTCCTAAAAATTTAAATTATTGGTGGACATTTGGTGGAATTTTAACTTTTTGCTTAATCACTCAAATTGTTACCGGATTAACTCTTGCAATGCATTACATTGCTCACGCAGATATGGCTTTTGAAAGTGTTGAGCACATAATGCGTGATGTTAACTATGGTTGGTTAATTAGATACATTCATGCAAATGGTGCATCTATGTTTTTCTTAGCAGTCTACATTCATATCTTCAGGTCATTATTTTATGGTTCTTACAAAGCACCAAGAGAAATAATTTGGATAATTGGAATAATTATTTATTTGCTAATGATGGCGGCTGCATTTATGGGCTATGTATTGCCTTGGGGGCAAATGAGCTTTTGGGGAGCAACCGTAATTACAAATTTATTTAGTGCTATTCCATTAGTTGGAGAGGGTATTGTCACTTGGTTGTGGGGAGGTTATTCAGTCGACAACCCTACGTTAACTAGATTTTTTACTTTACATTATTTAATTCCATTTCTAATTTTAGGATTAGTTGTTTTACATATATGGGCTTTACATGTTCCTGGTAACAACAATCCAGTTGGAATAGATATAAAAAAACCTTCTAAAGATACTGTACCTTTCCATCCTTACATAGTAATTAAAGATGGTTTTGCTTTATTAATGTTCATGATTGTGTTTGCTTTCTTTGTATTCTACGCACCAAATATTCTAGGTCACGCAGATAATTATATTGAGGCAAACCCAATGGTAACACCCGCACACATTGTTCCTGAATGGTATCTCTTACCTTTTTATGCAATATTAAGATCAGTTCCTGATAAATTGCTAGGAGTTGTGGCTATGTTATCTGCAATATTAATCTTAGCGGTTTTACCTTGGTTAGATACTTCAAAAATAAGATCTGCGGTATTCAGACCTTTGTATAAACAATTTTACTGGATACTAGTTGCTGATGTTTTGATACTTGGTTATGTGGGTGCGATGCCAGCTGAAGGACTTTACTTGCTGATAGCACGAGTTGCAACAGCGTATTACTTTTTGCATTTTTTAGTTATTCTTCCTGTTCTAGGCTTTAAAGAAAAAACTTTACCAGTACCTTTAAGTATTACCGAACCTGTTCTAGGTGGTTCGCCAAATCTAGCTGCCGCCAGAAATAAAGAAAGTAAAATAGAATAAGGTGAAAAATTTATTTAAATTATTTTCTATAATAATCTTAATTATTACTCCAAATTCAAATTCTTTTGCTGCTGAAAAAGTAGAATATCTAAAAACTGACTGGAGCTTTAAGGGTCTATTTGGAAAATTTGATAGAGCTTCTCTTCAAAGAGGTTATCAAGTTTATACTGAAGTATGTGCCTCATGTCATTCGATGAAGTATTTAAGTTATAGAAATTTAGCAGAGCCAGGAGGGCCAGAATTCTCTGAAGCTCAAGCTAAAGCTATAGCAGCTTCATTTGAAGTAACTGATGGTCCAAATTCAGATGGTGAAATGTTTACAAGACCAGGTAAATTATCTGATAAATTTGTAATGCCATATGACAATGTAAAAGCTGCCCAAGCAGCAAATGGCGGTGCATACCCTCCAGACATGTCTGTTTTGGTTAAAGCTAGAGGAGGTGGAGTTGACTATATCTATTCCTTATTACAAGGATATGAAGAAGCTCCTAACAACGTATCTTTAGATGACGGAGTTTACTACAACAAATATATGTATGGTAATAAAATTAGAATGGCTGCTCCATTATCAGATGGATTAGTAGAGTATGGTGACGGAACAAATGCAACAGTAGAACAGATGTCAAAAGATGTAACGACCTTCTTAATGTGGTCAGCTGAACCTCATTTAGAATCTCGACATCAGATGGGCTTTAAAGCGATTGTTTATTTAATTATTTTAACTGTTTTAGTTTATTTTAGTATGAAAAGAATATGGTCACGTGTTGAATCTGAAGTTTAATACATCTCCATCTTTAACAATATAGTCTTTACCTTCTAATCTCATTTTTCCGTTAGCCTTAGAATTTACCCATCCATCATTGGCTACAAAATCCTCATAAGATATAGTTTCAGCTCTAATGAAACCTTTTTCAAAATCTGTATGAATTTCTCCTGCTGCTTTAGGAGCAGTACAATTTTTTTGTATTGTCCACGCTCTTGTTTCTTCAGGTCCAGAGGTAAAATATGTATCAAGTTCTAATATTTTATAACCCTTTTGAATCAACATACTTAAACCTGTATCTTTTAAACCAATCATATCCATATAATTTTTTTTTTCATCTTCTGCTAATTCATTTATTTGGTTTTCTATGTCTGCGGAAACAATCAGGGTGTTATCTTTTCCAAATTTTTCGATGAAGTCTTTAGTATACTTATTTCCATCCTGTACGCTTTGCTCATCTACATTACAAACAAAGATTTTTGGTTTTATTGACAAAAGACCACTTTGATTAAGTTGTTTTGTATCAAATTGAGAATTTAGTATAAATATATCTTTATCATTATTAATGCAGTCTAATGCAATCTCTAAAATTTTAAGCTGGTCTTCGTCCACATTTTTTTTATTATTTTTTTCAAGTCTTTTTTGAATAGATTCAAGGTCAGCTAGCATCATCTCAGTTTCAATAATCTCAAGATCTCTTATTGGGTCAACGTCAGGATTAACATTTTGAATATCGTCTGAGTCAAAGCATCTAATCATATGAATAACTGCATCAACTTCTCTTATGTGGGACAGAAATTTATTGCCTAATCCTTCGCCTTTAGACGCTCCCTTCACAAGACCAGCTATATCTACAAATGAAATAGTTGTGTTTATTGTTTTTTTTTGATTTTGAAACTTCAGATAATTTGTTCAATCTTTCATCTGGAACAGGGACTACTCCCACATTAGGATCTATCGTACAAAATGGAAAATTTGCAGCTTGAGCTTTGCTTGAGTTTGTTAGAGCATTGAATAGTGTAGATTTACCTACATTAGGCAAACCAACAATTCCACATTTAAAACTCATTATTTATTATTTACAGTGCTAGAGAATAAATCTAATTTTTTGTCGATAAGTATTGAAATAGAATCTGTGATGTTACTGGTAATTGTTTCCAATCCGAGCATTTCATCCTCATCAAAATTTTGAAGAACAAAATCACCAACTTCCATTTTATCTTTTGGTTTACCAATTCCTATTCGCACTCTTGAATAATCTTTACCAATAAATTTATCTATTGATGCAATTCCGTTATGTCCTGCATCAGAGCCACCAAATTTTGCTTTTATTTTTCCAAATTCTACATCTAGATCGTCATGAAAAACGATAACATCCTCAGCATCTATTTTGAAATATTCAATTAATTCTCTAATACAAATTCCAGAATTATTCATAAATGTTAAAGGTTTGATAGCATAAACTTTTTGGTCTCCTACATTTCCAGTTGTAAGAAGTCCTTTGAATTTTGGTTTTTGTTTTGAAAGTCCAAATTTTTTGTTTATTGCATCTATAATTTTGAAACCAATATTGTGCCTATTGTTTTCACTGTCTGGGGTTGGATTGCCTAATCCTACAAGTAAAAGCATAAAATATTAATATTGGAGGATAAAATTCAATTTTAATTAACTTATTTTTTTTCTTCAGCAGGTTTTTTATCTTCACCTTCTTTTTTATCACCTTCAGCTGCTGGCTTATCTCCACCTTCAGCTGCTGCTGCTTCTGCTCCTTCAGCACCTTCTCCCTCAGCCGCCTCAGCTTCTGCAGGTTTTTCAGGTTCTTTCATAACAGTCGGAGCTGCTAGTGTTGCAATTACGAAATCTCTTCCTTGAATTGTAGGAGTAACGTCACTGTCAAGATTTATAGAAGAGATCTTAAAACTCTCTCCTATATCAACTCCATCAAGATCTATCACAAGATTTTCAGGAATTTTTTCGCTTGGACATTTTAGCTCAACTTTTCTTCTTACAATGTTTAAAACTCCACCTCTTTTTAAACCAGGAGATTTTTCATGATTTAAAAATTTTACTGGAACTTCAATTCTGACTTTTATCCCTGCTACTATTCTTAAAAAGTCCACATGAATTGGTTCGTCTGAAATAATGTCGTATTTTATTTCTCTTGGAAGAGCTTTTTGAGGTTTGCCATCAACATTTAAAGTTATGATACTTGATAAAAAATTTTCTTTTTCAATTAATGATTTAAGTACTTTTTTAGATACAGAGATCTTTTCATTTTGAGCTTCACCACCATAAATTATTGCAGGTACATTACCGTTATCCCTAAGTGAATTCAGCTCACCTTTAGTTTTTGTAGATCTGATGTTAGCGTCTAATGAATTCATAAAAACAAGGGTTTTTAGCTCAAGTTACTTAATAACTCAAGGTATTTATTTGAATAAATCTGATACTGAGGTTGAATTAGATATTCTTTTAATTGCCTCTCCCATAAGCCCTGAAATTGACAGAACCTCAATGTTTTTAGCACCTTTAACTCTGTTCAAGTTATCAATTGTGTCAGTTATTACTAAATTTTTAATTACAGATTTTTTAATTTTATTTACAGCTTCTCCGCTAAGAACACCATGTGTTATATAAACATAAACTTCTTTAGCACCTCGATCTTTAAGAGCTTTAGCTGCATGTACAATTGTACCACCTGAGTCGATTATATCATCAACAATAATACAGGTCTTTCCTTTCACATCCCCAACAATATTCATTACTTGAGATTGACCTGGCCTTGGTCTTCTTTTATCTACAATAGCCAATCCAACATTTAAAATTTTTCCTAGTGCTCTGGCTCTCTCAGTACCACCTACGTCTGGAGCTACACAAATAAGGTTTTTACTTTTTATCTTTTTTTTTGCATGTCTTGCAAAAATAGGTGTCGCAAACAAGTTGTCTACTGGAATATCAAAAAATCCTTGAATTTGACCTGCATGCAAATCAACAGTAACAACTCTATCTGCTCCTGCTTTAGTGATTAGATTTGAGACAAGCTTAGCCGATATTGATGTTCTGGGTGTAACTTTTCTATCTTGTCTAGCATAACCAAAGTAAGGGATAACAGCGGTAATATTTTTTGCCGACGACCTTTTGAGTGCATCAATACACAATAAAAGTTCCATCAAATTATCATTTGCAGGTGAGGATATAGATTGAATTAAAAAAATACTATTTCCTCTGATATTTTCATTAATTTCGACATAGATTTCCCCGTCTGAAAAATTTCTAAGACTAGAGTTAACCAATTTAGATTTTAGATATTTGGCAATATTCTTGCTTAATGGTTTGTTGCTATTTCCGGATAATAATTTCATTAAAAAAGCCTAATTAAGCATAATTATAGAAATATTTCTACCATAATCATCATGATTTAGTCTTAACGCTCTTCTCGCGCTAAAAAAATTATTATTAATATCAAATGTATCAATATTTATAGACTCAATATTTTTAACTTTATTCTTTAAAAGACACGATTTTACATATTTAGGTAAATCAAAATAAAGTTTTTTGTACTTAATTTTAAAAAATTTATTATTTTTTTTTATCCTTTTTTATAAATTTTCTTTTAAATTCTCCTTTAACTTCATAATTTTTAGCCGAGATAGCAGGTCCGATAGCTGCAGTAATATTTTTAGTATTTGATCCTTTTTTGATCATAAATTGGATTACTTTGTCAATTATATCTTTGTATGCACCTTTCCACCCAGCATGAATTGCTGCAACTAATTTTGTTCTTTCATCACAGATTAAAATTGGCACACAATCAGCGGTTAAAACGCCAATTGGCATGTTTTTTTGGTTTGTAATTACTGCGTCTGCTTTTGGTTTTGATTTAAATGTATTTTTTTTATCAATATAAACAAACTTATTACTATGTATTTGATGAGTTAAAAAAATACTTTTAGCGGTACTTTTTATTTTTTTTTTAACTATTTGTAAATTTTTTTTAACATCTGCCGGATTGTCTTTAGAACCAGGACCGCAATTTAAACTTTTATAAATTTTTTTTGATTTACCACCAGTTTTGTTAAAAAAACCATGTTCAATGGTTTTAATTTTTGAGAGTTTTTTTGATTTTATCAATTTTGAAAACCTGTTCTAAAATTATTTTTCTTATTTTTTATAAGCATGACTTTGAATAATTCACCCATTTGCTTATCATCTATCAAACGTCTTACCCTATAAAATAAATCTGCTTTTTTTGAAAATGCTACTTTTTGGCTTATTATTTCTGCTCTTTGAAGAATACCCATACTTGTTAAAAATTTTTTTTGATTTGTAAAAATTGAATTAATTTCTTTAAATTGACTTATAAATTTCTCAAAAGAATTAAAGTTTATATTGTAAGTAATATCAGAGTCTCCAATATTTTCTAAAATGTTAGAATATTTATGGTTATTTACTGCCTGAAGAGTTTCATGCATTTTGCTGTCTGCATAACCATAATCAATTATTAACATTCCTCCATCATTTTTTTTCACTAATTCGCAAATTGTTCTTAAATATTTAAAAGTGTCTGGTGAATATTCTATTACGTTCTGATTTTTTGATATTTCGAAATTTAGGTATTTTTCAATTTTTTCTATATCGATTTTTTCTTCTTTAAATTCAGCTTTTTTTGTATCATTCATAAACACGTATCTTTCAAACCAACCATCTTTTTTTTTAAAAAATTGTTTGATTGGTATGGCATCAAAAAATTCATTAGCTAAAAAAATTGTTGGGTTTGAGTTTATTTTTTCAATTTCTTTTAACCATGAAAATTTTTCAGAATTTAAATTTTTTTTTTGTTCATTAACTAAAAAATCACTTTTTTCATGAATTACAAAATTACAAGCTTTGTAAAAATCGGGAAAATTTATAAGTGTCTCATCTATGACTTTTATCATTTCACCATTTCCAGCCCCCAGTTCTACCAAATTAAATTTTTTTGGAGAGCCTATACTTTTCCAAAAAGTAATTGTCCAAATTGCAATAATCTCTGAAAATAATCTTGTAATATTAGGAGCAGTAATAAAATCACCTTCTTCACCAAAAGGATTCTTTTTCATATAATAACCTTTATCCTTATCGTAAAGAGCTAAATTTATAAATTGATCTAATGGTAAATTATTTTTTTTAGCGAGTTTCATATTTTAAATAAAATAAGATTATCCCTAATAGTATAAATATTAAACTTACTACTTGCCCCATCGTTAAGTTTAAAAATATATAACCTAGGTGTTCATCTGGGACTCTATAAAATTCAACAATAAATCTGAAGATTGAGTAAATTATTAAAAATAATCCTGAAATTATTCCAGGTTTGTTTGAGAATTTATTTTTAAAATAAATTAATAATAAAAATAAAAATAAACCTTCTAATAGTGCTTCGTATAATTGTGAGGGATGTCTAGGAAGATTATCTACCTGAATAAATGTTACTGCCCATGGTACATTAGTTGTAGTTCCATATAACTCTGAATTAATAAAGTTTGCTATTCTTCCAAAAAATAATCCAACTGGAGCTACTAAAGCGACAATATCTAAATATAAGAATGGGTTTTGATTATTTTTTTTAGCAAAAAATATAGACGCGAAAATAACTCCAATTAAACCACCATGGAAGGACATTCCACCTTGCCAAATTTTAAATATATCTATTGGATTATTTATATAAAAACTTAAATTATAAATAAATATATAACCAAGTCTTCCTCCTAAAATTATTCCTATAATTAAATAAGTTAAATAATCATCAAATTTATTTTTAACTTCTATATCTTGGATAAATAATTTTTTGGCGATTATCCAACCTAATATAATTCCAAATATATAAGCTAAAGAATACCACCTGATTTCTAAAGAAAAAATTTCTAAGGCTACCGGGTCAAAATTATTAATGAACATTTTTAATAATACTTATAATGTATATCTTAAATATGAAAAATTCTAAATTTATAATTGATAAGTTTGCTAAATTAATAGAGCAGGGATTAGTATCCTCAAAAGACTTAACGACTGAGTTATTTAATATCTTAAAATCTAAAAGAGATGAGTTTGTATTTAAAATGAAACTTACAAGTAAAGATGAGTTTGAAGTACTCTCAAAACGTGTTGAGAATCTTGAAAATAAAGTAAATAAACTTGAGAAAAAAAAAAGTAAAAAAGTTAAACAGGCAAGAAAACCTTAACTCTCAAACCATTCATTTTTGATTTTTCTAACATTATATTTCCTCCGTGAGATTTGATAATGTCTGATGAAATTGATAAGCCAAGACCAACACTAGATTTAGAGTCTGCTCGACCCTTATCTATTTTATAGAAAGGTTTAAATACGTTTTCATACTCATTTTTTGGTATTCCAGGACCATCATCATCAATTATAATGAATAAGTTTGTATTTTTTTTATTTAAACTAATTTCAACCTTATTTGCATATTTCAATGAATTATCAATTAGATTATTTAGGCATCTATTAATTAAATTTTTCTTGCCATTACAGTAAATTCTTGGTGTTAAGTTTTGTGAAATATTATCATTATTATATTTTTCAATAATTTCTGAAATTAATTCAGATAGATTAAACATTTCATCTTTTTCAACATATGATGAGCTGGTAAATTGTAAATATTCATTTAACATTTTCTCCATTTCATTGATGTCTTCAGTTAATTTATTAACAGTTTCTTTATCTTTTATAAAAGCTAATTGTAGTTTCATTCTTGTTAAGGGTGTCCTTAAATCATGACTTATTCCAGATAGCATTTCTGTTCTTTGATTTATGTGTCTTTCAATTCTCTTTCTCATTTTATCAAATTCATGTCCAGCTTGTCTTATTTCAAGGGCTCCAGAAGGTTTGAACTCTTCAATATTTTCTCCTTTACCAAACCTTTCAGCTGCACGAGCTAGGTTAGTGATTGGTCTAGTTTGATTTTTTAAAAATATTAGAGAAATGATCACCATTATAATTGCAGGTACTGTGATCCAAAGTGCAAATATTCTTGCCGAAGAACTTGCAACTCTATCTTTAGGCACTAAAAATTTAAAATAACCATCTTCATATTTAATTCTTAAATCAATTAATTCTTTATAACTTGTTGTATCAAACCAGTATTCATTTAATCCAAATTTAGATTTTAGCTCCCTTCTTAAAGTTCTATCAATAGGACTAAACCATCTTTCGGTATCTGTATTTTGTAATTTTTCATTATTGGTTAATTCAATATTCAAATCTAAAAATATAGAAAAAAGATCTAGCAATTCTTGTTTGTTTTCTTGCTCACTTCCATAGGCTTCAATAAATGTACTAATTTCATTTACCAAGGTTCTTGTCATACCTTTATTTGTTTTGATCCAAAGACTATCAAAAAAAACAATTGTAATTACTAGTTGCAAAACCAAAACTGGAATAGCAACTATAAGAAGTGCTCTATAAAATAATCTTTTTGGTAATATTTTTTTTAAGTAATTACTCAATCCATAGAACATATCCTGCGCCTCTTATTGTTTGTAAAAATTTTGGATTTTTTGGATCAATTTCAATTTTTTTTCTAAGCCGAGTAATAATAACATCTATTGATCTTTCTTTATCTAGATTGATTAATTGACCAATATCCTCCCTAGAAAATGTTTTGCCTGGGTTATTAATCATTTTTTCTAAAATCGTTTTTTCGGTTGCATTAATCTTAAATTCTTTATCATTTTTAAATATTAAAAGTTTATTCAAATCAATTTTCACATTTGCAAATTCTATAACCCTTTTCTGATCTGTTTTAATAGTTTTGTTTAATATGTTTTGTATTCTTAGAATTAGTTCTTTTGGTTCAAATGGTTTTGGTAAATAATCATCAGCACCAATCTCTAACCCTTCAACTCTCTCATTTGCTTCACCTTTAGCAGTTAGAAGTATAACTGGTGTATCTAATTTTTTTTTATTTTCTTTTAAAAATTCAAGCCCACTTTTACCAGGCATCATGATATCCAAAACTATTAAATCAAACTTTATTATTTTTATTTTCTCCAATGCATTTTCTGCATTTTCAGCTGTTGTGACTAAAAATTTATTTTCATTTAAATACTTTTTTACAAGAGATCTAATTCCATCATCATC
>CACGAU010000011.1 GCA_902571135.1 uncultured Pelagibacteraceae bacterium | reverse complement strand
AATTAATTTATTCACTCAAGTCTCTGTTCAATCTTTTCTCTGCTTGAAGCCTAATATCTGGATTAGAATTTTCTAAGACTATTATTTGGTTAAAAAATTCTTTAGCTTTTTGTTTTTGATTATTTGCATAAAAATATTCTGCAATTAAATATAAAGAATGTGATTTCCAGACACTTTTTGAATTGATCAGAGGATTTAACATATTTAGAAGATCACTCTCCTGAACGTTATCTGCATTGTAGAGTGCTTTCTTGTATATAATTAAATTGTTAATCTCACTGTCTAACGAAGTATCGTTTATCAATATATCAAATAATGAATTAATTCTGGACTGATCACTTACAAGATTATTATCAATGATGAAATAAAGGGATAAAGGTGAATAAGTTGGATCTTTCTTGTTTATAATTTCAATCAGGCTGCTAGCTGTTTTTTCTTTTGTTTTTTCTGAATAATCAATGATTGTTGAATTATAACTATCTGAGATATCTTTTTTTTTATTAATTAAATATTTATCGTAACTAAAAACACCAACTATAATAATTATTAAGATAATTATACCTGAAATAATTTTATTTTTATTGTTTACAAAAAAATTCTTAATTTTTTCATTTCTAGTATTGGTATTTATAATTGATAAATCCTCGTCCATAACTAAATCATATTCCTTAAAACGTACTGCAGAATACCTCCATTTTTATAATACTCTAATTCATTTTTTGTATCAATTCTGCATAAAGTTTTAATTTTCTTTATTTCGCCTGAAGCATATTTAATTTCAACTGTCACTTCATCTGAAGGATTAACGCCCTTTTCTATATTTAGAATACTAATTAATTCAGAACCAATTAATTTTAGATTTTTTCTATTTACATCATCGACAAATTGTAATGGCAAAATACCCATTCCAATTAAATTAGATCGGTGAATTCTTTCAAAACTCTCTGCAATTACTGCTTTTATTCCAAGTAATTTTGTTCCTTTAGCTGCCCAATCTCTAGATGATCCGGTTCCATACTCTTTTCCACCGATTACAACTAAATCTGTTCCTCTTTTTTTATATTCAACAACTGCATCATAGACAGGAAGAACTTTTTCTTCTGGATATAACTTTGTAAAACCACCCTCTGTACCAGGAGCCATTTCATTTCTAATTCTTATATTTGCAAAAGTTCCTCGCATCATAACTTCATGGTTACCTCTTCTTGAACCATATGAGTTATAATCTTTAGGTAAAATTTGGTGTTCCATAAAATATTCACCAGTTGGACTATCTTTTTGAATACTGCCGGCTGGCGATATATGGTCAGTGGTAACCATATCACCTAAAATTAATAATGGTCTTGCATCCTTAATTTCTTTAAATCCTTCTGGTTTATCTGGCAACGAGTCAAAAAACGGAGGTTTTTTTACATATGTTGATCCCTCATCCCAATTATAGATACTGCTTTTATCAGTTTTAATTTTTTGCCATTGAGTTGGGCCCTCAGAAACATTTGAGTATCTTTGTATAAACATCTCAGCATTAAGTGAATCTTTTAAAGTTTCTTCTATCTCTTTATTTGAAGGCCAAATATCTTTTAAAAATACATCTTTTCCATCTTTATCTTTTCCTAATGAATCTTTGTACAAATCAACTTCCATATGCCCAGCTATTGCATATGCAACAACAAGTGGGGGTGAAGCCAAATAGTTAGCTTTTATATGTGGAGAAATTCTTCCCTCAAAATTTCTATTTCCAGATAAAACTGAAACAGCATAAATATTTTCTTTTTGGATCGCTTCTACAATATTTTCTGGGAGTGGCCCAGAATTTCCAATGCAAGTTGTACAACCATACCCAACCAAATTAAAACCAAGTTGATCTAAATAAGTATTTAATCCTGCTTTTGCCAAATAGTCTGTAACTACTTGAGATCCAGGTGCTAGAGAAGTTTTTACCCAGGGTTTAACCTGCAAACCTTTTTCAATAGCTTTTTTAGCTAATAGTCCAGCCCCGATTAGAACATTTGGATTAGAAGTGTTCGTACAAGAAGTTATTGCAGCAATTAATATTGAGCCATCTTTAATTTCGTAATCTGTATTTGATACTTTCGAAATTGACTTTTCATTTTTATTTGTAGCTTCCTGCAATACTTTTTGAAACGAACTAGGTGCATCTGTTAAAAGAACTTTGTCTTGTGGCCTTTTAGGTCCTGAAATAGTTGGTACGACTGTGGACATATCTAAAGATATAATGTCAGTAAATTCTATTTCGTTACTCGCCCATAAACCTTGTTCCTTGGCATAATTTTCTACGATATCAACAGTTTGTTGATCTCTTCCAGAAAATTTCAAATACTTTAATGTTTCTTCATCGATAGGAAAAAAACCACAAGTAGCACCATATTCTGGTGCCATGTTTGCAATTGTTGCTCTATCCGCTAGTGTTAAATTTTTTAAACCCTCTCCATAAAACTCAACAAACTTACCAACCACTCCTTTATCTCTTAACATTTTAACAACAGTTAATACTAAATCAGTTGCAGTAGTTCCTTCTGGCATTTTGTTCTTCATTTCAAAACCGATGACTTCTGGTATTAACATGGAAATTGGTTGACCTAACATTCCTGCTTCAGCTTCAATTCCTCCAACACCCCATCCTAAAACAGATAAACCATTTACCATTGTTGTATGACTATCCGTTCCAACTAAAGTATCTGGAAAAAGATATTTTTCACCTTTAAATTCCTCTGACCAAACAACTTTTGACAAATATTCAAGATTTACTTGGTGACAAATTCCTGTTCCTGGTGGAACTATTCTAAAATTATCAAATGCCTGCTGCCCCCATTTTAAAAAAGAATATCTCTCACCATTTCTTTCAAATTCTATATCGACATTTTTTTCAAAAGAATCTGCTTTTGCAGATTGGTCGACTTGCACAGAGTGATCAATTACAAGATCAACTGCAGACAGTGGATTTATTGTATTTGGATCTTTATTTTTTTCTTTAACCGCTTCTCTCATTGCAGCTAAATCTGCAACCGCAGGTATTCCTGTATAATCTTGAAGCAAAACTCTTGCTGGTCTATATGCAATTTCAGTTTTAGATTTTTTTGTCTTTAGCCAGTTTTTAACCGCCTCTATTTGAGATTTTGTTACACTTAAGTCGTCTTCGTATCTTAATAAATTTTCTAGTAAAACTTTAAGAGATTTTGGAAGTTTATCTATTCCTTCAAGTCCATTTTTTTCTGCTTCATTTAATGAGTAATAATTATACTCCTTGTCATTGACTGTGATTTTTTTTAGTGATTTATAAGAATTTTTGTTTCCTGGGGTCATATTATAAATAAAAAGTTATTATGCTTGTTAAAAGAAGCAGTGACATAGCATAATTAAAGTAATTAATAAATTTCTGATTTGTCGCAAATTTCCTGAAAAATTTACCTAAGAAGGTCCACAGAGTTATACTGGTCACTGAAACAATTAAGGCCATAATGATAATTTGAGTTGTATAACTTACAAAGGTTTCTCCTGGATCAATATAAGTTGAAACAAGAATAATTGATGCAATAACGCCTTTAGGATTTAAGAATTGAAAAATAAAAGTTTCATGAAACATAATTGGATTTTTGTTTTTATTTTCCTGATCAGAAGGTCCTGAAAAAGAAATTTTGTATGCTAAATAAATTAAAAATAGAGTTCCTAAATATTTCAATACCTCTTGAATTAAAGGATAAAGTTTAAAAATATTTATCAACCCTAGAGCTAAACATAATAACAAAAATGGAAATCCTAAAGTTACACCAATTATATGTGGCAGTGTTCTAAGAATACCAAAATTGAAACCAGAATAGAAAGCAACGAAATTATTTGGTCCAGGAGTAAATGCTGCAACAATTCCAAATAAAGTTATAGAAAGAATTTCAGGATGCATTACTAAGCAATCGGTAATCCATTATCTGCTTTTTGGGAAGGATGAACAAGTGTAACCTTGCCATCGGCATCAATTGCTCCTAAAACCAATACTTGAGAAACTATTCCAGCAATATTTTTTTCAGGAAAATTACAAACAGCAATAACTTGTTTTCCTTTTAAATTCTCCTCATTATAATAATGAGTAATTTGAGCTGAAGATTGTTTAATGCCAATTTCACTTCCAAAATCAACTTCAATAACTAATGAAGGTTTTCTGGCTTTTTCATTTTTTTTTACAGAAATTACAGTACCAATTCTAATATCTACTTTATCAAAATCATTATAGGTAATTTGCTCTTTAATCATAATATAATATAGTGTTTTAAGTTTATGAGTATAGATAACAATTTATATGAAAAATCAATCAAGATTTTAACTGACTTAATCGCATTTAAAACTATCTCAGGTCAAGATAACAGTAATTTAATTGATTATTGTGAAAAAATTTTAAATAAAATCGGAATAGATACTTTCAAAGTTTATGATGATGATAAAAAAAGAGTAAATCTTTTTGGAACTCTTAAAGCAAAAAATCAAAGCACAAAAAAACCCATCATATTATCTGGTCACACTGATGTGGTTCCAGTATCTAAAGGTTGGAGCAGTGATCCATTCGTTGCAACTATAAAAAATGATAAATTATATGGAAGAGGCTCATGTGATATGAAAGGTTTTATTGCATGTACACTTGCTTATGCACCTATCTTCAAAGAAAGTAATTTAGATAGAGACTTACATTTTTGTTACACATTTGATGAAGAGACTGCGTGTATCGGAGCTCCTTTATTAATAGAGGAATTGAAAAAAAGAGATATCAAAAATGGAATTTGTATAATTGGTGAACCAACCAAAATGAAAATTATTGACGCCCACAAAGGTATGAATGAATACACAGTTTACTTTGGAGGGCTTGCGGGACATAGTTCTAAACCACATTTAGGAGTAAATGCTGCAGAATATGCAACTAGATATGTTGGAAAACTTTTAGAAATTAGGGAAGAATTAAAAAAAAGAGTTCAAAAAGATAGTATTTTTGATCCACCACATTCAACTTTATCAATTGGTGGAATTAAAGGTGGTATTGCTCATAATGTCATTGCAGATAAATGCAGTGTTGAATGGGAAACAAGACCAGTTGTTAAAGAAGATGGAGAATTTGTTACCAATGAAATTGATAAATATGTAAATGATGTACTTCTACCTGAAATGCAAAAAGTATTTCCAGACTCTTATATTAAAAAAGAAGTGATAGGTGAAGTTGTTGGTTTTAACAGATTAGATGAGTCTGAAGCATGTGAATTTGTATCAAATATAACTGGTGATAATTCTAGAGAAGTAGTTTCTTTTGGAACAGAAGCTGGTTTATTTCAAGAACTAGGAATCAGTACTGTTGTTTGTGGACCTGGATCGATAGAACAAGCTCACAAAATTGACGAGTTCATAGAATTAAATGAAATGAAAAAGTGCCTTAAGTTTTTAGAAGGTGTGAAAGATAAATCAGTAAATTAACTCCAACCACCCACGGCTTTTACTTCTAAAAACTCTTCTAAACCGTGTTCACCTGCTTCTCGACCTATTCCAGAATGTTTAAAACCACCAAAAGGTGCATCAACAGCAATACCGGCTCCATTAACATCTACCATTCCAGATCTTAATTTTCTTGCAACTCTTTGTACTTTTTTGGAGTCTTGGGTTTGTATATAATTTGTTAATCCATAAGCAGTATCATTTGCTATTTTAATTGCATCTTCCTCTGTTTCAAAAGGAATAACAGATAAAACGGGTCCAAAAATTTCTGTTCTTGCAACATCCATATTATTATTTACATCTGCAAAAACAGTTGGCTTAACAAAGTAACCTTTGTCTAATCCATCAGGTTTACCTGTTCCTCCAGCAACTAATTTTGCACCTTCATCTATTCCTTTTTGGATTAAAGTTTGTATTTTATTGTATTGAGTTTCTGAAATAACTGGACCTATATGTTCACCCTCTTTTTTTGGATCTCCAACTTCAAAGTTTTCAGTATATTTTTTTAATCTCTCAATAGCCTCATCATACATTGATTTTTCAACCAACATTCTTGTTGGTGCATTACAAGATTGTCCAGAATTTCTAAAACATCTTAAAGCACCCCTTTCAATAGCTTCTGGATCAGCATCTTTAAAAATTATATTTGCTCCCTTACCACCTAATTCTAAGCTTACTCTTTTAAAATCTTTAGCAGCATTTTGTGAAATCAAAGCTCCTGCTCTTGTTGATCCTGTAAAAGAAATCATATTAATATCTGGATGACTTGTAAGAGCATCACCTGTTATTGCTCCATCACCATTAACTAAATTGAACACACCTTTTGGAAATTTTACTTCATCAATAATTTCAGCAAGTATCATTGAAGAGAGTGGTGCTAATTCTGATGGCTTTAAAACCATTGTGCAACCCGCAGCTATTGCTGGCATTACTTTTAAACAAACTTGGTTCATTGGCCAATTCCATGGTGTTATTAATGCACAAACACCTTTTGGTTCATAAATTAATCTTTGATTAGGAGCGTGCTCTCCTAATGGTTTTTCAAATTCAAAATTTTTTAAATATCTAATAAATGATTTAATATGACTTGCTCCTGTGCCTGCTTGTAATTTTGTTGCAAAATCTTTTGGAGCACCCATTTCAAGAGTTATAGCTTCTGCAATATCTGCCCATCTTTTCTTATAATTTTCATAAAGTTTTTCCAATAATTCAATTCTTTCTTCCTTAGAAGAAAAGGCCCAAGACTCGTAAGCATCTTTAGCTGCATTAACAGCATTATCAACATCAGCTTTGTTCCCTAAAGTAATTACTGCACAATTTTCTTCTGTAGCAGGATCAATTACTTTAATTTCCTCAGAGCTATTTGGCTTAACCCACGCTCCATTAATATAAAAATTTTTTTTGTCTAACATATTATGACGTTATCCTTTCTTTATGTTTTTGCAAATAAATTAGTTAATTCATAAACAATAGTTGCTGCTGCTAAAGAAGTTACTTCCGCATGATCATATGCTGGAGAAACCTCAACAACATCAGCTGAAACTAAATTTAATCCAGACAAACCTCTTAAAACATTCACCATTTCTCTTGTAGTCATCCCTGCAATTTCTGGTGTCCCAGTACCTGGAGCAAATGCAGGATCTAAAACATCAATATCAATTGATAAGTATAGAGGATTATCTCCCACTCTTTTTCTAATTCTTTCTGCTATTTTATCAGTTCCTTCTGTTTGAAACTCATCACAATGAATTATTTTAAATCCAAAACTTTCATCATTTTTAATATCATCCCTACTATAAAGTGGTCCTCTAATTCCAACATGCATTGAGGCATCGTCTAAAAACAATCCTTCTTCTCTTGCTCTTCTAAATGGAGTTCCGTGTGTATAAGGTGCTCCAAAATAAGTATCCCAAGTATCTAGATGAGCATCAAAATGAACTAAAGATACAGGGCCCTTATTTTTTTTATTAATCGCTCTCAATAAAGGAACTGCAATAGTATGGTCTCCACCTAAACTTATAATTCCTCCAACCTTATTTAATAAATCTGTTGCACCTACTTCTATTTGTTTAATTGCTTCATCAATACTAAATGGGTTGCAAGCGATATCACCAGCATCAGCAACTTGTTGGATTTTAAAAGGCTCAACATCATAATTAGGATGATAATTAGTTCTCAAATGTCTAGAAGCTTGTCTGATGCTTTGTGGACCAAATCTTGCTCCAGGTCGATAACTTGTGCCAGCATCAAACGGAATTCCAACAATTGCAACATCACAACTTTCCACATCTCTTAGCTCAGGTAGTCTTGCAAAAGTACTTGGGCCAGCAAATCTTGGAACTTTAGTTCCACTGACTGGTTGAATTGGATTTTTGTTTCTTTCTTTTTTCATTTTTTAATAATCTAAGATAATATTATCTCATCTAATTCGTCTATAATAATTTAATGAAAATTTTATTTTTATTTATTCTTATTTTTCATATTTCGCATGTAAATGCTGATGAAATTTATAATCTAATAAAAATTCCAAATTTAAAAATTTATCAATTAAAAAACGATAATAATATTCGTTATTTAAGTGCTAAAGGTAATTTTAAGATTGGTGTAAATAAGAACATTACTTGCGACAAAGTTAATATAAATAATTTAAATATAAAATTTCCATTAATTAAAAAAAATCTTAATCGATATAATTCTAATTTTCTTAATAAGATAAAATTAAAATATATTGTATTTTGTGAAAATTTATTCATCTCTGACATTAATACTGGAGGAATACCAGATAATAAGAACAGAACCTTAATTTTAGATATTAATTTTAATAAAAAGTATTTTGAAAGAATGATACACCATGAAATTTTTCACATGATTCAAAATACTC
This sequence comes from uncultured Pelagibacteraceae bacterium, assembly GCA_902571135.1. Lineage (GTDB taxonomy): Bacteria > Pseudomonadota > Alphaproteobacteria > Pelagibacterales > Pelagibacteraceae > Pelagibacter. Next base: position 16,253 of record CACGAU010000011.1, on the reverse strand, counting down.
ACATTGAATATTTTGATGAGGATAAATTTTCTTCTTTTAATCTAATGTCATTTAATTATGCTGAATGTTCAACTTGTTCTGATAGGTTAAATTTAGATCTATATGAAAAAACTGATGGTTTTTTAACAGAGTATTCTAAATCTATTCCATCTGAAGATATGGCAGAAATTTTTTCATTTTTAATGACTGATAAAGAAACAATTGAAGATAAAATTAATAGTGACAAAATTCTTAATAATAAAGTGAATTTTATAAAATCAAACTTAGCTAAAATAGATAAAAATATTTTATGATCAAAACTGTTAAAGCCTCGAAATCAGAAAAAATTTTATTTATATTTTTAATTGGTCTTTCAATTTTTGCTTTTACATCTTTTTTTTTATTAAAAAATAAATGTCTATTTGTTGAAAAAAATAATTTAAGTAAACTTAATTTTAACGAACCAAATAATATTGCAGTAATGAATGTTGAGTGTGGAAATGTAATAATTGAACTTTATCCAGATATTTCCCCTAAAGCAGTAGAAAGATTTAAAATTTTAATTGAACAAAAAATGTATGATGGTTCTGCGTTTTATAAAGTTTCAGAAAATACTTTTGTACAAGCTGGTGATATTGAATATGGAAATATAAATAATTTAGATTATTCAAAAATTGGTAGCGGAAAGTCTGGATTAGGATTGTTAAATTCAGAACTGAGCAATGATTTTAAATTTACAGAGGGTAGTGTTGGTTTTGCTAGAGCAACAGAATTTGATACAGAGGATAGTGAATTCTTTATTACATTGAAAGAAATTCCAATTTATCAAGGGGAGTATACTCCAATTGGTAAAGTAGTTTACGGTTTAGATATTTTAACTAAAATTAAAACAGGTAATAAAGCAATTTATGTTTTAAGACCTGATTATATTAAATCCTTTAGAATGTTTAATTCTAATTAACTAAAGGTTTACCTGTCGATAATGTGTGTTTAATTCTTTCTTGAGTTTGTTTTGTTTCTATCAACCTCATAAAAGAGTCTAGTTCCAATTTGTACAAATCATCCTCTGACAATACTTTTTCAATAGTGGTATCTCCACCACTTAAAACATTTGCAAGTTCAGTTCCAACATGCATACCATGATCTAAAATTACCTTTTCGTTATATAATTTCTCTAAAACCTTAACCATTTTATCTTTCAACGGCTTTCCAGAAAGTTTGAATTTACACTCTTCTGGAGGAACAAAATCATTATTTTGATCAATTAAATTTTTTGATTCCTCAAAAAGACTGTTTCTGTTCATTATTTTTTTGTCTTGTGGTGTTAAATACTTTAATGGCTCAGCCTCGATTGGAGATGTAGCTGTTTTAGCATAACCAATAATATCAAAAACTTTTAGTGGTGCATAATCCGGATCTGATTTTGCTTCTTCTGTTTGTGACCATCTCCACAACATTTCCTTACATCCCCCGCCTGCTGGAACTAATCCAACAATAGTTTCAACTAATCCAATGACTAAATTTGTGTGTGAGGCAACAAAATTACTTTGAACTAAAACCTCAAAGCCTCCTCCAAGTGTAAGTCCAGAGGGAGCTGATACAACCGGGTAATTAGAGTATTTTAAAGTTTTACAGGTATCTTGAAAATACTTAATGAATTTTTCAATTGATTTAAAATCTCCTTTGTCAGCAAAATTCATAGTATAACTTAAATTTACACCTGCTGAAAATTGCATGCTTTCATTAATTATTATTAAAGGTTTGTCAGTTGCATTTTTCAGTGCATCCATTGAGTCATAATCTAATGCGCAAGCTTTTGTTGTAAATTCAACAATATTAAAATCTTTAAATCGATGAATTTCAGCTGAATTATTTTTATCCAGTTTAATTGCTGATGGTCTTATTTTTCCTAAAGTTTGAATGTCTGTATAAATTTGTCTTTCTCCGTAGAAATTTTCATTTTTTGTTTTTGATAAATTTTCTAAAAATTTATTATTTTCAAAGTTATCAATTCTTTCAAAGAAATTCTTTATCCCTATAGATTTTAACATTTCAAAAGGACCCATTGCCCAATTAAAACCAAGTCTCATAGCTTCATCAATATCATTAAACTTATCCGTAATTCCTGGAACAAGTGAAGATGCATATTTAATTATTTTTGAAATTACAATCCAAGCATACTCACCAAACTTATCTTTTCGATTTATTAAATTATTAATGTCAACAGTTTCGATTCCTAAATCTATTTTTTTCGTTGCCGAATACTCTCCTGTTTCTAAATTAATTGCTTCTAAGATTTTTTGATCTCCACTTTTATTCATTCTATAAAAGCCACCTTTTCCTTTACGCCCTGTGTAGCCTGTCTCAATTAATTTTTTTACTAATGGGATTTCTTTTGCAACAATTTGAAATTCGTCTTTATCTGAAAGTTCCTTAATAAAGCTTTTTAATACATCAGCCATCAAATCAATTCCAATTAGATCATACAATCCAAATACTCCCGTTTTGGGTATGCCCATCGGTCTACCAAAAACTGCATCAGCTTCTTCTATTGAAAGTTTCATTTTGAATGCTTCCGTCATAGCAACCTGCATAGCGTAGACACCAATTCTATTACCTAAAAACCCTGGGGTATCATTACAGATTATAGCTCCTTTACCAAGCTCAACTTCACAAAATTTCTTTAAAGAATTAATCTTATTTAAGTCGTTATTTTCGTTTTTAACAATTTCTAACAGCCCCATATACCTGACGGGATTAAAAAAGTGAGTGATGCAAAAATCTTTTTTTTCTTCGTCATTTAGTTTTTCTGATAAAATTTTAATTGGGATTGATGAGGTATTTGATGAAACTATTGCACCTTTTTTTCTATTCTTAAATATCTTCTCATAAATATTATGTTTAATATCAATTCTTTCTACTACTGCCTCTACCACCCAATCTGCATCTTTTACTGCTTCAAAATTTTCTTCAATATTTCCAACATTAATATTGTTAATTTTACTTTTATCTATTAGCAAAGGAGGTCTAGATTTATGAATTCTTTCTCTAGCTTTTTCGCTGATTTCAGTAGTTAAATCCAAAAGAGTAACTGGTACACCTGCATTACATAAGTGGGCAGCTATCCCACTACCCATTGTACCAGAACCAATGACAACAACTTTTTTAATTTCCATACCAACTTCTATATATGATTAAATTATTTGGGTAAATTATCTATTTATTCCTCTTAGTCGCTCAGATCTTCTTCTTAATAGTTCAGCAGTTACAAGTATTAAAGTTGATAAAATAATTAAACATGTAGCTACAGCAAGAATGGTTGGGCTTAATTGCTCTCTTAATCCAGTCCACATCTGTACAGGAATAGTTGTGTTTTCTAAACCTGCTAAAAACAAGACAACTACAACTTCATCAAATGAAGTTACAAAAGCAAACAATCCTCCTGAAATAACACCAGGTAATATTAATGGAAGAGTAATTTTCATAAATGTGTTTACTGGATTGCTACCTAAGCTTGCTGCGGCCCTTGTTACACTATGGTCAAAACCAGAGAGTGTTGCTGTTACAGTAATCACAACAAATGGTGTACCTAAAATTATATGTGCTAATACTATACCGGTATGTGTTGCGGCCAAACCAACCTTTGCCATAAAGAAAAATATTGCAACACCTGATATAATTAATGGAACAATCATTGGTGAAATTAAAGTAGCCATTATAATTCCTTTGTATGGCATATGCCTACTGCTCAAACCTAAAGCAGCTAAAGTACCTAAAATTATTGAACCAATAGTTGCAAATATTGCAATAATAAAACTATTTTTTGCAGCTAATCCCCAAGGATTTTTAGTTCCATAAATCATATCTTTATACCATCTTAAAGAAAATGCATCTGGATCTAGATTTTTCATTCCTTCAGAAAAAACTAAAAACTCTTCTGCATTGAAAGACAGTGGAAAAATTACAAACAAAGGCGCTATTAAAAAGAAAAATACAAAAGCACAAATAGAAATATAAAAATAATGCCAAATTCTATATCTTGTTTCTGTATAACTTGGTAATGCCATAATTATCCTAATTTAATATTATCTACTCCAACTAATTTATTATAAATCCAGTAAATTACTAATACACCACTAAGCAGCATTAATCCCATTGCAGATGCAAAACTCCAATCTAAAGTTTGTTTCATATGAAATGCAATTTGATTACTAATTAAAGTTCCTGATGCTCCACCTACTAACGCAGGAGTAATGTAATAACCAATTGCTAAAATAAACACTAATAAACATCCTGCTCCAATTCCTGGGATTGTTAATGGAAAATATACTTTCCAAAATGCTACGAAAGGTGTTCCGCCCAACGACTTACCTGCTCTCATTAAGCTAGGAGAGATGGTTTTCATAACACTATAAAGTGGGAGAACCATAAATGGCAGTAGTATTTGGGTCATCGCAACATAGGTCCCTACTTTATTATACATCATCTCTGGCCTGCTATCGTCAGCCACTAGACCTATCATGACAAAAAAATCGTTTACTATTCCTTGTTGCTGGAGCAAAATCATCCAGCTTGCAGTTCTAACTAACAATGAAGTCCAGAAAGGAAGTAGAACACATATCATTAATAGGTTTGAATATTTCATTGGTAATGTTGCAAGCAAATGTGCGATTGGATATCCCATTAAAAAACAGAATAAAGTTACAAAAAATGCAATTTCTAAAGTTCTTAGCCATAAGATTCTATGAATTCTTCTATCCTCATCCACTTGAGCAACACTTCCATCTGGAGCGTAATACATGTCCATACCTTTAAGATATTTAGCCAAAGTGTAAGGTGGAGCAGTTCTTTTGATCGCCTGCCAATATTCTACCTTATTCCAATTTGGATGCACTTTAATCATTTGTTCTTTTATACTTATAGACTCATCAATTTTTTTTCTTTTAATGTTTCTAAAGAGTCTTTTTGTTGTCGAATTAAAACCATTCTTTTCTTTATTTAACCTTTGACCGAGTTTTCCATGTTCTTGTTTCTCAACAAGAGCTTTATAATCATAATAAAAACCAGCAAAAACTTCCTCCGGTGGTAATTCTTTTCCGTCCCACGTTTCCATTTCTTTAAACGTTTTAGGAAGCATATTTGTGATCATTTTATCGTCTATACTTCTGCTAAACATCTCTCCTATAGGTAAGACATAAGTAATTACTAAAAATAAAAGTAATGGAGCAACAAGAAGAAATGCTTTTATTTTATTCTTCTTTTCTGCTTTTTTTAAACTGACCTCTAGGGGTATTCCGTCAGTTGTTAAAATTTGTTTTGTTTCAGAGCTCATAAAAAAATAGGGCGGCTATAAATAACCGCCCTAAATATATTATATAAATTCAGTGTTTAAAACTGAAATTATAGTCCTGCTTTCATTGCTTCCCACTTCTCACCAATTTCTGTTCCATAATCAGCCCAGAAGAATGGGTCTACTAAGAAATAGTTTTTAGTGTTTGCAGGAGCAGTAGGCATTTGAGGCATCATGTTAGTTTTGCCATCTTTGTACCATGGCTCACCAGCAGTGATTACATCAAGAGAAGATTTTCTCCATGGAGCATATGCAATGTACTTCGCGCTACCTGCTAACATCTCAGTGTTAGTCATCATAGCTAAAGCTTTTTTAGCATTTGCTTCATCTGGTCCACCTTTAACAAGTGCGAAATATTCATAGTCTAAACCTTGACCATCCCATACTTGTTTAATTGGAGCATTTTCACCTACTTCAGCGTTAAAGAATCTTCCGTTCCAGCCAGTTGCCATTACAACTTCACCAGCAACTAATAGTTCAGGTGGTTGAGCACCTGCAGACCAGAATACACATCCACCATTAGGATCTTGGCAAAGAGCTTTGATTTTATTCATAGCTCTGTCAATTCCACCTTCGCTTAAAAGTTTTCTGTATACTCTAGTTCCGCCGTCTCCTAACTTCACACCGTCAGCAGCTAAAGCGATTTCTAAATTAGTTAAAGCACTTTTGTAGATTGCTCTTTTTCCAGGAAATTTTTTAGTGTTAAAGAAATCCTTAATTGTTTTAGGCTCTTTACCATCAAATGCTCTTGTATCAAAAGCATAGTTCCAAGAATATAAAATGTTACCTACAGCACATTCACTTGGCATTCCTGTGAAGAAGTCTTCACTTGCAGGAGTTCCATCTGGTGCAGCTGGGAAGTCTTTGTCAAAATCAAATTTAACAAATAAACCTTCATCACATCCATTAATAGTATCGAATGCAAATAAGTCTATGATATCCCAAGTTATAGCACCCGCTTCTTTTTGTGCTTTGATTTCTGATAAACCACCAGAATAGTCAACCCAGTTGATTTCTATTCCAAGAGCTTTAGCAGTAGGATCACCATACCCAAGCTTTTGAGACTCTGTGTAAGCTCCACCCCATGATGCTACTGTAACTGCAAATGCTGATGAAGTTATTGAAAGTACAAAAGAAAGAGCTAGTAATAATTTACTTAGTTTTTTCATTATTCCTCCGTTTAAACGTTGATATAAATTAATTTATATAAGTAAAAGTACAACAAATAGCTAAAGTGAAGTCAACAGCTGATTTTGTCGTTGATATATGTAATTTTTAATTGAAGATTATTTTGGGTCTAGTGCTCTTGCATCAACACTATTCCAACCAATATTTATATCTTCGCTGACTTTAAGCTCTAAATTAGATGTGCTATTAGGCACTTTAAGAATAAATTCTGAACTTCCTAAAAGATTAAGCCTAACTCTAGTATGATCACCGTGATAAATTACTTCCTCAATCTTTCCAGTGAACATGTTATCCATTTTATCGGTAGGATTTATTAAAGCTCTCTCAGGTCTCAATGATACAGTTGTTTTTTCTCCCTTTGACTTAACAGATATTGGGTTTGCTAGTATCTCTGAGTTTGCTAATTTAACTTTACATTTATCTTTATCTATATCCGCAACTTCACCATTAAAGGTATTGTTCTCACCTATGAATTCAGCAACAAAAGAATTAACAGGTTTTTCATAAAGCTCAGCTGGATCTGATAACTGTTGAACTTTTCCATCATTGAAAACTGCAATTCTATTTGACATAGTTAATGCCTCACTTTGATCATGAGTTACATATACAACTGTTACACCGATGCTTTCATGAATATGTTTAATTTCATATTGCATGCTCTCTCTTAAATTTTTGTCTAGTGCCCCAAGAGGTTCATCCATTAAAACGACTGCAGGGTCAAATACCAAAGCTCTAGCAACTGCCACACGTTGTTGTTGACCACCTGAAAGTTGAGCTGGCATTCTAGACTCAAAACCATTTAGAGAAACCATTGATAATGCTTTATCAACTTTTTTATCAATTTCATCTTTTTCAACTTTTCTTACTCTTAGAGGAAAAGCTAAATTTTCATAAACTGTCATGTGTGGAAACAAAGCGTAGTTTTGAAAAACCATTCCAATTCCTCTTTTATGAGGTGGAATATTCGAAATTATATTTCCATCTAATAAAATTTCACCATTCGTTGGAGTTTCAAAACCTGCCAACATCATCAAACATGTTGTTTTACCTGAACCAGACGGACCAAGCATTGTTATGAATTCACCTTCTGCAATATCTAATTGAAGATCTTTGACGACAAGAACTTTACCGTCATAACTTTTATCTACCTTGTCGAATTTTACAAATTCTGGATTTTTAGACATAAAGGTGCATATAAAACATTTGTGTAAATAGATTTCAATAGCTAATTAACTCTTAATATGAAGCTCTTTTGGAAAATTACAGAACAATTCTGATCCATTCTCTGTAACTCTTATAGCCTCAGATGCTTCAACACCCCAATCACCAAACTGCATTACCGCTATCATGTGGAAACAAACGTTAGGTTCTAAAACTGTCATATCTCCCTTATAAATATTAAGAGTATGTTCTCCCCAATCAGGAGGATAACCAATTCCAATTGAATAACCTGTTCGAGATTTTTTTTCTATTCCATATTTATCTAAGATTTTCCAAAAAGCTTGTGCAACATCATCTGCTGTATTCCCAGGTTTAATTTGACTTATACCAGCATTTAAAGCTTCAATTGTTTTGTTCATTGTATCAATCTTTAATTGATTGGGTTTTCCAAGCAGAACTGTTCTAGCCATTGGAGCATGATATCTCTTATAAACCCCAGATAATTCAATAATTGTAGCCTCACCTTCCACAAATTTATCTTGTGTTGCTGTTAAATGTGAAGCTGAAGTACCTTTCCCTGTTGGAAGTAATGTTGCAATACTAGAATATTCTCCTCCAAATTCCTCGGTTCCATAAAATAAAGTTTTTTGAATTTCACCAACTGCATCACACTGTCTGACACCTGGTTTAATAACTTCCATAGCAGTTTTCATTCCTTTTTCAGAAATTTTTGCAGCAGATTTCATAAAACCTATTTCAGCATCTGATTTTACTAACCTTGCCCAATTAACTAGACGATCGCTATCTTTAATTTTTGCATTGGGTAATCCCTGTTTTATTTTTTCATAACAAAACGCAGTGAAGTAATGTGCATCCATTTCTAAGCCAATACATAACTTGTCCCATTTTCTTTCTTTTATAATCTGTACCAAATTATCATAAGGATGTTTTGGCCATGTATGAATATAGTTTTCGTCATAAACTAAAATATTCTCATCCTTTAAATAAGTTTTAATATATGCGCCACCTGCATCTTGAGCCCTAACAAAACATAGAGGCTCTTCTGCATCTATATGAACAATTGCGCATTGAGCATAATAAAAAGACCAAGCATCATAACCTGTTAGGTAATTCATGTTATTAGTGTCATGTGAGATTAAAAGATCGATGCCTTTTTCTTGCATCATTTTTTTAACTTTTGTTAATCTTTGTTTATATTCTTCTTTTGTGAACAACATTAATTTTGTTTAAATAATTTACCAAATCCCTCGACAGAGTTATTTTTATTTATTTTAACAAGCGTATCCCAAATTAAAGCCTGATTGCTAGATAAAACTGTAGTATTTAATTTTTTCTCTAATTTATCAATAATTGGCAACACTGGTAAAGCGGTACAAGAAACAAAGAGTGCTTCTGCCCCATTTAAATCTATTTCAGATAGAACATTATATAAATAATTCTGATCAACTTTCCCAATATCGTAATCAGCTTCTATATCAAAGTAAGAATTTGACGTAACTTCAAACCCTTCGTCTTTAAAATACTCTAGAACCTCATCGTTAAGTTTTTTGCTATAAGGTGTAAATAGACTTATTTTATTTATATTTAATTTCTTTAAAGCTTTGATTGCTGCAGTGCTAGGAGTTGTTACTTCCGCCATAGGTTTTGCAGCTTTTACTTTTTTTTCAATTGATTCATAACCAGCAGCTATTGTCCCAGATGTGCAACCATATACTACACAATCAATATCCTGATCAGGCAATATATCTTTTGTTACCTCGGTAACTTTGTTTGACATTTTAATCAAATTCTCTTTTGTTAGCGGGTTATAACATTCAATACGATTTACAAAGAAATCAACTTCTCTATCTTTAATTACGTTTATAAAATCTCTTTCAATCATAAAATCACTTGCAAGCGCAATAAGTCCAATTCTTGGATTTGATTTGGTAATATATTTAGGATCTATTTTTGTTGAATTCATATTTTAAAAGGTGAATATATCAGAAGTTCTTTAATAATCATTAATATAAAAAATAGGTATGAATATAAAAGATACTTTCGTAGCATCCTTGGTGCCTATTTTTTTAGGCTTTGGTTTTGTAATAGCTAAACCAGCATTTGAATCTTTTCCTCCTATTCTTTTGATGGGTATCAGATTTACTTTTGCAGCGTTATTGTTGATATGGTGGTTTCCAATACCAAAAGGATATTTAAAAAGAATTTTTACTGCATCATTGGTTGCTAATACGTTACAATATAGCATTACTTATTCAGGGTTAGATTTAATTGATGCATCTGCAGCAGTTCTTTTGGTTCAAACAGAAGTTCCATTTGGAGTTATTTTTGCTTACTTCATACTTAAAGAAAAACCAACTATTAGAGCTTTGATTGGTATAGCTATCGCTTTTGTTGGTGTTTATATTTTAACCGGATCTCCTAACTTGGATGGAAAATTTATTGGAATTGGACTTACGATTTTAGGTTCGGCTGTATGGGCTCTTGGGCAAGTTATGGTTAAACCTTTGAGTAAAGAAATAAATCCTTTAGCGTTAGTTGCTTGGTTAGCCTTATTCTCTGGACCAATCTTAGTGATGCTATCTGCAATAATTGATGGAAACACAATTAATTATTTAACAAATGCAAAATTTGATCATTGGATTATTGCAATTTATATAGGTTTCATTATGCAACCAATTACATACGGTTGTTTCTATTATGTTTTAAAAAATAACCCACTTTATAAAGTGCTTCCAATTGTTACTATGGGGATACCACCAACAGGTTTATTAGCTGCTATTTTTCTTTTAGGAGAAAAACCAACTCCAGAATTATTTATAGGTGGTGCAATAATCATAGTTGGTGTGATTTTAATTGTATTTACAAAAAACAAAAAAGAAGAGGAAATAAAATGAAAATTGGATTTATCGGTTTAGGTAATGTTGGAGGAAAACTTGCGAGAAGTTTATTAAGAAATAACTTTGATCTTAGAGTAAGAGATTTAGATGAAACTTTAACAAATTCTTTGAAAGACTTAGGTGCTAAAGTTGCAAAGTCTCCAAAAGAATTAGCTGAACAATCTGATTTAATCATTACTTCTCTTCCTTCTCCTAAGGTTTCTGCAGAAGTTATGGAAAGTGAAGATGGAATTCTAAATGGTTTATCAGAAAAGAAAATTTGGCTAGAAATGAGTACCACAGATGAAAATGAAGTTAAAAGACTTGGGAAAAAAGTAATAGAAAAAAAAGCTATCCCTTTGGATGGACCTGTGAGTGGTGGATGTCATAGAGCAGCAACAGGTAATATTGCGATATTCGTGGGTGGAGAAAGAAAAGCATTTGAAAAAATTTTACCTGCATTAACTGTTATGGGGAGAAAAATATTGCATACTGGTGAACTTGGATCAGCAAGTGTATTAAAAGTAATTACAAATTATCTAGCATCTGCACATTTAGTTGCATTAGGTGAGGCTTGGACTGTAGCAAAAAAATCTAATTTAGATTTAGCAAAAACTTATAAAGGAATTGCTATTTCCTCTGGTAATTCATTTGTGCATGAAACTGAAAGTCAGGTTATATTAAATGGATCTTATAATATAAATTTTACTATGGATTTGGTTTTAAAAGACACAAGTCTATTTGACAATCTTGCAAAAAAACTGAATGCTCCTTTAGAAATTTCTCCACGAATAGTTGAAATTTTTAAAGATGGTCAAAAAAAATATGGTTCCAGAGCTTGGTCATCAATGATTGTGAAAAGGATGGAGGATTTAAATAATATTAATTTTAGAGCTAATGGTTTTCCTGATGAGTTAGTTGATAGTGAACCTGAGGAAAAAGGATATGAAATTTAATTAATGTGTTAAGATAAAAAATGTTAGATAAAAGAAAATTTTACATAAATGGTCAGTGGGTTGATCCAATTAAAAAAAATGATTTTGACGTAATTAATCCATGCAATGAAGACCCGTTTGCAGTTATTTCTTTAGGTTCAAAAGAGGATACAGATTTAGCAGTTAAATCAGCAAAAAATGCCTTTGATACTTGGAAAGAAACTAGTAAGGAAGAAAGGCTCAGTTTACTTGAAAAATTATCATCAGTTTATAAAAAAAGATTTATTGAAATGGCTGAGGCTATTTCTCTTGAAATGGGTGCACCAATGGATTGGGCAACAGATGTTCAAACAGCTTCAGGGAAAGATCATTTAGATGATTTTATTTTAAGATTAAAAAATTTTAAATTTGATGAACACTTTGATAATAAATCAAATAATCATATCTATTATGAGCCAATTGGAGTTTGTGGATTAATCACACCGTGGAATTGGCCAATTAATCAAATTGCTTTGAAAGTAGTTCCTGCATTCGCAACTGGATGTACAATGATTTTAAAACCATCAGAAATTGCTCCTATTTCTGGAATGCTATTTGCAGAAATGATTGATGAAGCAGGTTTTCCAAAAGGTGTATTTAATTTAGTAAATGGAAACGGTGCAGGAGTAGGAACCCACATTTCAAGCCACCCTGATATTGATATGGTTTCTTTCACAGGTTCAACACGAGCAGGAAAATTAATTTCAAAAAACGCTGCAGAAACAATCAAAAGAGTTTGTCTTGAATTGGGTGGTAAAGGTGGAAATATTGTTTTTGCAGATAGTTATAAAGATGCAGTAAGAGATGGTATTAGAAATGTAATGAGTAATTCGGGTCAATCTTGTGATGCCCCAACAAGAATGCTGGTTGAGAAATCAATTTATGAAAGAGCTGTTAAAGAAGCAGTAGATGAAGCAAACAAAATTAAAGTAGATCAAGCTTCAAAAAAAGGAGATCATATAGGGCCAGTCATCTCTAAAGTTCAATATGATAAAATTATAAATCTTATTGAAAGTGGAATTTCTGAAGGTGCAACTCTTGCAGCAGGTGGACCTGAGTTACCAAACGGTTTGAACAAAGGGTACTTCATCAAACCAACTATATTTACAGATGTAACTAATGAAATGAGAATTGCTAAAGAAGAAATTTTTGGACCTGTATTATCTATAATTCCCTTTGAAACTGAAGATGAGGCAGTCAATATTGTAAATGATACTTCTTATGGTCTTGGAAATTATTTGCAAACTGAAGATAGAGAGAAAGCACATAGAGTTGCTAAAAAATTAAGATCAGGCTGTGTTTATATTAATGGAAATGGAGCAGATGCCGGAACTCCATTTGGTGGTTACAGACAATCAGGTAATGGGAGAGAAGGAGGTGTTTGGGGTCTTGAGGAATACCTTGAAGTAAAAAATGTTACTGGTTGGAATTAAGCGAATTTTTTAAATATCTTAGTCTTCCAATAATTTCATCTCGATCCATGTAATAACCTTGTAAATGTCTATGTCCTGAGTTTGGATCATATTCGGTTCTGCCGTGTAATAATCGTCTATTGTTAAAAGAAAAAATATCACCTGGTCCTAATCTAAATTTAATCTGGAATTGATCATCATGAAGCAAATTTCCAAATCGGTGATGAGCTTTGTAAACTTTATCCATCAAATCAGGATGACAGTCTAAAGCATCCATGGTTGCTACGCTAAACCGAATATCATGGTAATCATTATCTTTTGTTAGAGATATCGCGGGTGCGTAATAACTTCTAACAGACTCTTGTGTATAATCCATGTCTCTAAATTTTAAATGAACGTTTACTAGCGTATCAAATATTTCTTTCTCATTTTTTCTTAAATAATCTGCAACTGCAAAGCCATCTACAGCGGACGAGTCTCCTCCTGTTGCAGAATTAACTAAACAATGAAGAAATTGATAACCAGGTGGTGTTTCAAACCAAGGTAAATCCATATGATTTCTTAAGGCATGTGCTGTGTAAGCAGAATTATTTGGTTTAGGAATGTTAATTACTTCAAAAGGTGTTTTAAAAAAAGTTTCCCTAGTATGGCTAATTCTATTTAAAATTTTAAAGCCAGAATTATTTTCAGTTGGAGCATTTTTTACTATAGCAATTCCAGTATGATGTAAAAGTTCTAACCATCTGACAAGCCCTTCATCTGAACTCATAATTTCATCATGTTCAATCTCAATTGAATTCAGGTCATTTTGTAAAGAATTGTCCCAAAGTTGATATGGTGATTTATATTCTAAATTATTTTTTATTGTATAGCAGTTTTCTCTTAACCAATTTTGATCATAATAACTTACGTGGTCTCCTTCACTCCATTCAATTTCAAGCTTGCCTTCATTATTTACTGCAAATTTTTTTGGATTAATATTGTTTGATACTTTTAAAATATTAAACATTCTATGACGTGAGTCTTTATCGTGTGCAGTTGGACAATTGTCTCTTAGCCATAAATAATTAAATTTACTTTTTTTTCCATCGCTCCAGTCAACTTCTAAATTTGTAGAATTTTTAGTTATATTTTTAATTGTAAAATTTTGTTCCATTAATTTTTATAATTTGAATGTTCTCTCTCTAATTTTCTTAATAAAGCAGCCCACTCTGTTTTTCCATCATAATTATAATCATCAGAGTCACTCATGTTTTCCCAGAAATATGCAGCTTTTTGTTTATCTATTTCATGTTTATTTAAACCCATAGCAAGATTTTTCACCTGAACTGAACATGCTTGCTCTAGATAATAAGCTCTGAAAAATGCTTCTGCTGCAGTTTTTCCTACTGTGTAATATCCATGATTTCTAGTAATCAAAATGTCGTGTTTGCTAATTAGGTTTTCAAATTTGCTTCCAAATTCTTTGTCCTCAACAAATTCATAATCAATATATCCAACAAGATGATTTAAATAAACTGCAGCCTGTGAGAGATACATTAAACCCTCTTTAGTGCCACCAACTGCCATCACATCGTTGGCATGTCCGTGAACATAAAAGTTTACATCATTTCTTTTGTTAAAAATCCATTGAGCAAGATTAATACATCCATCGTTTAACCAAGGTCCGTCTGAATCTAATTTTTTTCCGTTTTGATCAATTTTAACTAAAGATGAAGCAGTAATTTCTTCATAAAACATTCCATATGGATGAACGAAAGAACAATTCTTATCTTCAGCAGATCTTGCCCCTGCACATTGGTTAGCAAGGTCGGTCATGCCGTACATATGTAAAATTCTATATAGAGCAGACAACTCTAATCGCACATCTTTATCTGTTTGCGCCATATATAAAATTCTTATTTAAAAAATAAGTAAAAGCAAATAAATACAACTGTTATTTATTAAAACAATTATAAGTTGTATAATATTTGTTTTACATATGATGATTGTAACTGTTAGAACATTACATCATGTCAAAAATTGAGATCAACAACGTTTACAAAATTTTTGGTAATAACCCTTCCTCTGTACTGCCAATGGTAAAAGATGGTGCAACAAAAGATGAAATTTTAGAGCAAACAGGTCATACCGTTGGATTAGATAATGTTTCGCTTAAAATTGAAGAAGGAGAAACCTTTGTTTGTATGGGTTTATCAGGATCAGGGAAATCAACACTAATAAGACATCTAAATAGACTAATCGATCCAACTGATGGCGAAATTTTAGTTGAGGGCACGAATGTAATGTCACTTGATAAAGATAAGCTCATTGAATTTAGAAGACATAAAATGAGCATGGTATTTCAAAGATTTGGTTTGTTCCCGCATAAAACAGTAATTCAAAATGTTGGTTACGGATTAGAAATGCAAGGGAAAGGTGAAGATGAAAGAAATAAAATCTCAATGGAAAAAATTGATGCAGTTGGTCTAACTGGTTTTGAAAATCAATACCCTGCTCAATTATCAGGAGGAATGCAGCAACGTGTTGGTCTAGCAAGAGCGTTAGCTACTGATACAGATATTATGTTAATGGATGAAGCTTTCAGCGCTCTAGATCCTCTGATTAGAAGTGATATGCAGAAACAATTAATTGATCTTCAAGCAGAACTAAAAAAAACAATTGTATTTATTACTCACGATCTAGATGAATCATTAAGATTAGGTGATCATATCGGGATACTAAACTCTGGAAAATTAGTTCAAGTAGGAACTCCCGAGGAAATTATTATGAACCCTGCTGATGATTATGTAAAAGCTTTTGTAAAAGATGTGAACAGAGCAAAAGTTATCAAGGCAAAAATTATTATGAAAACTGCTGATCAAGCTAATGACATAGATAAATCAAACTTAATAAAAGTAAATGAAGATGAATTTATAGAGGATTTTTTGCCAAAAATTGTATGTTCTGATTCAAATTGTGAAGTGGTTGATAAAAGTGGAAATGTAAAGGGATACATTTCAAATCAAGAATTACAGTCTTCATTAACAAGATCATAAAGTGTTATTAAAAACTTTTGAAGTCAAAAAAGAATGGGTTGATTACAATAATCACATGAACATGGCTTATTATGTGCTTGTTTTTGATCAAGCATGGGAAGTTGCGCTTGAAAAATTTAAAATGGGAGGAACTGCAGCAAAAGATCTTAATAGAAGTACTATGGTTGTTGAAACAAATACTAAATATTTAAATGAAGTTAAAGAGGGTGAAATGGTTAATGTTAATCTCACTTATTTTGATCATGATAAAAAAA
>CACGAU010000010.1 GCA_902571135.1 uncultured Pelagibacteraceae bacterium | reverse complement strand
CTTTCCTAAATTTAGCACATAAAATTTTATCTTTTTCGAGTAGTTTAATTCTCGATTTTTTTTTATCTTTATAAATATCGTTAAATTTTGGGAGATAAACAAAATCAACTTTTTTGCTTTTTTTAAGAATTTTTAAATCTTTTTTTACGTTACTTGGATAGGATTTTAAATCTTTTTTGTTATTAAATTGTTTTGGATTAATAAAAATACTTACAATAGTTTTTTCGCAAAGCTTATTTGATTTATTTATAAGTGATAAATGACCATTGTGAATTCCACCCATAGTCGGAACAAAACCCAAGTCATTAAATGGCCTTAATGATTTAAATAATGCTGTATTGTTTAATAAAACTTTCATTTGTATTAAAATAATAGATAAGTAAAACATTTAAATGATTAAACAAGCAATTATTCCATTAGCTGGCCTTGGAACTAGATTACTTCCTTTAACAAGTGTTTTTGCAAAAGAACTTTTACCCATTAATGGGAGACCTGGTATTGAGTATATTCTAAACGAGTGTATTGAAGCAGGTATTAAAGAAATTATATTTATAATCTCTTCTAAAAAATTAATGATAAAAAAATATTTTTATAGTGACCAATTTTATAAAAAAATAATTAAAAAAAAGAAAGACCCCAGAATAATTAATGAGTACAAGAAGATAATTAAATATAAAAAAAAAATTAAGTTTGTATTTCAAAATACACCGAAAGGCACAGGAGATGCAGTTCTTAAAACACAAAAATATATAAAAAATAAATATTTCTTAATGTTACTACCAGATGATTTAATAATTAAAAAAAATTGCTCTAAAGCAATGATTAAAGTTCATCAAAAATACAATGCTTCAGTTATGGCTTCTATGAAAGTTAAAAAAAATAATGTTTCTCGATGGGGTATATATAAGATTAATAAAAAATTAAATAATAGAAACTTTATTATAGATGGTGTTGTGGAAAAACCTTCTGAAAGAGAAGCTCCGTCAAATAATGCAGTTATTGGAAGATATATTTTACCTCGATCAATTTTTAATAAAATTAAATCTTTAAAACCTAAAAGAGGTAAAGAGGTGCATATTACAGATGCTATTCAACTATTAATAAATGATAAAGAAAAATTTATAGCACATAATTTTGAAGGTAAATATCTGGACTGTGGTACGATGAATGGTTATATAAATTCTTCGATAGAAATAGGCAAATTATGAAGCTGTGTATGATCGGTACTGGTTATGTTGGTTTAGTGAGTGGAGTGTGTTTCTCTGATTTAGGTAATACAGTTTATTGTGTTGATAGTGATATAAATAAAATTAATTCCTTAAATAAAGGATTAGTCCCAATATATGAACCGGGTTTAGAGGAAATTTTAAAAAAAAATTATAAACAAAAAAGATTGTTTTTTACAACTGATCTTAAAAAAGCAGTTTTTAATTCTGATATTATTTTTATTTGCGTAGGTACGCCAACTAAAAAAAATAGTAATTCGGCTGATTTAAAATATGTATTTAATGTTACGCGTGAGTTAAAAAAATTAATTAAAAAATATAAAATAATTGTAACCAAATCTACTGTCCCAGTTACAACTGGAGATAAAATTGAAAAAATATTGAAAAATTTAAAAAATAAAAAACTTATTGATGTCGTATCTAATCCAGAATTTCTCAGAGAAGGCGAGGCTATAAGGGATTTTATTTATCCTGATCGAGTAATCATTGGAACAGACAGCAAAAAAGCAAACAAAATACTTAAATCGCTTTATTTGCCTATAATTAAAAAATCAAGCCGTTATTTTAATACGTCACGAAGAGGTGCGGAATTAATTAAATACGCATCAAACTCATTCCTAGCTACTAAGATTTCATTTATCAACGAAATTGCAAATTTATGTGAGCAAACTGGTGTAGATGTCAAAGATGTTTCTTTAGGGATGGGTTCTGACCAACGTATTGGAGATAGATTTTTAAGAGCAGGACCTGCCTACGGTGGATCATGTTTCCCTAAAGATACACGAGCATTAATTGATATTGGTAAAAAATTTAAAACAAATATGTCAATTGTAAAAAGTGTAGTTAGCTCAAATAATTCACGAAAACTCTCATTAATTGAAAAAGTAAAATTTATTTTAAACGATAAATTAACAAATAAAAAAATTACTTTTTTAGGCGTTACATTTAAGCCTAACACTGATGATATGCGTGAAGCTACAAGTATACCAATGATAAATTATTTTAATAAAAAAAATTGTAAAATTACCTACTATGATCCTTCAGGTGAGAAGAATGAATTTAAACATTTAAAAAATGTAAAATACTCAAACAGTTTAAGAACAGCATGTTTAAATGCAGATTTAATTATTCTACATACAGAATGGAATGATTTTAAATTATTAAATTTTAAAAAATTAGTAAAAAAAAATAACTTTAAAGTTTTTGATATGAGAAATCTCTATTCTCCACTACAAATGAAGAAATTAAATATAAAATATTTTGGGATTGGAAGATAATTAATTTAATTCAAATATTGCATCAACTTCGACAGATACACCGAGTGGCAAACTATTTGTACTTACAGCTGCTCTAGTGTGCATCCCAGCATCACCAAACACAGTAGCAATTAAATCTGATGCACCATTAATTACTTTTGGTTGATCAGTAAAGTCATTTGTTGAATTAACAAACCCAGTTAATTTTATACACGATTTAATCTTTGAAAGATCTCCATTACAAGCTACTTTTGCTTGAGATATTATACTTAAACCACATCTTTCTGCTGCATTATATCCTTCTTCTACTGATAAATCTTTTCCAATCTTTCCTTTTATTAAATTACCATTTTCATCTATTGAAATTTGACCTGATATAAATAATAGATTTCCAGATATTTTTGTTGCAACATATGACCCAACAGGCGGTTTTGCTTCTGGTAGTAAAATTTTAAGTTCTGCAATTTTTTTTTCAAAATTCATAATTAATTTAGTTTTTTATAATTTTATTTTTAATCTTTTTAAAAATATTTTTTGTTCCTTCTTTTATTTGCTCAGTTTTATTGGCAGAACCTTCTTTTATCTTATTATTCATATCATTAGCACCATCTTTAATATTTTTAGCTTTACACGTTAGATATTCTTTTGAAAGTTTTTTAATTCCTGTGCAATCACTTTCATCAGCAATTGAAACACTTGAAGATAAAATAAAGACAATTAGAGTTATTAGTATTTTTTTCATTTTTTTTTCTTATTTTTAGATTTTTTATTTTTATCGTATTCTCTTCTTTTCTCAATTAGTATGAGTGCCTCTTCCATTGTCAGCTCTACCGGGTCTTTTTCCTCGGGTATTGTTGCATTTAGAGATTTATATTTAATATAAGGTCCATATTGACCTTTCATGATTCGAACTGGTTTTTTATCTTCAGGATGTTCTCCCAGGTCTTTTATAATTGAAGAAGACATTCTTCCAGGTTTTGCCTCAGCAATTAATGTAATGGCTCTATTTAATCCAATTGAAAAAATTTCTTCAACATTTTCTATTCTAGCTGATTTATTTTCGCATTTTAAATATGGTCCGAATCTACCTGTATTTAAGGTAATTTCCTTTTGATTTTCTGGATTGGTACCCAATGATTTAGGAAGTGAACATAAAAATTTAGCTTTATCTAAATCAATACTTTCCAACTCAATTCCTTTTGGAATTGATACGTTTTTTAATAATTCATTAACATCAGATTTATTTTTTTTTGTTTTTTTTCTCTTTTTAGGTTTTTCTTCCTCAATATTTTGCTCAATAACTTTCTCATATTGAAGATAAGGACCAAACCTTCCATTTTTTAGAAAAATATCATTTCCATTTTCATGTTTGCCAAGAAATTTAGGCTCTGCTAGTTGTGACTGAGCAGCAGCTTTAGCTTTTGATAATGGTCTAGTAAATTTACACTCTGGATAATTGGAACATCCTATAAAAGCTCCTCCTCTAAAACTATTTTTTAAACTTAGGGAGCCTGTTTCACATAACTGACATTTTCTAACAATATTACCATCTTTATCAGTATCAAATATTAATGCTCCTAAACTCTCATTTAAAAGATCCAAAACTTCTCTGGTTCTTTTTTCTTTTACTTCAGAAACATTGCTATTAAAATCTTTCCAAAACATCTCTAGAACTTTTAACCAACTTTCTTTACCTGAGGTAATTTCATCTAATTGATCCTCTAGACCAGCTGTAAAATTATAATCCACATACTTTGAAAATAGTTTTTCCAAAAATGCAGAAATTAATTTACCTCTGTCAGTTGGAAAAAATCTTTTATTAACTATTTCTGCATACCCTCTATTTGCTATTGTTGAAATTATACTTGCGTAAGTAGAAGGTCTTCCAATACCTAGCTCTTCTAATTTTTTAACCAAGCTTGCCTCCGAGTATCGTGGCGGAGGTTGCGTGAAATGCTGTTCATCAATAAGAGCTTCAATATTAATTGGTCCTTTTGACATCTTAGGTAAAATTTGCTCATCATCTTCTTTGCTTTGATTTGAGTAAATTTTTAAAAATCCATCAAATCTCAAAACCGATCCGCTTGATTTACATATAGTTTTGCCGTCTTCAGACTCAATCGTTATTGTATTTCTATCAAATTTTGCTGTTTCCATTTGAGACGATAGAGCTCTAGACCAAATTAAAGAATATAATTTTTGCTGGTCAGAACTTAAATACTTTTTAACAGAATCTGGATTTCTATTAATATCAGTTGGTCTTATTGCTTCATGAGCTTCCTGAGCATTTTTTGCTTTTTTTCCTGAGTAATTATTTGGATTTTCTGGCAAGTATTGGTTACCATATTCTTTTTTAATAAAATTTCTAAAATCAGAGACAGCATCAGCTGATAAATTAGTTCCATCTGTTCTCATATAAGTAATTAGCCCAACTGTATCTCCCTCAATTTCTATTCCTTGATAAAGTTTTTGTGCTATTTGCATTGTTCTCGATGCACCAAAACCCAATCTACTAGAAGCAACCTGCTGAAGCGTTGAAGTAGTAAAGGGTCCTGAGGGATTTCTGCTAACAACTTTGGAGGAAATATCACTTATGTTAAATTTTTTGGACTTAATATTGGAAATTGCAGTTTCAATTTCCTTTTTATTTTTAAATGAAAATTTTTCAATTTTTTCTCCATCAAGTTGAGAGATACTTGCTGTAATTCTGCTTTTGTTTTTATCCTGAAAATTAATACTCAAAGTCCAAAACTCTTCAGGTTTGAACAATTCAATGTCATGCTCTCTTTCAGTAATCAATTTCAGTGCAACAGATTGAACTCTACCGGCAGATTTTGAACCAGGTAATTTAGTCCAAAGTATTGGTGATATATTAAATCCCACCAAATAATCTAATGCTCTTCTTGCCATATATGCATCAACTAATAATGGCTCTATCTGTCTTGGATTTTCAATACCATGAGTGACAGCTTTTTTTGTTATTTCATTAAATACCACACGTTCAATTTCTTTATCCTTTAAAAGTTTTTTTTCTTCTAAATATTCTTTTACATGCCATGCTATTGCTTCACCCTCACGATCTGGGTCAGTAGCAAGAATTATTTTTGATGAATCTTTCGCAGCATCAGTAATTTCTTTTAAATATTTTTTTGAAAAGCTATCAACTTCCCATTCCATTTTAAAATTTTGATCAGGATCAACAGATCCATTTTTTGAAGGAAGATCTCTAATATGACCATAACTAGCTAATACAGTATAGTTATCACCTAAATATTTATTAATTGTTTTTGCTTTAGCTGGGCTTTCAACTATGACTAGATTCATAAAATAACAAACTACTCAAAAGAGTTTGATAGTCAAATTAATAAATTTTTGTCTTAGTTTCTTCTTTATTTTTCAAGCGTTTAATATTTTCTCTATGGGTAAAAAATATCAAAATAAACATTATTACGTAAAAAAATACATTTTCTAAACCCCCCAAAATTAAAATATAAACAGGTATAGAAAGTGATCCTATCAAGGAAGCTAAAGATGAATATTTAGAAATAAAAAAAGTTATTAACCAGCAAACACCAAATACTAAACCAAAAATAATATTTAAAGAAAAAAGTATCCCAACATATGTAGCTACACCTTTGCCACCTTTAAATTTTAACCAAACAGGAAACACATGGCCTATAAAAGCACATAAAGCTGATATATATACTGCATCAGGAAAATTAATTTTTACGTATAAAACAGGTATTACTGCTTTTAATACATCAAGTATTAGTGTGGAATAACCAATTAGTTTATTACCAGTTCTTAAAGCATTTGTTGCGCCAATATTGCCAGAGCCTATCTCTCTAATATCTTTTTTTAAAAATATTTTAGTTAAAATTAATCCAAAAGGAATTGATCCCATTAGGTATGAGATTATACCTATTATAAAAAGTTCCATTTTTATATTTTAAATAATTCTTTACCTTTTACAAATGTATTGGTTACTTTTCCTTGAAGTTTCTTATCCTCAATTGAAGTATTTTTAGATTTAGAGATTAAATTTTCTTTTTTTACAATCCATGGTTTATTGATATCTACTATACAAAAATCTGCGTCATTACCAATAGACAGGTTTCCTTTATTTATATTTAGTATTTTTGCTGGGTTAGAGGTTAAAGCTTGAATTATTGTTTCAAGTTTTACAGATCCATTATGAAATAATTCTAAACTTAAAGATAACAATGTTTCAATACCAGATGCACCTGTTGCAGCTTGCGCAAAAGTTAATCTTTTAGATTCTTCATCTTCAGGTTTATGGTCAGAAACAATTACATCAATAGTTTTATCTTTTAATCCTTGAACCAAAGCTTCTCGATCTTCTTCTCTTCTCAGTGGAGGTGATAATTTTAAAAATGTTCTAAAATCTCCAATATCATTTTCATTTAATGAAAGATTATTTATTGATACGCCGCAAGTAAATTTAACATTTTGTTTACGTTCCTTAATTATATCTACAGATTTTCCAGCTGATAGTTGAGATATATGATATCTACATTTAGTTTTTTCTAAGAGAGCAAGATCTCTTTCAATTATGATTCTTTCAGCAATATCTGGTATACTTGATAAGCCTAGTTTTGTTGCAATAATACCAGAATTAATCATGCCATTTTTAGCTAAATCATAATCTTCAGCATGTTGCATTATAAGACATCCCAAATCTTTAGCTGAATTCATAATTCTAGACATAAGTCTAGTATTTTGAATTGTTTTTACTCCGTCAGTAAAAGCAATAATTCCTTTTTTAGCTAGTAACCCAAATTCAGTCATATTGGTGCCATCAGTGTTTTGAGTTAATGATGCGCAAGGAAAGATATTTATTTTAGACTTATCACGTCCTCTTCTTTTTAAAAAATCTACAATTGATACATTATCTATAATTGGATCTGTATTAGGCATGGTTACGACAGAAGTTACTCCTCCAGATAATGCTGCATTACTTAAAGTCCTAAAATTCTCTTTATATTCATAACCTGGTTCGCCTACAAAAACTCTCATATCCACTATACCAGGAAATATATATTTACCTTTTAAGTCAGTAGGTTTTTCTCTAGTTGGTAAATTGTTTGTATTTACCTTTTTTCCTATTGCTTCTATCTTTCCGTCTTCTCCAATTATTAATCCACCATTTTCGTTTATGGAATTATGAGGATCTATAATGTTTGCATTTATAAAGTATTGTTTTTTCATTTATTCACAAAATATTTTTAAACATGCCATTCTTACAGCAACACCTAATTCAACTTGTTCCTTAATTACACTCTTGTTTATGTCATCAGCTAATCTTGTATCAATTTCAATTCCTCTATTCATTGGACCAGGATGCATAATTAAGGCATCTGATTTTGCATGATCAAGTTTATCTGGTGTTAATCCATAATATTCGTAGTACTCTCTGTTCGATGAAAGATATGAACTGGTCATTCTTTCATTTTGTAATCTAAGCATCATTACAATATCACAATCTTTGAGACCCTTTTTCATATCAGTAAAAGTGTTAACACCAAATTTTTCAATTTCTTTTGGCATAAGATTGGATGGCGCAACTATATTAACTTCTGCTCCTAACATTGTAAGAAGATAAATATTTGATCTAGCTACTCTTGAATGAAGTATGTCTCCACATATAGCTATTTTTAATCCTTGAATTTTTTTTTTTCGATTTCTAATTGTTAATGCATCTAATAACGCTTGAGTAGGATGCTCACGTCTACCATCACCAGCGTTTAGAACGACACAATTAACTTTTTGAGATAACAGATTACAAGCACCGGAGTCTTGATGTCTGATCACAATTATATCAGGATGCATTGCATTTAAGGTCATGGCCGTATCAATCAAAGTTTCACCTTTTTTAATAGCCGAGTTACCCATATTCATTGACATGACGTCTGCACCAAGTCTTTTTCCAGCAAGTTCAAATGAGCTTTGTGTTCTAGTTGATGGCTCAAAGAATAAGTTTATTTGTGTTTTGCCTCTTAACACATCAATTTTTTTATTTTTACTCTGGTTTAATTTTATGAAAGCTTCTGACTCATCCAGGATATAATTAATATCATTAACTGATAAATCTTGGATACCTAACAGATGTTTTTGTGAGATTTTAATAGCTTTATTGGTTTTAATTGCCATTAAAATTAACTCTATAGCTATAAAGCCCCTAAATGGCAAGGATTAATTATTTAAATAATCTATAGCTCCTTGGAGAATAAATGCAGCTGCATTTTGATCTATGTTTTTTTCACGCTTAGAAACATTAACATCAAGTTGACTGGATAGATTAAATGCACCAACGGTTGAAAGTCTTTCATCCCATAAACAAACATCTACATCAACATTTTGGTCTATATTTTTAGATACATCACTTACTGATTGAGCAGAAGGACCTAATGAACCATCCATGTTAATTGGATATCCAATGACAATTCCTTTAATATTGTTTTCCTCTATTATTTTTTTTAATTCGTTGATTAGATCATCATTATTGGTTTTATTGATCGTTTTAAAAGGTGTGGCTATTGACTGTTTTTCATCACAAATTGATACACCGATTCTTTTTGAACCAAGATCTAAACCAATCAATCTAGAGGTTTCAGACTGTTTTTTTTTGAATTCTTCAATAGTGATCATATTGTATATTTTAAACTTAAGTGATAGTTTGCGACATATTTAAATACCATATGAGCATCGATCTTAAAACAATAAAGCACATATCTAAACTATCAAGAATTTCTGTAGATGAGAAAAAAGCAGAGAAACTTGCAGGAGATTTAAATTCAATTTTCGATTTTATTGAAAAACTTAACGAATTAAAAACTGACAATGTTGAACCATTAACTTCTGTTGCTGAAACAACTCTAAAACTAAGGTCAGATGAAGTAAAAAGTAAAAACTTACGAGATCAAGTAATAAAAAATTCTCCTAAGGAAAATGAAGATTATTTTGTAGTACCAAAGGTAATTGAATAATGTCAGATATAACTAAACAATCATTATCTGAGTTAGTAGAAAATATAAAATGTAAAAAACTTTCCTCAAGTGAAGTTACTAAAGCATTTGTTGAAAGATCAGAAAAATCAAAAGAATTGAATGCATATATAACTGAAGATTATGCAAATGCTTTAAATAAAGCAAAAAAATTTGATGAAAAACCTAATCTTGATCTAAAATTACCTGGCATACCAATGGCAGTAAAAGATTTATTTTGTACAAGAGATTTAAGAACTACGGCAGGTAGTAAGATTTTAAATAACTTTGTTCCAACATATGAGTCAACAGTCACACAAAACATTTGGAATGAAGGAGCTATCCTAATGGGTAAATTAAATTGTGATGAATTTGCAATGGGTTCATCTAATGAAACTAGTTTTTTTGGTAATGTACAAAACCCAATTGATAAAAATTTAGTTCCAGGAGGATCCTCTGGTGGATCGTCTTCTGCTGTAGCAGCTCAATTAACACCAATAACTATTGGAACAGATACAGGTGGATCTATAAGACAACCTGCTTCATTTACTGGAACTGTCGGATTAAAACCTACTTATGGTAGTTGCTCTAGATACGGAATTGTAGCATTTGCATCATCCCTAGATCAAGCTGGTCCAATGGCGCAAAATGTTAAAGATTGTACGTTGTTGCAGGAAGTTATTAGCACTTATGACGAAAAAGATTCTACATCAATAGACTTTAAAAGAAACGAGTACAGCAAAGAATTAACAAAAGATATTAAAGGTAAAAAAATAGGAATACCCAAAGAATATAGAGTAGATGGCATGCCTAAAGAAATAGAAGACCTATGGAAAAAAGGTATTGAATATGCAAAAGATTGTGGTGCTGAGATTATCGATATATCTCTACCTCATACTAATTATGCATTACCAGCTTATTACATAGTAGCACCAGCAGAGGCCTCATCTAATTTGGCTAGATACGACGGTGTTAAATACGGTTTTAGAGCTGAAGGAGAAAATCTTATTGATATGTATGAAAAAACTAGATCTGAAGGATTTGGTGCTGAGGTACAAAGAAGAATAATGATTGGAACTTATGTTTTATCTTCAGGATATTATGATGCTTATTATCTTAAAGCACAAAAGGTAAGAAAACTTATTAAAAATGATTTTGATGAAGCTTATAAAAAAGTAGATGCAATTTTAACCCCATCCACTCCAAGTTCAGCTTTTAAAATTGGTGAAAAAACAAATGATCCGGTTTCAATGTATTTAAATGATATTTTTACTGTTCCTGTAAATTTAGCAGGTTTACCTGGAATTTCTATACCTGCAGGCCATGATGCTAAAGGATATCCATTAGGATTACAGATAATTGGCAAAGCTTTTGATGAACAAAATATTTTAAACATTGCATATGCTATGGAAGAAAAAATTAATTTTAAAAATAATATTACTGATTGGTGGGTTAAGTGAGTAAGAACAAATCTGAATATCTAATTAATAGACATGATAATCAATATGAAGTTGTCATTGGTTTAGAAGTTCATGCACAAGTTACGTCGGAGTCAAAATTATTCTCAACATCAGCGACCAAATTTGGAGCTGAGCCAAATACTCAAGTAAGTTTAGTTGATGCAGCATTTCCAGGAATGTTGCCAGTAATAAACGAGTATTGCGTAAAACAAGCTATCAAAACAGGAATTGGTTTAAAAGCTAAAATCAATAAGAGATCTGTCTTTGATAGAAAAAATTATTTTTATGCAGACTTACCTCAGGGATATCAAATCTCACAATTCAAAGATCCAATTGTAGGTGAGGGTAAAGTAATACTTGATATGCCAGATGGTCAAAAAGAGGTAGGTATAGAAAGATTACACTTGGAACAAGATGCAGGTAAAAGCATTCATGATTTAGATCCTAAAAATACTTTTGTTGATTTAAATAGATCAGGTGTGGCTTTAATGGAAATTGTAAGCAAACCCGACCTAAGGTCCCCAGATGAAGTAAATGCATATATTAAAAAATTAAGATCTATAATGAGATATTTAGGCACCTGTGATGGAAACATGCAGGAAGGATCTTTGAGAGCAGATGTAAATGTATCTGTTAGAAAAAAAGGTTCAAAAGACTTTGGAACCCGATGTGAGATCAAAAATGTTAACTCAATAAAGTTCATGCAGATGGCAATTGAATACGAAGCTAATAGACAAGTTGATTTAATTGAGGATGGTCAAACGATTGATCAAGAAACAAGACTTTTTGATACTAAAAAGAATGAAACCAGATCAATGAGATCAAAAGAGGATGCTCATGATTATAGATATTTTCCAGATCCAGACTTATTGCCATTAGAAGTTTCAGATGATTTTATTGAAAACTTAAAATCAGAAATTCCAGAGCTACCAGATGAAAAGAAAAAAAGATTTATAGAAAAATTCAAACTATCACCTTACGAAGCAAACATTTTAGTTTCTGATATTGAAACATCAAATTACTTTGAAAATGTAATTAAGAAATCGGATGTAAAACTTGCAACAAATTGGATAATTGGAGAATTATTTGCAGCCTTAAATGAAAAAAATTTAGAAATAACTGAAAGCCCTATAAGCGCAGGCAACTTATCAAAATTAATTAATTTAATTAAAGACGGAACAATTTCTGGAAAAATTGCAAAAACAGTTTTTGAACAAATGATGGAAGGTGACAAGGATCCTAAAAAAATTGTTGAAGAAAAAGGTTTAAAACAAGAAAGCGATCCAAAAGCACTCGAGGCGCTTATAGTCAAGGTTATTGATGACAACAGGGATAAAGCTACTGAATATAAATCAGGTAAAGTTAAATTATTTGGTTTCTTTGTGGGTCAAGTAATGAAAGTTTCTGGTGGGAAAGCAAATCCTCAATTAGTTAATGAGATTTTAAAGAAAAAACTTTAGAATTTATGGGTTCAGACCTAAATATAACTAAAGAACTTCAAGAGTATATTTTAAGTCATGGATTTAATTTACATCCAGTCCTAAAAGAAATAATTGATTACAATACTTCTCTTGGTGATATCAAAAGAATGCAAATCTCAATTTCACAAAGTCAATTTCTGCATTTAATTATAAAAATTTCAAATATCAAAAAAATTTTAGAGATAGGTACATTTACAGGATTAAGTACGTTATCTATGGCTTTGGCATTATCAGATGACGGTGAAATAATTGCTTTAGATAAAAATGAAGAAACTAATAAAGTTGCAATAGATTTTTTTAAAAAAGCTAATCAAGATCATAAAATAAAAACATTAATTAAACCTGCTTTAGAAAGTTTAGATGAAATTAAAAATGAAAAATTTGATTTAGTTTTTATTGATGCTGATAAAATGAATTACATTGAATACTATGAACGTTCTTTACAATTATTGAACAAAAATGGTCTAATAATCATTGATAATGTTTTATGGTATGGAGAAGTTGTGAATGAAAACAATAATGATAAATTTACTAAAAATATTAAAGAGTTTAATAGTCATATCTCAAAGGATACAAGGGTTGAAAAGTTAATAATTCCTCTTGGTGATGGTATGACTGTTTGTAGAAAATTATAATGTTTGAAGTAGTTGGTTTTTATAAATTTGTAAAAATTTCTTATCTAAAGAAAAATCAAAAAGTTTTATTAGAAACTTTAAAAAAGAAAAACATTAGAGGTACGATAATTATCTCTAAAGAAGGAGTAAATGGAACTATCTCTGGTAAAGCTGCAGACATTAAATTCACAATTAACAATTTAAAAAGAACTCTTAAATTTAAAGAATTTAATAGCAGTAATGTCTCTAAAAGCTCATTCCAACCATTTCACAAACCTAAAGTTAAAATTAAAAACGAGGTTGTTCCTATGAACTTAATTTTAAATAAAAGAATAAAGAAAAAAGATAGCCATGTAAATCCAATCAAATGGAACAAGCTGATTAAAGAAAAGGATACTGTTCTTATAGATGCTAGAAAACCATTTGAATACGATGTTGGAACTTTTAAGGGAGCAATCAATCCTGATGTTGATAACTTTAGAGATTTTCCAAAGTATCTAAAAAAATTAAAAAAAAATCAACCTATAGCTATGTTTTGTACTGGTGGAATTCGTTGTGAAAAGGCATCTGTATATTTGGAGAATAAAGGGTTTAATAACATTTATCAGTTAGATGGTGGAATTTTAAATTATCTTAAAAAAACAAATAAGAAAAAAAGTTTATGGAAAGGTGAATGCTTTGTTTTTGATAACAGGATTAGTTTAAAACATGGTCTAAAAGTTGGTTCTTACTCAATGTGTAGCGGTTGTAGGAAGCCTGTATCTCGTAAGGACAAAAAATCAAAAAAATATGAAGAGGGTGTTTCATGTCCAAATTGTCACGACAATCTAACAGATCATCAAAAATCAAGATTTAGGATGAGACAAAAACAAATTAATCTTGCTAAAGATGCAGGAAAAAGACATATCTTCCAAAAAGAGTATTAACAAATCTTAAACTAATGAATTTATTAAAAGATGAAGTTTCGTTGTTAGTAAGAAAACTTGCTGTACCAGCAAGTGTAGGAACCTTATTCCAAACACTTTATACAATCGTAGATACTTTTTATGCAGGAAAAATATCGCCAGAAGCTTTATCGGCTTTGAGCAAGTCTTTTCCGATATATTTTTTGATTATTGCGACATCCATTGGAGTTACCGTAGCAGGAACATCATTAATTGGCAGTAGTATCGGAGAAAAAAACGAAAAAAATGTTTTAAGTTATTTTGGAAATGTAATCATTTATTCTATTATAATCTCGATAGTTGTATCTATTTTAGGATTTGCTTTTGGTGAAAAGATATTCTTATTAATGAATTCCTCTCAAGAAGTAACAATTCTTGGAATCGAATATATAAATGTAATTTTTTTAGGTACAATATTATTTATTTTAGTAATAGCATTAAATTCATTCTTACACGCAGAAGGAGATACTAAAACTTACAGAAATGTTTTAATATTTTCTTTTTTCTTAAACATTATTTTAAATCCAATTTTTATATTTGGTTTTTTATTTATACCACCATTGGGAATAACTGGTATTGGGATAGCAACTTTAATTGCTCAATTTGTATCTTTGTTGGTTATTTTGATAAAAATATTAAATAATCAAAGAATTAAACAAATAACTTTAGACCATTTCAAAGCTAAATTTTTTTTCTTGAAAAATATTTTTTTTCAATCAATGCCAATTACAATTGCCATATTAGGGTATTCTATTGCTGCAACAATTGTTTTTACATATGTTGGGTTATTTGGTGAATATGCTGTAGCAGGGTATGGATCTGCCACAAGAATTGAACAAGTAGTTTTGTTACCAATATTAGGGATTAATACAGCAATAATTTCTATAATAGCGCAAAATATTGGTGCAAAATATTACGATAGAGTGGAGCAATCCTATTTTACCTCAATAAAATACGGTCTATTTATAATGTTAATTGCTGGTGTAGTTATTTTTATAAGTGCTGACATTGTTCCTAAATTCTTTTCTTCAAACCCAGAGGTAATTATGCATGGCTCAATGTACCTTAAGATTTCAGCATTTATTTTACCTGCTTATCCAATATTTTTCTTATCAAATGGATTTTTTATGGCTTTAAAAAAATCTGAAAAAGCCATGATTAATAATATTGCGAGAAATGTTATAGTACCAGTTTTATCCTTTTACATTGCAAAGTATTTAAATGCAGATTTTAAAACTTTTTTTTATATTTGGGCTATCTTTCAATGGTTGATATCATTGATGTTACTATTTTATGTTAAATATTATATTAAACATAAATTGGCTAATATTTAATTTTTTTTTAAATATGTTTTTTACAAAAAGAAAAGCGATAATTTTAATTATAATTTGTTCGAT
The DNA here is from genome assembly GCA_902571135.1 of uncultured Pelagibacteraceae bacterium. Classification (GTDB taxonomy): domain Bacteria; phylum Pseudomonadota; class Alphaproteobacteria; order Pelagibacterales; family Pelagibacteraceae; genus Pelagibacter. Next base: position 20,135 of record CACGAU010000010.1, on the reverse strand, counting down.
TTTTTTTATTCTCACATATAACGATGTTAGGTCTGAAGAGATTAAAGAAATTTCTGGAAATGCTCAAATTATTGATGGCGATACAATAAAAATAAATTCAAAAAAGATAAGATTACATGGAATTGATGCGCCTGAATTCAATCAAATGTGTAAAAAACCATATCTAACAATAATTTTTTTTACTTTTACTAAAGATTATCCATGTGGAAAGATTTCAACTCAAAAATTACAAAAAAAAATAAATAACAAAGTAATAACTTGTAAAATTTTGGATGTTGATAGATACAAAAGATTTATTGGAGAATGTTATAAAAGAAATTTAAACTTGAATTCTTGGCTAGTTTCAAACGGTTATGCAGTAGCTTATAGAAAATACTCAAAAAAATATATATCAAACGAAATTAATGCTAAAAATGAAAAAAAAGGCCTTTGGCAAGGTAAATTTGAAATGCCATGGGACTTTAGAAGAAAAAAATAAGTTTATAATCTTGATGTACAGTCTTCAATCCAAGAACAAAGATGTTCAGCAAAAGATCTTCTAACAAACAGATTTAAAATATTTTCATCTTTATGGTGCAGAATTACATCTATATGATTTAAAACAGTCTGAGCTGTTGATCCTTTTTTTTCTTTAAATTCATTAAAATTAAAGGGAGATCCTGCTGAAAAGATTTCATAGACATTTTCACCTTTAAGTTCTAATTGAACAAATTGATCTGTTACATCTATAACAGCACCTAAATTTGTTTTTGAAATACTATTAAATAACATTTCATATAGATCGGATTTATTAGTGTCTTTACTTGCCAGCTCATTTGAGATTATCATCCATTCGTCTGGACTAAGCCAAATTGCTGTTAATTTATCACTCGTTGTTGAAGTGTTTGCCTCAGTTGGCAAGATCATATTAAGATTTTTACCAACATTTGTTAAAAATTCTCTTTTTTTTCCTCTCAAATTAATTTTTATTACTGGAGAGATTTCCTTTACAGAAATACTTTCTTGCTTCATTTCATTTTTAATAACTGAATTATAGTTAAGCATTTAACCTCTCATTTTTCTCATCATAAAATACTGGGTTCGCAACAGTGACATTAATATTTTTATTTTCCATAGGCACAAAAAGTTTTTTTCCCATCATATCTTTTCCACCTCTAACTACTGCAAGCGCTATTGATTTCTTTAGGTTTGGACTGAAATAACTTGAAGTTACATGTCCAAGCATTTCTACTGGACTTTGATTTAATTCAGAAACTATTTGTGCTCCTTCTTCTAAAACAATATTTGGATCATCAGTTAATAAACCTACTAATTGCTTTCTATCTTCTCTCATTGTATCAGATCTATACAGAGATCTTTTTCCTATGAAATCGTATTTCTTCTTGCTTACTATCCAATCCATTTGAAGATCGATAGGAGTCATTGTTCCATCTGTATCTTGACCAACAATAATAAAACCTTTTTCTGCTCTTAATAAGTGCATTGTCTCAGTTCCATAAGGAGTAATGTTAAACTCTTTACCTGCCTCTATACACTTTTCCCACAAATCTTTTCCATAACTTGCTTGAACATTTATTTCGTAGCTGTGTTCTCCAGTAAAACTAATTCTCATTATTCTACATTGAATATTGCCAATTTTCGTTTCTTTGAATGACATGTGCGGAAAGTTTTCATCTGATAAATCTAAATCAGGAATTATTTTTTTAAGAATTTTTTTACTATTAGGTCCGCATAAACTCGCTGTAGCATAATGATCTGTTACAGAGGTTAAATAAACATCAAGCTCAGGCCATTCTGTTTGAAGATAATCTTCAAGTTTACCTAAAACATTTGCTGCTCCACCAGTTGTTGTGGTCATGATGTAATGATTTTCACCTAATCTTGTTGTAACTCCATCATCATAAACCATGCCATCCTCATTTAGCATTAACCCATATCTACATTTCCCTATAGCTAATTTTGACCAAGCATTTGTATAAACTCTATTTAAGAATTCAGAAGCATCACTTCCTTGAATATCAATTTTACCAAGAGTAGAGGCATCCAGTATACCAGCACTTTCTCTAGCAGCTTTACTTTCTCTTTGAACAGCTTGATGCATAGTTTCTCCGTTAATAGGGTAGTACCATGCTCTCTTCCATTGTCCGACATTTTCAAATTCAGCTTTATTTTCAACATGCCAATCATTCATTGGCGTTCTTCTAAAAATATCAAAAAACTTTCCTACATTTCGACCTACAATAGTTCCAAATGTTAATGGTGTGTAAGGAGGTCTAAATGTAGTGGTCCCTAATTCTCCCATTTTAACGCCTGCTGTATCTGCAATTATGCCTAACGCATGCATATTTCCTAGTTTACCTTGATCAGTTCCCATACCGGTAGTCGTGTATCTTTTAACATGCTCAATAGATCTAAAACCTTCTCTTAATGCTAATTTTATATCTTTAGCAGTTGCATCGTTTTGATAATCTACAAATGGTTTAGTTTTGCCTATAGGTTTATCGGAAGGTAGTAACCAAATATTTCTTTTTGAATTTTCCTGATCAATCTCAACTTTAATACTATCTAAATCTGTTTCATTAATATTAAGAGTATCTTTAAGTTTTTGATTTAGATTTTTAATGATTTCGTCAATTTTAAAATCTCCACCACAAGATCCTACACTTATTTGTTCAGATGTATTCTGATTTGGTAAGAAAACTTTTTTTTCTTCATCAAATTTAAGTTTGCTTCCTGATTGTGTATATAAATGTACAGCAGGTGTCCAGCCACCAGCAACTCCTAAGCAATCACACGAAATAGAAATTTTACTTCCGGTAACTGAAGTACCATCATTAGATAGTTTCATTATTGAAATACTATTTAGTCTTTTATAACCAGTTGTATCAACAATTGAGTGTGACCAGTAAATTTTAATACCTGCTTCTTTTACTTTTTTAACAATTTTACTTTCGGATTGTTCTCTAATATCAATTATTGCTTCAACATTGATACCTTTATTGTATAGTGAAATAGCACTTTCGTAGGCACTATCATTATTAGTAAAAAAGACATTTTTACTACCACACGCAACACCATAAAATTCACTGTATTTTTTTATTGCAGATGAAAGCATTATTCCTGGTCTATCATTATTATTAAATATCAAAGGTCTTTCTAATGCACCTGTAGCTAAAATAACTTTCTTAGCTCTGATTTTAAGAAGTCTTTGTCTGATTTTATTTGTTTTATCTTTTGCCTCTAAATGATCAGTTAGATTTTCTCTAGCCAAAAGATAATTATATTGATGATAAGCAGCTACACTTGTTCTAGTTTTTATTTCAAGATTTTTAATAGTTTTAAGTTCCTCTATTTCTTTTTTTAACCACTCTGAAGGGGCTTTGCTATCAATTTTGTTAAATTCATTATTTTCATAAATAGTTGATCCACCAAGTTCATTTTTTTCTTCAACTAACAACGTTTTAAAATTATTTTTAGCTGCATTTTTTGCTGCCATAATTCCCGATATACCTGCACCTACAACCAATACATCACAGTGAACATTACGGTGATCATAAATGTCAGGATCAGTTGTTGTTGGTGATTTTCCTAAACCAGCGGAGTGTCTTATGAAAAATTCATATTTCTCCCAGAAACTAGCAGGCCACATAAATGTTTTGTAATAAAAACCTGCTGGAAAAAAAGGGGAGAGAAAATTGTTTATTCCTCCAATATCAAATTCTACACTTGGCCAACAATTTTGACTGGATGCCTCTAAACCTTCGTAAATCTCGACTTCTGTCGCTCTAACATTAGGTTCTGTTCTGTTGGTACCAGGATTTACTTGAACTATAGCATTTGGTTCTTCAGAACCAGAAGTCATAATTCCTCTTGGTCTATGATATTTAAAACTTCTTCCAACTAAATGAACATCGTTTGCAAGTAATGCTGATGCTAAAGTATCGCCTTTAAATCCATGGTAAGTTTTGCCATTAAATTTAAAGGAAATTCTATTAGTTTCATCAATGTACTCACTGGATTTTACTCTTAAGTTTTTAGTCATTTTATTGAGCAGGTGGTTTTTCACCCATTTTGTAAATTGCTTTTATTTCGTCGTTAGAAGTATCTCTAACCATATTAAACCATTTACGACAACCATGTGCATGGTTCCATCTTTCAAATTGAACACCTTTAATATTTTTTCTCATAAATAAATATTCTGCCCACTCATCATCACTTAATTCTGTTGGTTGCTTAGGTCTCTCGATATGAGCTTCACCACCAGCCTTAAATTCTTGCTGATCTCGTTCTCCACAGTATGGACAGTTTATTAAAAACATTAATGAGCAACCGCTGCAGCGCCATGTTCATCAACAAGGTCTCCGCTTACAAATCTATTTAAATTAAATGCAGCATTAAGTTTGTGTGGCTCATCATTTGCAATAGTGTGTGCAAACAAATCTCCAGATCCAGGAGTTGCTTTAAATCCTCCAGTACCCCAACCACAATTAAAGTATAAACCTTTAATTGAAGTTTTACTTAAAATTGGACTAGCATCAGGACAAATATCTACTATTCCTCCCCATTGTCTTAACATTCTCATTCTACTAAAAATTGGATATAATTCTAAAATAGCATTTAATGTCCCTTCAACTATTTGGTGACTTCCTTTTTGAGTATAAGAAACATAATCATCTGTTCCAGCACCAATGACCAATTCTCCTTTATCAGATTGACTAACATAAGCATGCACTGCGTTAGACATTACAACTGTATCAATAATTGGTTTTACAGGTTCAGAAACTAAAGCCTGTAAAGGTTTACTTTCAAGTGGAAGTCTTAGACCAGCCATATTAGCTATTACACTAGAATGACCAGCTGCAACAACACCAACTTTTTTAGTTTTAATAAATCCTTTTGTTGTTTCTATTCCCTCAACACTATCTCCATTTCTTTTTATTCCTTTAACTTCACAATTTTGAATAATATCAACACCCATTGCATCAGCTCCTCTTGCATATCCCCAAGCAACAGCATCATGTCTTGCTGTACCAGCTCTTCGTTGTAAAGTTCCTCCTAAAACAGGGTATCTAATATCTGGTGATGTGTTTATAATTGGACAAAATTTTTTAACTTCTTCAGTGCTTAAGTAGACTGCATCAATTCCATTTAGTCTATTTGCATGTGTTCGTCTTTTTAAATCTCTAACATCTTGTAAATTATGTGCAAGGTTCATTACACCTCTTTGACTAAACATTACATTGTAGTTTAGTTCTTGAGATAGACCTTCCCAAATTTTTAATGCATGATCATATAATCCTGCACTGGCGTCCCATAAATAATTTGATCTAATGATTGTAGTATTCCGTCCAGTATTTCCTCCACCAATCCAACCTTTCTCGACTACAGCAATATTATTCATATTGTGTTTTTTTGCTAAATAGTAGGCTGTTGCTAATCCGTGGCCACCACCACCAACAATAACTGCATCGTACTCTTTTTTAGGAGCAGGATCTCTCCACGCTCTTTGCCAATTTTCATGATATGAAAGAGCATTTTTGATTAACGAAAATACTGAGTACTTATTTCTCATAATAATTGAATAATTACTTTATATATATTGAATTTTCAATACAATCGCTTAATACACAATGTCATACGGAAGAGTGGGTGAGAGGCTGAAACCAGTCGTTTGCTAAATGACCGTGCGAGGAAACTTGTACCGAGGGTTCGAATCCCTCCTCTTCCGCCACTAAAACAGAGGCTGATCTTTAAAAAAGTTTTTCATGGTCACAGGTCGTTGTTCCAAAATATATCTATAGACATTATAATTTTCCATTACACGCTGTACGTAATTTCTTGTTTCTCTAAATTTTATTAATTCAACCCAATCAACATAATCAACTTGTTTTTTTTGTGGATCTTTATTTATTTTTTTCCAATATTTAACTCTGTTGGGTCCAGCATTATATGCAGCGACTGCAAAAGGGTAGGCACCATCATATTGTAGAATTAAACCTGCAATATAATGTGAGCCTAAATTAATATTATATTCTGGATCAGTGGTTAATCTTGATTTTGAATAAGGAAGTTTGGCTTGTTTTGAAACTAATTTTGCTGTGTAGGGCATCAATTGCATTAATCCTTTTGCACCAGCATGACTATTAGCTTCTAAATCAAATTCACTTTCTTGTCTAATTATAGATAAGATCAAAGCACTTTCTGGAATTTTTCTTTTATTAATATATTTAGGAGTACTAATTATTGGATAATTGTATTTATTATGAAATCTTTTTTGATAAGACGCAATTTTTGAAACCTGAATAGCAAAGTCATATCTATTAATACTTGTAGCTAATTCTGCAGCCAAAACCTCACTACCTTTTGCTATATTATCATTAGCTAAATGTCTTAAAATATGTTTTGTATACTTATCTTTTTTTAATTCATCTAGAAGATAAGAAATTTTTACAAGCTCCTTATTAAAAAATTGAATTCTATATTTTGGATCAATTTCCATATCTTTTTCTAACTCAAATTTTCCATTTGGATTTAATTTTAAAAAAGCTAACTGACCATAGTAAGTAGTAAGATATTTTGCGGCTTCTCTGTACCAATTATTTGATTGGTCTCTTTCGCCTATTTTCTCATAGGCTCTTCCAAGCCAATAAGCACCTCTAGATAAACTTATTGGATAACTAACATTTTCATAAAAATTTTTAAAATGATCTTTAGCAGTTATTGGATCATTTAAAAAACTTAATGCTATCCATCCACTCATCCATTCAGCAGCTGCATATTCAGATCCTTCAGTCATTCCATGATTGCTTGAAATTTTATATGAAATTTCATATTTCTTTTTATAAAGCAATGCTCTTGAGATAATTTCTCTTTCTTTCCACCATTTGTCAGGCCTAACTAAATACTCTTTATCATTTCTTATTTTCAATAAGATTTCTGTTGAAGAATCTACACGTCCTTTTTTTCTTCTCCATTTCAATCGATCATAATTTAACCCAGCATCATTCTTAAATTTTTGAGGAACATTTGCTATGGCTTGGTCAACCCCATAACCTTTACTCATTAAAAGATGTCTTGCATTATATAAAAGTTCGTAATCTTTTGGCAGATACCTTATTAATCTTCTTAAATCCCAACGATCACCGTTCCAAGCTAAATAATCAGCTCGTTTAATATAGTCATCTGCATTTAAATATTTTTTATATTTTTTTCTGAAGTATTTTAATTCATTTTTGGATAAATCTGCTGTGATCCAACCTTCTTTAATTAGTCCTGTTCCTTTATTTTTGTCTCCAATTAAAATATGACTTTCTCCAAGTATCATTTTTCCATAACCACTTAATGGATCATTTTCTCCAAACCACTTTATTATTTTTTTAGGTGAAACACTTTCTGTGGATAGTTTATGCTCAGCAAGATATTTAACTCTGCTTATTCTAGGATAATCTGAATTTTTATTTAAAAAAACTTGATAATCGTAAAAGGACGCCTGGTTACCTGAAGTTAAAAGATGTCTCCATTGTATAAAATTATAAATAGAGTTGTCTTTTGCTTTTTTTGCTATTTTAAGCGCAGATGACCATTTGCTTTTCTGCATTTCTGAAATGGCTTTTTTAGCTAACCCAAAGTCTTTTTTACTATAATATCTCGAAATCTTAATATTCTTAGCTGTGCTAGTACCAGCTATAGTTGGTTTTTTCTTTGGTATTTTAAAACTTAATTTTTTTTCTTTTAAAACCAACTCTTTTTTAACAATCACTTCTTCGATTTTAATTTCTTTGGTTTTCGTTGGCTTCTTTAATGGCTTAAGGATATTTATAGATACTTTCTTTTGAATTTCTTCCTTACTTAAAACAGGTTTTTTTAAAGGTACAACTGAACTGATTTCAGCAAAGAGATTATTTGAAAATATTAATATGGATAAGGTGAAACCTAAAAATAATATTTTTTTGAGCATAATCTTTTAGTATATGAATCTTTAAACTATGTTATAAGTATTTATGTTCAAAGGATCAAATGTTGCTTTAATTACACCATTTAAAAATAATGGTCTAGATGAGGAAGCATATATAAAATTAATCCATTTCCACATCGATAATGGTACTAATGGACTTGTACCGGCTGGTACAACAGGTGAATCCCCTACGTTAACTCATGATGAGCATCAAAGAGTAATAGATTTATGTATAAAAGAAAGTAATGGAAAAATTCCAGTTATTGCTGGTACGGGTTCCAACTCAACTGAGGAGGCTATTTCTTTAACCTCACACGCAGAAAAAGCAGGAGCTAACGGCGCTTTGATAGTTACTCCTTATTACAACAAACCAACTCAAGAAGGCTTGTATCAACATTATAAAGCAATTAATGATAAGTGTGGAATTCCAATTATAATTTATAATATTCCAGGTAGATCTGTGATTGATATGTCAGTGGACACAATGGCTAGACTATATGAATTAAAAAATATAGTTGGTGTTAAAGATGCAACGGGTGATTTAGATAGAGTTGATCAGACACTTGAAAAAATGGGTAAAGATTTTATTCAATTAACAGGTAATGATGATAATGCTTTTGAATTTAATAAACGTGGCGGGGTAGGTACTATCAGTGTAACAGCTAACATTGCACCTAAACTTTGTTCAGATTTTCAAAAATTCTCCAAATCAGACACCGATAATGAAATTAAAGAAGCAGAAAGATTAGATAAAATATTACAACCAGTTCATCACTCAATGTTTGTTGAGAGCAATCCTAGTCCTGTAAAATATGCTGCAAAACTTTTAGGACTTTGTGATGACAATGTAAGACTACCACTTGTAAAAGTAACAGACACAACAAAAGAAATTGTAAAAAAAGCTCTTCAGTCTGCTAAGTTAATTTAATGAACAAAAAAACCAATCCTGGTTTAAAAATCATTTGTTTAAACAGAAAAGCTAGTTTTAACTATTTTTTTGAAGATCTTTTTGAAGCAGGAATTGTTTTAAAGGGATCTGAAATTAAATCAGTAAGAGAAGGCAAAGTGAATATTGCTGAGTCTTATGCTGTTGAAAAGAGGGGTGAAATTGTCTTAATTAATTCACACATATCGCCATACAAGCAAGCCAGTTACTCTAATCATAATCCAACCGATGATAGAAAATTGCTTCTTAATAAAAAAGAAATAAATAAATTGATAGGTAAAATGCAAAGAGATGGTTTCACATTAGTTCCAACAAAAATGTATTTCAAAAAAGGAAAGGCTAAAATAGAACTAGCTGTTGCAAAAGGAAAAAAGCAATATGATAAAAGAGCAACAAAAAAAAGTAGAGATTGGAATCGTGAAAAGGCAAGATATATTAGAAAATCAAGCTAAAATTGTTTTTTTAGGAATAGGTTCAAATTTAGGTATAAGAAAAAGAAATATAGAAAAAGCAAAATTTTTATTAGCAGAACATAACTTAGATGTTCTCTCGGTATCTAGTTATTATGAAACCCCTTCCTGGCCGGACCCACGAAATCCTAAGTTCTTAAATATAATTATAAAATTAAAATGTTATTACAACCCTCAAGAACTATTAAAAATATGTAAATCTATAGAAAATCAATTAGGTAGAAAGAAAGCAAAAAAAAATGCACCTCGTACATGTGACTTAGATATAATCGATTTTAATAATTTGGTATCAAGAAAAAATTCTAAGATTAATTTACCTCATAAAATGATGCACAAAAGAAACTTTGTATTATTTCCCTTATTTGAGATTCAAAAGAATTGGACTCATCCTGATAAACAAATTGATGTTAAAACCTTGATTTCTCTGCTTCCTGATAGAGACATTAGATCTATTAAACAAATTTGATTTAATGGTATAATATCAATTATGCTTAATTCAAATGAACTTATAAATAAAGTTAAGGATTATAATAAATTTCTTAATCCTGAAAAATTAGATAAAGCATATAATTTTGCTGTTAAAGCACATAAGAGTCAAAAAAGAGCTTCGGGTGATCCTTATTCTGTTCACCCAATTGAGGTTGCAAATATTTTAACTGAATTAAAATTAGATAGCGCTACAATTACAACTGGTCTATTGCATGACACTATAGAAGATACTTTTGCAACTTATGAAACTATCAAACAAGAATTTGGTGATGAGGTTGCTGATTTAGTAGACGGTGTAACGAAAATTTCAGCGTTTGAAAATTCAGCAGGAGCTAATTCTAAAGTTGAGAATTTCAGAAAATTAATTTTAGCAACATCAAAAGACATTAGAGTTCTGTTAGTAAAAATTGCTGATCGACTACATAACATGAGAACTATTAAAGCGATTACTAAAGTGGATAAAAGAAAAAGAATAGCTCAAGAAACTATGGAAATTTATGCACCATTAGCTGATAGAATGGGAATGCACAGAATAAGAGACGAGCTTGAGGATTTATCTTTTGAAATTTTAAATAATGATGCAAGAAAATTAATAAAAAAAAGGCTTGATGAAATAAAATTGGACAGAAAAGATTTGTTCGAAGAACAATCTTTTGAGTTAAGTGAAATCTTAAATGATAATGAAATTAATGCTGAAATACATGGTAGAGAAAAGACACCTTTTTCAATTTGGAGAAAGGTCCAAAAAAAAAGAGTTTCACTTGAACAAATAACAGACATTATTGGATTTAGGATAATTTTAAAAAACGTAGATGATTGTTACAAAACTCTCGGGATTTTTCATAAAAAATGGAATTGTATACCAGGGAAATTTAAAGATTATATTTCATCTCCAAAAATCAATGGTTATAAATCTATTCATACTTCTGTAATTGGTTCAAATAAAAAACCAATAGAAATTCAAATTAGAACACATGAAATGCACGAATTTGCAGAAAGAGGTGTCGCATCTCATTGGCAGTATAAATCTTCTGAAAAATTTAATTCTTTAAGTTGGAAGGAGTATGATTGGTTAAAAGATCTTGTTGAGATTATAGAAAAAAATGAAAACCCTGAAGATTCATATGAGTATACAAAACTTCAAATGTTTCAAGAAAACGTATTTTGTTTTACACCAAAAGGTTCAGTTATAAAATTACCTAAAGATGCAACTGCTATAGATTTTGCATATGCTGTTCATACTAAAATTGGTAATTCAGCAGTTGGTTGTGAAATTAATGGAAACAAAAGCGAATTACAAACTATTTTAAGAAATGGTGATCGAGTAAATATAATAACATCTAAAAATAATTCACCATCACTTCACTGGATACCAACTACTAAAACAGGCAAAGCTAGAGCAGCAATAAGAAGATATTGGCATGATAAAGGAGAGCAAAAAGAGGAAAAAACAAAAAAATATAATACCACTCTATGGATGTCATTACCTGATAAGCCAGGTCAATTAGGAGATATAAGCTCACTCATTGGAAGTCACAAATTAAATATATCTAGCTTAGAAATGGTTGGTAAAAATCCCAATTATATTAATTTTAAATTTAAATTAATTATTAGAAACCTTAAGAATTTTACTAATTTTATTGCAGAGCTAAAACAAAAGAGTATAAAATTTAAGATAATTAGACACGAAGAAAAAAGAAATGCTTTCACACAAAAAATCCTTAAATATTTTAAAAAAAACTAATGCATTATTAGAAGGTCACTTCGTTCTATCCTCAGGTCTACATTCTTCAAAATATATTCAGTGTGCAAAACTCTTAAGTTTCCCTAATTTAGCTGATAAAATTTGTAAATCTTTAGCAAATAAAATTAAAAAAAAATTTAAAAAAATTGATTTAATACTAGCTCCTGCAATGGGAGGAGTAATTATTGGATATGAAATTGGAAAATTGCTCAAAAAAGAAACAATTTTTTGTGAAAGAGTAAATGGTAAATTTACTCTCAGAAGAGGATTCAATATTAAAAAAGGAGCAAGAGTATTAATTATAGAAGATGTAATCACTACAGGAAAATCAAGTTTAGAGTGTGTTAAATTGATTAAAAAATCAAAAGCAAAATTAATTGGATTTGCATCTATTATTGATCGATCAACCAAACAATCTTTAAAAATAAAAACTGGAATAACATCTCATTTAAAAATTGATGTTCCAACTTTTAAAGCAAATAAATTACCACCAGAACTTAAATCTATACCAATAACAACCCCAGGAAGCAGATTTATTAAGTGAAAAGGTTAGGTGTAAATATAGATCATATCGCAACTTTACGAAACGCTCGTGGAGAGAAACATCCAGACCCACTATACGCAGCTAAAAAAGTTATTAGTTATGGAGCGGATTCTGTAACAATTCATTTAAGAGAAGATAGAAGACATATAAATGATATTGATGCAAAAAAAATCTGTGGTTTAAGAAATGTGCCTGTAAACCTTGAAATTTCTATGAACGAAGAAATTGTTAATAAAGCACTTAAGATAAAACCAAATTTTATCTGTTTAGTTCCAGAAAATAGAAAAGAAATTACTACCGAGGGAGGTTTAAATATAAAAAACAATCTTAATAAGTTAGAGAAAATAATTAAAAAATTTAAAAAAGCAAAGATAAGAACAAGTTTATTCATTAATCCTTCCCCAAATGATATTAGACTTGCTAAAAAATTAAATGCTGATTGTATTGAAATACATACCGGAAAACTAGCAAACCTAATTAAATCAAAAAAAAATTATTCTAGTGAATTAAACAGAATTAAAAAAAGTGCAAAATTGGCATCAAGTTTAAATTTAGAAGTTCATGCTGGTCATGGTTTAGACTATAAAACCACCAAAATGTTAACAAAAATAATAGATATTGAGGAGTATAATATTGGACATTTTATAATCGGAGAGTCAATATTTGATGGACTTTCAAAAGTAATTAAAAACTTTAAAAAAATTATAAAAAAATAAATGAAAATTCTAGGTATTGGAGTTGATATTGTTGAAAATAAAAGAATTCAAAAATCGATTAAAAATCCTTTATTTAAAAAAAGAATTTACTCATCTAAAGAATTGAAACAATCTAATGCAGCAAACAATAAAGCAGCTTATTTTTCGAAGAGATTTGCTGCAAAAGAAGCATTTTCTAAAGCTCTTGGCACAGGTTTTCGTATGAATTTAAATTTTAAAGATATAGAAGTTGTTAATGATAAAAAGGGAAAGCCTTATTACGTTAAAAATAAAAAATTACAAAAAATTGTACAAAAGAACTTTAAAATCAAAAATTTTAAATGTTTTTTATCAATTTCGGATGAAAAAAATTATTCAACTGCATTTGCAATTATTCAAACATCATGAAATTAGATAAAAATTTTTTTTCAGAAAATATAAAAACTTTAATTTATGCATTAATAATTGCAGTTATAATTAGATCGCTTTTAGTACAACCATTTTATATTCCATCATCATCCATGGAACCTACTTTATTAGTAGGTGATAGGTTGTTTGTAACAAAATATACCTATGGATATAGCAAACATTCATTTCCTTTTAGTCCTCCAATATTAAACAAAAGAATTATGTTTAGTAGTCCTGAAAGAGGCGATGTAATTGTATTTAAAACCCCAGCAGATAATCGAACAGATTACATTAAAAGATTAATTGGTTTACCTGGTGATAAAATTCAATTTATAGACTCTAATTTATATTTAAATAATTCTGAAATTCTTAAATCTAAAATTAATAACAAAACTACAATTTTCTGTGGCAAAAAAAGTATTGATGTTTATAGATTTGAAGAAAAACTTTCAAATGGTAAAAAATTTCATACTGTTTATTTAAAAGATTACACCTATCAAAATTCTGATGTGTTTACTGTACCAAAAGATCATTATTTCTTTTTAGGAGATAACAGAGACTGTTCTAAAGATAGCAGGTACTTAACAAGTGTTGGATATGTACATAAAGATAATTTAGTAGGAAAAGCTCAATTTATATTTTTTTCTTCCGATAAAAAAATAGGAAGTTTTATTGAATTTTGGAAATGGCATAAGTCAATAAGATTTAATAGAACCTTTAATAAAATTAATTAATGAAAATTAACTATCAAAGTTTAGAAAAAAAAAAATTGATTTAAAATTCAAAAATAAAGATCTACTTGTTCAAGCCCTCACACATAAAAGCTTTAATCCAAATGAAAATAATGAAAAGATAGAGTTTCTGGGTGATAGAGTTCTTGGTTTAGTCATAGCAAAAAAACTTTTAGAAATTTATCCAGGAGAAAAAGAGGGTATTCTTGATAAAAAATTTGCATCGTTAGTTAATAAAAAAACTTGTCTCGATATAGCAAAAAAAATCAATTTAGCTAGTTATATTAAAACATTTAACCCCAATAATAAAAAAATAAAAATTGAGGACAAAATTATATCTGATAGCTGTGAAGCATTAATTGGTGCTATTTATCTTGATAAAGGTTTTACAACAGTTGAAAAAAACAATTTTAAACCTTTGGAAAGATCATATTGAAAAAAAGTATAGTTACAGAAATAGATGCAAAAACAAAGTTACAGGAATTAACTTTAAAAAACTTTAAAAAATTACCTACTTATAAATTAATTTCAAATACAGGTCCAAGACACAAACCCATATTTAAAGTTGGAGTAAAATTGCCCAATACAAAATATTTTATAGCTACTGGAAAATCAAAGAAAGAAGCTGAACAAAACGCTGCTATAGAATGTTTAAAAAATACAAATAAAAAATGAATTGGTCAGACGAAGGATTTTTAATAAGTAAAAATAGATATAATGAAAATTCATTAATTGCTGAATTATTTACAAAAGATAAAGGAAAGATATCTGGAATTATATTTGGTGGTACTTCAAAAAAAATTAAAAATTATCTTCAGCTTGGTAATAAACTCCATGTTAATTACAATTCTAAAAATGAAAACAGAATAGGTTATTTTAAAATTGAAATTTTAAATGCCTATACCCCATTATATTTTGATCATAAGCAAAAGCTATCCTGTATTACATCTGCTATGAATTTGATTAAAATATTGACAGCAGAGTCTCAATCTAACGATAAAGTTTATTTTATAATTCAAAATTTATTTTTAATTTTAAAAGAGAAAGATTGGATAAAAAAATATATATTTTGGGAATTGGAGTTACTTAAAATATTAGGATATGACTTGGCGCTTGAAAATTTAGTTGAAAAAAATTTAGAAGGTAACAAAACTGTATATTATGCAAGTTCTTTAAATGAAAAAAAATATGTACCCAACTTTTTGATTGAAAAAGATATTGAAGTTAATGATATTGGCACTTTATTGAACGGTTTGAAATTAGTAGGCGATTATTTGGATAAAACTATATTAAGACCAAATAATTTAAATTATCCAAATAGCAGGTTATTATTCTTAAATACGTTAAAATAATTATTTTATTATTTTATCAATTCTATCAGCGTAATAACTTACTATAGCATTGGCACCAGCTCTCTTAAAAGCAACCAAGCTTTCATATATAGCATCTTTATTTATTAATTTTTTTTGTTATAGCTGTTTCAATTAAACTGTATTCTCCTGATACTTGATAGGCAAATACAGGTAATTTAAATTTTTCTTTAATTGATTTTATTATGTCTAAGTAGGGCATACCTGGTTTAACCATTACCATATCAGCACCTTCTTTAATATCTAATGCGACCTCTCTTAAAGCTTCATCAGAATTTCTATAATCCATCTGATAAGTTTTTTTGTCTCCTTTTAAAGAACCTTTAGATCCGACTGCATCTCTAAAAGGTCCATAAAAGCTTGAAGCATATTTTGCAGCGTACGATAATATTTGAACATTTTGGAATTTATTTTTATCTAAAGCTTTTCTTATTTTTCCTATTCTGCCATCCATCATGTCTGAAGGAGCCAGTACATCACAACCCATCTCAGCTTGTAGTAATGACTGATTGATCAAAACCTCAATTGTTTCATCATTTAATATGGTGTTAGATTTTATCAAACCATCATGACCATGTGATGTATAAGGATCTAAAGCAACATCACACATTATACCGATTTGGTTTTTGTATCTTTTTTTGACTTCTTGTATCGCTTTACAGACTAAATTATTTTCATTCAGTGATTCTGTTCCTAATTCATCTTTTTTTGAGTTTTGTGTCTTTGGGAAAAGAGCTATCATTGGTATTCCTAATTTTATTGCTTTATCCACAATTTGGCTCAATCGATTAATTGTATACCTGTAAACGCCAGGCATTGATGAAATCTCTTGTCGTTTATTTGATCCTTCAATTAAAAAAATAGGGAGTATAAAGTCATTTGGACTTAAGGTATTTTCTTGAATCAATCTTCTTGACCAAGGATCTTTTCTGCTTCTTCTGAGTCTAAGACTAGGATATTTACCAATAATCATGTTTTAATTTACTTTTAAATTGCGACAAATGTAATATACACATATACAAAAAAAAGAGTAGAAAGCAATCACGATGGCGACAGAAAACTCAAAAGTTGTAGACTTAAATATCAAAAAAGAAGATAGGATTTTAGACTTTAGTGATTTCCAGAAACAAGAAATTAAGTTTGATATAGAGAAATTGCAAGAAGCATATCACCAAATAGTTAAGATCAAAAAATTTGAAGATGCAGGTGTTACTCACTTTGGTGCTATATCTTTAACTCAAATACCTGGTGATCCAGATTCAATAAAAGGTAATAAAGCTCGTGGAGTATACTGGACTAAACCTGACAAATCAGGAAAAGAAGTTTCTAGAGACGAAATGATTGATGAATCATCTTACTCAGAATTTATTAAAGACTATGAGAACACATATTTTAAAGAGGTTTATGATGTCCTTTCAAAAAAATATAAACTAGGAAGACTTAGGATTCTTTTAAAAGAGCCAAGATCAACTTTAAGTTGGCATAGAGATCCTGAACCAAGATTGCATATACCTATTATTACAAACCCTGGTTGTTTAATGGTAATTGATAATGTTGCGAAACATATGCCTGCTGATGGTTCGGTTTGGGTTACAAACAACACTAAATATCACAATGCATTTAATGGTGGAGAAGAGAATAGAATACATTTAGTTGCTTGTGTTTTAGATTATAAATTTAGTTAATTTGAAAAAAGTATTTATTTCATCAGATCATGCTGGATTTAAATTAAAAGAACTAATCAAAGCTCACTTAACAAATAAAAAAATAAAATTTGAAGATCTTGGTCCTAAAGATGACAGCAGCGTTGATTATCCTGACTATGCTCATAAAGTTGCTAGAAAAGTCAAATCAAGAAAGAGTAATGTTGGTATTTTAGTGTGTGGATCTGGGACTGGAATGAATATTGCGGCAAATAAGCATAAAAATATTCGCGCTGCACAATGTTTTAATCTAAAATCAACGAAATTATCCAGATTGCATAACGATGCAAACATCATTACATTAGGGTCAAGGTTAATAACCAAAAAAAATGCTTTGAAATTTGTAAGTGTTTTTTTAAATACAAAATTTGACGGTGGAAGACACTTGAGAAGGGTTAAGAAAATATAATTATGTCGAGCGAAAAAAGTTATTTAAACGATAGTTATAAAAGTTTTTTTGAGGATAGTTTATCTGTAAAAGATCCAGAGCTTTATAAAGCTATTAAAGATGAATTAATTAGACAGCAACAACATATAGAGCTAATTGCGTCTGAAAATATAGTATCTCAAGCAGTATTAGAAGCACAAGGATCAGTTTTGACTAACAAATATGCCGAAGGTTATCCTGGTAAAAGATATTATAATGGTTGCGAGCATGTTGATGTAGCAGAAAACCTTGCTATTGAAAGATTAAAAAAATTATTTAATTGTAAATTTGCAAATGCTCAACCACATTCAGGTGCACAAGCTAATGGAGCAGTGTTTTTAGCCCTGTTAAGCCCAGGTGATACGTTCATGGGTATGAGTTTAAATTCAGGTGGTCACATTACACATGGATTAAAAATTTCAATGTCTGGTAAATGGTTTAACGCTATAGGCTATGATGTGGATAAAGAATCTGAGTTGATAGATTATGATAATGTTGAAAAACTTGCATTAGAACATAAACCTAAACTAATCATTGCAGGCGGAAGTGCTTATTCTAGAGTAATTGACTTTAAAAGATTTAGAGAAATAGCAGATAAAGTTGGAGCATATCTAATGGTTGATATGGCTCACTTTTCAGGATTAGTTGCTGGTAAAGGATACCCTAATCCATGTGACTATGCTCATGTAGTTACTTCAACAACTCACAAAGTATTTAGAAGCGCAAGAGGAGGAATAATTTTAACTAATCATGAAGATCTTGCTAAAAAATTTAACACAGCTGTTTTTCCTGGTTATCAGGGAGGACCTTTAATGCATATTATTGCGGCAAAAGCAGCTGGCTTTCTTGAAGCGCTACAACCAGAATTTCAAGATTACATTAAATCTGTTTTAGCAAACGCAAAAATGTTAGCAGAAACCTTAAAAAATAATGGATTTAAAATTTATTCAGATGGAACAGATACACATTTGATGTTGGTTGATTTGAGACCCTACAATGTAAAAGGAAATCTTGCGGCAGAGAGTTTGTCTAGAGCAAACATTACATGTAATAAAAATGGTATTCCATTTGATACAGAAAAACCAATGATTACATCTGGAATAAGATTAGGAACTCAAGCGGCTACAACTCGTGGATTTGGTTTAAATGAGTTTAAAACGGTAGGTGAATTAATAACAAAAACTCTGAAAGGTTTATCTGAAAACCCAACAGATAATAGCAAAATAGAAAACGAAGTAAAAAATGAAGTTATTTCTTTAACTTCCTCATTTCCGATATATAAGAACCTTTAGTAAATGATTTGTCCGTGCGAAAAAAAAGGTGATACATCTGTTGTAGACTCACGTCCAACTGAAGATGGTACCGCAATAAGAAGAAGAAGATTGTGTATATGTGGTGAAAGATTTACTACATTTGAGAGAATTCAATTTAGAGAATTGATGGTTGTTAAAAAAAATGGAAGAAAATCATCATTTGATCGTGATAAATTATCTAAATCTATCTACATAGCTCTTAAAAAAAGACCAATAGATACGGCTACAATAGAAAAATTCATTAGTAACATTTCAAGATCTCTTGAAGAACTTGGACAAGGAGAGATATCAACAAACACAATTGGGACAATGGTTATGGATGGATTAAAAGATTTAGACCCAGTTGGATATGTAAGATTTGCATCTGTATATAGAAACTTTAGAGAAGAAAAAGATTTCGTACAATTCGTGGACAAACTTGATGTCTACAAAAAAAGATAAATTTTCATCAAAAGATAAATTTTATATGGAATTAGCCTTAGACTTGGCTAAATCCCGTCATGGACAGACCGGATCAAATCCTTCTGTAGGTTGTGTTATTGTCAAAAATGATAAAATTATTTCCATAGGACAAACTTCATTTAAAGGACGACCACACGCTGAATTTAATGCAATTAAAAATAGTTTTGAAGAATTAGATGGCTCAAAAATGTATGTTACTTTGGAACCATGCTGTCATCATGGTTTAACACCACCATGTACTGACGCGATAATAAAATCAAAAATTTCAGAGGTTATATATGCTGTTACCGACATAGACAAAAGAGTAAGAAATAAAAGTTTTAAAATTTTAAAGTCAAAAAAAATAATTGTAAAAAAAGGTTTATTAAAAAGTAAAATTGAAAGTTTTTATTTACCATATTTTTTTAATAGAAAGAAAAAATTACCCTTTGTCACTGGCAAAATAGCTATTTCTAAAAATAATATTATTTACAGCAAGAACCAGAAAAAGATTACAAATTCTTATTCAGATCAGTTTACACACATGTTGAGATATCAAAATGATAGTTTGATGATTTCTCATAAAACACTAAATAAAGATAATCCAAAATTAAATTGTCGTTTGAAGGGTTTTGAAAAATTTTCTCCAAAAAGAATTATTTTAGATAACAAGTTAAATTCTAAAATAAACAGTTATATAATAAAATCCTCTAATAACAAAAATACTTTTATTTTTTATAATAAAGCAGACAAATTAAAAATTTCAAAATTTAAAAGAAAAGGAATTCATCTAATTAAATCTCGAATTGATCGTAATAATAGATTTGACATTAAATTAATTTTGAAAAAATTATATAATTATGGATGCAGAAATTTACTAATTGAAGGAGGAGATAAATT
>CACGAU010000009.1 GCA_902571135.1 uncultured Pelagibacteraceae bacterium | reverse complement strand
CATAGAAAGAATTTCAACACCTGGAATACTTTCTATGCGTTGTGAAAATTCTAACAGATCTTTAACATTATAATCAATTTCATATCTTAAAGAGTAGGGAAGAGTTCTTTCTTCTTTAACTATTTTAGCTCCCATTTCAGCCAGAGTTTCGTCCACAATTTTTTTTCTTTCATCGTAAACAGATACATCCTCCATAACTGATGAGCTTCCTTCTCCAACGTTTTCTCCAACTTTAAAACGCATGATGAAATTTTTACCATCAGTATCGCCATATAAAGCATACCCTGTCGAATCTTCTCCTCTATGTTTTAATGCTTGAAGCATACCTTGTAGTTCACTTCCAACATTAGAAGATTTTCCTCTATGAATTAAACCTGCTATTCCACACATATATTTATACCCTTTCTATCTATTTCTGTGACCTACGGTAGACAATCAAGATAAGTATCCAGATCCCATTGCGTTGTTGCACCAAGAAATCTTTCCCACTCATCGTTTTTGTACCAATGGAAAACTTTATACATTTCATCTGGCATTGCAGATTTGATCACTTCATCCTCTGCCAGTCTATCCAAAGCTTCACCTAAACTTAATGGAAGTTTTTTAACATCTTTACCAGCTTTTTGAGCTTCATAAATATTTCTAGATTCTGGAGCAGCTGGTTTCATTTTCTTACTTATACCTTCATCACAAGCTTTTAATAAAGCCGCACCTAATAAGTAAGGATTATGCATCGAGTCTACTGATCTATACTCAAATCTTCCTGGAGCAGAAACTCTTAAACCACAAGTTCTATTTTGATAACCCCAGTCAGCGTAGACAGGAGCCCAAAATCCTTGATCCCATAATCTTCTGTAAGAATTTACAGTTGATGACCCAAGAGCCGTTAAGGCTGGCAAGTGCTTCATGATGCCTGCGATTGATTGCAATCCAATTTTACCTGGCATTTGCATATCTTTCGTATCAGGCATGAAAGTATTTGTTCCACCCTCAACATAACTAAAAACACCATCTACTCCTGGTAAAGTTTTATGACCAAGTTTATTAACTCTGATTTTACCACCTTTCCATAAAGACATATTTGTATGACAACCACTTGCTGAAACACCCATAAAAGGTTTTGTCATAAAGCAGGCAATTAAATTATGTTCTCTAGCAACTTGAGCACAAATTTGTCTGTAAGTAGATAATCTATCTGCATTTCTTAAAACGTTATCGTAAGTCCAGTTTAATTCTAATTGACCTGGTGCATCTTCATGGTCACCTTGAATCATATCAAGACCCATTGCGTTAGCGTATTCTATTACTTTCATAAATACTGGTCTTAAAGACTCAAATTGATCAATGTGGTAACAGAAAGGTTTAGAGAAACCTTTACCTGAAGGTGTTCCATCTTCATTTTTAGTTAACCACATCATTTCAGGCTCTGTACCTACTCTTAATTCTAACCCATGTTTCTTTTTAAATTCATCCATGAAAATTCTTAAATTTCCTCTACAGTCAGAAGTTAAATGACCACCTGGATTTTCTCTTTCTTCTCTGTTTCTGAAACATGTACAAAATACTCTTGCAACTCTTTTGTCCCAAGGTAATTGAACGAAAGTTTCTGGATCAGGAATTCCCACAAGCTCCATAGCCTCTGGTCCGTATCCAATGTAATTATTGTGACGATCTAAGAATAAGTTTGCGGTAGAACCATAAACTAATTGAAAACCTTTTTCTGCAGTTCTTTCCCAATGGTCTGCAGGGATACCTTTTCCAACAACTCTTCCAGTGACTGAAATGAATTGAAAATAAATATAAGTTATTCCTAATTCTTTAATTTTTGCTCTAACGTCTTTTACTAATTTCGCACGTCCCGGTTGGTTAACATGTCTTTCTAGATCTGTCATTTTCACCCCTCAATGAATTTAATTTATTCAAACGTAGCTGAAAAATTTATTTGTGTCTAGGCTTAGAGTCTAGCTCCAAGGAAACGGACTGTTCGAAGTAGGGTGAAGTTCTCCCTTCTCGTAACGGTTGAATCTAAATGGTTTTAACAAATCACTTTCAGTACCAAGAATTTCTTTTGCAACAAGCTCACCAACACCAATCATTTTGTAACCATGATTGGCATCTGCAATCATGTAAACGTTTTCAAAAAATCTATCAAAGATTGGAAACGAGTCTGGCGTCATACATCCAAGTCCACCCGATGGTCCTTTTCTATATAAATCTGATTTACCTTCAAATCTTTTTTGACAATGTGCTAAAGCTGAACACCACATTTCACTAAACGCATCTGTTGTTTGATATTCAGGAGATTCAATTCCATAAGGATCAACATTAACTTGATCAAAATGTTTTTTGACTATGTAAGGTGAAGTACCACCCTGAACACCTAATCCTTCAATATCAGGTTTATAATAAATTCCCCAAATTTTATCTGTTAATAATTTTTTAGTTTTGTCTGAATATAACGGAGCAGTCGAGTCTACATGAACTACAGGTGGTTGTTTTCCATCATTTGTTTTCAAAAAATCTGGTTCAACACCAATAACACCTTCTTGTAACATCCAGTATGTCCACATATCAGTTTCATGCATTTTACCATCTTTACCTTTGATGTTTGCTGTCTTAGGTAGTTCTAACATGTTCCAAAAATCTCTTGCCCAAGGGCCCGCCCCAATTACAACTTGTTCACATTCAATTATACCTTTATCTGTTTCTACTCCTGTAACAGCTTGACTGTTACTCCCTTTTTTAAATCCTGTAACTTTTACACCTTTCATCACTTGCACACCATTTGATGTAGATTTACTCTCAAGTGCTTTAATTGAATCTTTGTTAAATGCGTATCCACCTTTTTTTTCATGAAGTACAGAAGTAATACCCTGTGCTTGCCAATCATCAAAAATACCCTTCATATAATTTGAACAATCTTTTTCACCTTCTATAAATACTGACTCGTATCCAATAGCTTTTTGTTGTTCGTAAATAGTTGCAACATCTTCATGCATTACCTCAGGTGATATTTGTAAATAACCAACTGGATTGTATTTAAATGCTTTAGGATCACTCTCCCACACAGAAACTGAGTGAGCCATTAATTCTCTCATTGCTGGTTGGAAATAATTATTTCTTACTACTCCACAAGCAATTCCACTTGCGCCAGCAGCAGTATCTTTTTTTTCTAAGACAACTATGTCACCAGGATTTTTGTAAGTTTCAGAAAGTTTCCAAGCAGTACTTAGACCGTGAATTCCACCACCGATTATAACTACTTTTGCTTTAGAAGGTAATGTCGTCATGTGAAAACATTATTTTTTGCAAATAGTAATTAATATAATTTTTTATAGAACTAAAAATTATATATATAATTTAGATATTTCAATTTTTGTGAAATTTACCGCTAATAACTTATATTTTTTAAGGTATCCAGGTATTCATTAAATTCTTTAATAAATGAATCACTTGGTATTATATTTTTTATCCTTTGGTCTGTTGATGTTTTTTCAAGACGAAAGAATCCTTTTTCACAAGCTTCAGTAATAATTAATGCAGATTTAGGTCTAGATGTTTTAAATAACTTAGTTTTAAGTTCCTCAACAGATAGTTTTTTATTTTCTTTATGTGCAGACATTACTAATAACATCATATGATAGTGAGAAGGAGATTTTCTAAAAAAATAGTTACTTGCGGTATGAGATTGTCTCATTTGATCTTCCCAAAAATCTAATAAAGTCTTTTTTTCTTTTGGCATTTTTTTTAAGCTCTAACTCTGGATTTAGTTGGATCGTAGAATGGAAAACCAACAACTTTAGCACCAATCCTTTTTTGATGACCATCAATTTTACCTATTTCAACTTCAGTACCGATTTCAGAATATTGGACATCAATTCTGCACAGAGCAATATTTTTATTTAAAGTAGAGGATAAGCATCCGCTGGTAACTAAACCAACCTGTGATCTTCCAATATGAACACAGTCTCCGTGGCCTGCTATTTCTTTTCCATTAAGTTCTAGGCCTACCAATTTCTTTTGTGGGTTAGCTTTTCTTTTAATCAATTCCTCTTTACCAATAAAATCTTCTTCTTTTGTTTTCAGTGGAACGGCAAAACCAATACCAGCTTCAAAAGGATCTTGCTCTCCATCAAACTCTGCGCCAAATAAAATTAAACCTGCCTCAATTCTTAGTTTGTCTAAGGCAGCAAACCCTGCTGGTATTAATCCATCATTTTTACCTGCTTCCATTAATTTATCCCAAACTTCGGGAGCATGTTTTGGATGACACCAAACTTCATAACCTAATTCACCAGTGTAACCTGTTCTAGAAACAATTAATGGAATACCTTGAAGCTCTTCTATTCTACAAATTGTAAATCTAAACCAGCCCAACTCATCTATCGAAGGCTGTGTTGGTGGAGTAAAGATAATTTTTTTTAAAATTTCTCTACTTTTTGGACCTTGCAAAGATACATTGCTAATTTGATCAGTAGAGTTTTTAACAATAGCATTAAAATTCTTTTTCTTTGCAATTTCTTTTAGCCATTCTCCACCATACTCATCTCCGCATATCCATCTAAAACCTGTTTCGCTTAATCTTAAAAGAGTTCCATCATCGAACATCATTCCATTTTCGTAACACATTGCAGAATATACAACCTGCCCAACAGAAAGTTTTTTTATATTTCTTGTAAGAGTGTAGTTCATTAGCTCTTCAGCATCTGGACCGATTATTTCAAATTTTCTTAGTGATGATAGATCAATTAATACAGCATCATTTCTGCAAGCATTGTACTCATTAACCAAACCATGTTTGGTGTAATCATTTGGAAGCCAAAACCCTCTAGCATCAACAAAGTTTCTAGTTAATTTTGAAGTTCTTTCATAAAAGCCAGAATTTCTAGTAAGTTTATTTTCAGAGTCTGTTTTCATTCTAAAACCAAATGACTTTTTAAATTCTTTATTTTTATCATAAGTTCTAACAAATATATTTGTAGGATTCCATGAATTACAAGGATCTATATCACTTGGACATGCAGTTGTTCCTATCGTTAAATCTTTTAAAGCCTTAAACATTACATAATCACCAGGCCTTGAATAAGATTCATCAGAAATAACAGAATTCAATCCTCCAGCAGAGGTGTTAAAAAATAAATTAATTGCATGCCAACCTTTCTGCTTCTGAACACCATATTTCGACATACTTTCAGTTAAATTATCCGAACAGTTTGGGTGACCAAAATACCCCGCATCTTCATAATATTTTGAAGTACATGCAAGATTAAAAGTATCGTGTTTACCAACAGTATCTCTTATTACTTCAACAAGTGGCTCATGATCTGTATCATAAAATTTAGAGAACAAACCTGGTCCTGGGAAAGTATTACCCATGAATGTTCTCGTGGTTTGCCAGTCTAATCCTTTTTCAATTCCTTTTTCTAATTTTCTTGTATCGAAAGCCACAAAGTCAGAACATTGTCTGCCAGTTGGACTTATCACCTGAATATAATCTCCTTCTTTAACCTCATAAGATATTGAAGTTTCTTTATTTATATTTTCTTCGTAAACAGGTTCAAAAACAGGATCAGGAATTACATTTAATTCCTTATCATTAACAATTTTAGCTCTTTTAACAAATATTGTTAAATCAGTTGGTGGATTTTGTTTTGTAACATCCATATCTTCGCCAGGTGCTGAAAATATTGCGTAACATTTATCTTTTGATTTTAATTTAATTTTTTCACCAGGTTCTGCGTCTAGATCAAATATAATTGATGATTTTGAATTAGAAATTTTTAAATTTCTTTTTTTTAATTGATAGTTAGTCGCTAAAATTGTTTCATCATTCCCATTAAGAATATTTCTTATAAAGTTTTTTTCATTGTTTGATTTAAGATTTAAAATTCCAAGATCTGAATTTCCATCTTTTCCAAAACAAATAATCTCACATATTTGATTTCCTTCATTATTGATTATTTCTATTTCATCATCAGGAAAAATCTGAAAACCAGTTAGACCACCACCATTGACAATGTGTCTTTCAACTCCAGGTGGCAAAACATTTAAACCTGGATATTTGATATCTTTACTTGTTCCTAACATTTTTAAAAATATATAATTGTTACTTAGATTATCACCATTTTTATTGTTTAAATATATATATATTTTTTAGAACTAATAATTCTTTACCTCTCTACACTTTTTATCATAGACTAAATATTATTAATAATAAGAGGGGTATATATGAAAAAAATAATATCATTACTATCTGCTCTAGTTATTTCTGTAGTAAGTTTCGCAGGAATTTCTAATGCTGACAGTAAAAAGCCCATCGTAATTCCAACACATAACTGGTCAAGTCAAATTGTAATGGCTTATGTTATTGGTGGTATTTTTGAAAGTATGGGAAATAACGTAAAATACGTTAATGCTGACTCACAAGCTGTGTATGAGTCAATTAGAATTGGAGATGTAACTATATCTCACGAGGTATGGGAATCTGCATTTGGTAAATCTTTTACTACTGCCTTAGATAAAGGTGGTTTATTAGATTGGGGTGATCATGAAGCAAGAACTCTTGAGGATATGGGATATCCAAACTGGGTTGCTGAAAAAGGATTATGCCCAGGTCTACCAGATTGGACAGCTTTAAAAAATCCAGATTGTGCAAAAAACTTTACAACACCTGACTCTCCAGATGGAAAGGGAAGAATGTTGGAAGGTCCACAAACTTGGCATGGTGACTTAATTCCACAAAGGGTTGATGCACTAGGTTTAGGTGATTTATGGTGGGTTAAATTTGCTGGAAGTGCTGATGCACTTTGGGCAGAATTAGCTGCAGCTGAAAAAGAAGGAAGAGGAACAATTATATTCAACTGGACGCCTAACTTTACAGATGGTGCTGGTTTTACATTTATTGACTTCCCTCCATACACAGCTGGTTGCAGACCAGAAGATGGTGGAGATGGTAAATGTGGTTCTCCTGATGGATACTTGAAAAAAGCAGTTCATGAGGATTTCCCAAAAACTCATCCTAAAGCAGCAAAAGCGTTCAAAAAAATGTCATTCTCTACAAGTCAAATTGGTGCAATGGCAGCTTTAGTTGACGTTGACAAAATGACTCACGAAGATGCTGCTAAAAAATGGTTAGCTGATAATAAAAAAGTGTGGGAAGAATTTACACACGATCATTAAGGTTAAACATAATATAAATTTTAAATCTCCCCCAACTTGTTGGGGGGGATTTTTTTTTATATGATTTTGTGTAAAATAAATTCATGAAAAAATTTCTACTTTTTATATTGTTAAGCTTTTTAATAAGCACTTCTGCATTTGCACGTAGCACCGGCTGTAAAGAGGGTAATTGTGATAATGGATATGGTAAGTGGGTTTATACCGATAAAACAACTTATGAAGGAGAATGGGTTTCAACAAAAAAACAAGGAAAAGGTGTAGAGACTTGGCCAAATGGATATATTTATGAAGGAGAATTCAAAAATAGTGTCTGGAGCGGAATAGGTACATTAACATTTCCTGATGGTTCTACTTACGAAGGAGAGTGGGCGAACGGTTTTATGAATGGTCAAGGAACATTTACTTGGTCTGATGGAAAACAAAAAACAGGTATTTGGAAGAACGGCAAGTTACAAGAATAATGTCTAAAGAAAATTATATTAATAAAATAAAAGATTTACCTGAGTCTTTGAGACAATTTATTGGTCTTATATTTATTACACTAATAGTAATTTTATCTTTTAGTATTTTAAATGGAATTTTTGGACAAGGTGATGATTTAGTAAAAAGAATGAAGTTAGAAGAAGAGAGAATTGCTGAAGAAAAAAAACTTAGCGAATTAATATCTAAATTACCTTCTGGTATATTGGTCTCATTTGATGGAACAGATCACTACAAATTAACAGATGAAGTATATGAGCAGGTATGTAAAGCTACAAAGCTAATTCCTCAAAGAGCAATAATGGGTGCAAATTTTTTAAATTTTAGAGCACATGAGCTTTATACAATTAATGGAA
Organism: uncultured Pelagibacteraceae bacterium; assembly: GCA_902571135.1. Taxonomy (GTDB): domain Bacteria; phylum Pseudomonadota; class Alphaproteobacteria; order Pelagibacterales; family Pelagibacteraceae; genus Pelagibacter. The sequence goes on along the minus strand of CACGAU010000009.1, from coordinate 35,908 downwards.
ATAAAATTGATGAGACTTTTGTCAAATGGGATGAAGAAAAAAGCAAATGTTTTGCGGGTTTTACAGTTAGTGGAAACAATGTAGGTGTTGATGAAAGTATTACTATAAGTGGAGAAGCTTTAAGTTTTTTAAGTACTGGAATTGATACTAGAGTTTATTTTATTAAAAATTTTTAATGAGGAAAGGCAACAATTATTAACATTTTAATTTTATAAAATTTAATATAACTTTAAAACAATTTATGTCTGAGACTTTAATCAAATGCGAGTCAGTTTATAAAATTTTTGGAGAAAATGCCAAAAAGATGCTTGAAGAGTCTAATGGCAATGTAGATGCAAAAACCTTTCAGGAAAGAGGATGTATTGTTGGAGTAAATAATGCTTCTTTTGAAGTTGCAAAAGGAGAAATGTTAGTAGTAATGGGTTTATCTGGTTCAGGTAAATCAACACTTCTTAGATGTATTTCAAGATTAACTGATGCTACCGGTGGAAAAATTTTTATTGAAGGTCAGGATTTATTAGAATTAAATAATAAAGAGCTTATTGAGCTTAGAAGAAATAAAATGGGAATGGTTTTTCAAAGCTTTGCTTTGTTACCTCATAAAACAGTTGTTGAAAATATTGCTTTTCCGCTTCAGATAAAAGGCACTAATACTGAAGAGAGTATAAGTAGAGCAATGGAAATGGTTAAACTAGTTGGACTAGATGGAAGAGAGAATTATTTTCCAAGAGAACTTTCAGGCGGACAACAACAGAGGGTAGGAATCGCAAGGTCATTAGCAGTAGAGCCTGATATATGGTTTTTAGATGAACCTTTTTCTGCATTAGATCCATTGATTAGAAAAGAAATGCAAGATGAGTTTTTAAGACTTCAGGAAAAATTACAGAAAACCATCATGTTCATCACTCATGATTTTGATGAGGCATTAAAGTTAGCTGATCGAATAGCAATCATGAAAGATGGTATAATTGAACAATTAGATACGCCAGCCAATATCGTACTAAATCCAGCAACTGAATATGTAAGAAAGTTTACTGAAGAAGTACCGAGAGAGAAGGTTTTGATTATTGAGGATGTAATGGATGCTTCAAGTAAAGATAATTTAGGAGATTTAAAAGTATCAAAAGATGAAATTATAGAAAATGTTGCAGAAAAAATACTTACTCAAGAAAAATTAGTAGGAGTAATTGACTCAAATAATAATATTGTAGGATCAATTAAACCTTCAAAAATAATAGATACAGTTTTTGGGGGAAGAAAAAACGGTAGTTAAAATATGGAGTATTTAAAAAAATATCCAAAATTATTTCAATGGTTATTTTTATTAATTGTATTTTTTGCTTTATGTTTTGCAATTGATGTTCCTGAAACTTATAAATTTATAAGAGGCCAGGCTGAATTTGTTAAAGATCCAAACCAAAGTGTTTACTTTTTTCTGGGTAAAGAGGTTAGGTATTATGCCTTTGATGTATTTTGGAGATTGCCTCCACTTCTAGGATGGCTGCCTATTTGGATAAACGACTCTTTATTTTTCTTAATGAATGAGTGGATGCCGATGGAGTTTTGGAACGAAGATACTCAAGAATTTAAAACTCGACCATTACTATTAGAGGTAAGTAGAAATTTAACTTCATTTATGACCTTTTTAATTGAATTAATTAGAGAGATTCTACTTGGAGGTTTAGAAACTATTGTTGCATTTACTAGCTGGGATTTTATTGATGCTTATCCTTGGTTAGAGTTACCAGGTTTACCTTGGACTATTGTTGCAGCTGGAGCAGCGATACTTTCTTATAAATTAAGTGGAAAAGGATTAGCTTTGTTTGCAGGTTTAACAATGATCTATATTTCTATATTTGGTCAATGGAAACCTTCAATGCAAACACTTTCTTTTATACTTGTTGCGGCTCCACTTTCATTTATTTTTGGTTTAGGTCTTGGTATTGCAGCTTACAAAAGCAAACGTGTTGAAAAAGCATTATACCCAATTCTTCTTGTGATGCAGACAATGCCACAATACGCTGTATTAGTTCCTGCGCTTGTTCTATTTGGAGTTGGAGATCATGCTGCTGTAATCATTACGATGGTTGTTGCGGTCCCACCAATGATATTATTAACAATATTGGGATTAAGAGCTATACCCCCAGAAGTTATTGAAGCTGGAAGAATGAGTGGATGTACTAATTGGCAGTTAATGTTCAAGGTATTAATTCCTACAGCAAGACGAGATATTTTAATTGGAGTTAACCAAGTAATAATGGTTTGTTTTTCAATGGCAGTTATATCTGCATTTATTGGTGCAAAAGGATTAGGATTTAATTTGTTGTTAGCACTTAATCAACTCAATATTGGTTTAGCGCTTGAGGCCGGTCTATGTATTAGTTTAATTGCAATTTTACTTGATAAAATGTCTTTGGCATGGGCAAATAAACAAACAGATTATTTTGGTAATCTTTCATTTTACCAAAGAAATAAAAACGTAATATTTTTTGCAGCTTCATTCGTAATCGGAATAATTCTTGCATATGTTGGGACTTTTATTTTCAAAGGTAGTTTTAATTACTTGTTTGAAATTCCTCATAATAAAGGAATATCAACAGCAGATTTTTGGAATAAAGGAGTTGATTGGATTTTTGATACTTTCTTTGTTTATATAAAAGCATTCAATACATGGTTAATTCAAGATGTGCTTCAACCGATGAGAGCTTTATATTTAAGAATGCCTGCAGTCGCTACATTGGTACTAGCAGTTGGTGCAGGATATTTAATTGGAGGAATTCGATCAGCATTAGTCGTTGCTGCTTTGACTTTATTTATAGCATTAAGCCCTTGGTGGGATAGAGCGCTAGTTACATTATATATGGCAACTTTTGGAGTAGTTATTTCTTGTTTGATAGGATTTACAGTAGGAACATTATGTTTCCAAAATAAAAAATCAGCTGCATTCATGCTAGGTGTTTGTGATATATTTCAAACATTCCCATCATTTGTCTATTTAATCCCTGTGATGATGCTATTTGGAATTACAGATACTTCTGTATTAATTGCTGTAATTGTTTATGCCACAATTCCTGCAACTAGATATACAATAGAAGGACTTAGAAGTGTTCCTGTTGGCTTACATGAGGCTGCAACAATGTCTGGTGTAAATAAATTTCAAAGATTAACAAAAATTGAGTTTCCATTAGCATTTCCACATATGATGCTTGGTTTAAATCAAACAATAGTTTTTGCTTTATTTATGGTGATTATAGGTGCCTTCATTGGAACAGAAGATCTTGGTCAATACATTTTAAAAGCACTTTCAGATAAAAATGGAGCAGGAATTGGCTTAACTTTAGGTATCTGTGTTGCGTTTATTGGATTGATTTTTGATAATTTGATTAGAACTTGGGTTGAAAAAAGAAAAAAACATCTTGGCATAGCTTAATATTTTGAAAAAATTTATTGTCTCCATTGATCAAGGAACGACCTCATCAAGAGTTGTTTTATTTGACACTAAAGGGAACATTAAATTTATATCACAATATGAATTTAAACAATACTTTCCTAGAAATGGATGGGTAGAACATAATCCAAATGAAATTTGGTCGACAACACTTAAAGCATTAAAACAAGTAATTAAAAAAGCTATAAGTTTGAAAGGTCATATACTTACAATTGGAATTACAAATCAAAGAGAAACTACAATTTTGTGGAATAAAAAAACTGGAAAACCTATTTATAATGCAATCGTTTGGCAAGATAGAAGAACTCAGGAATATTGTAAATCTCTTAAGAATAAAAATTATGAAAATGCTTTTAGAAAAAAAACAGGATTATTTATAGATCCTTATTTTTCTGCCACTAAAATAAAATGGATTTTAGATAATGTAAAAGTTTCAAAAAAGTTACTCAAAACAAATAATTTATTGTTTGGTACGGTTGATACCTTCTTAATCTGGAAATTAACTAAAGGTAAACAGCATTTAACCGAAGCTACCAATGCAAGTAGAACAATGTTGTTTAATATTAATAACAATAAATGGGATAATGAAATATTACAGAAATTAAAAATTCCAAAGGGTATATTGCCAGAGGTAAAAAATTCCGCAGATAATTTTGGAAAAACAGACAAGAGAGTTACAGGAAAAGAAATACCCATTTCAGCTGTTTTAGGTGATCAACAAGCAGCAGCCGTAGGACAAGCTTGTTTTGAAAAAGGATCTATAAAAAGTACTTATGGCACTGGTGCTTTTATAATAATGAATACTGGATCAAAAAAAATAAATTCAAAAAATAAGTTATTAACTACAATTTGTTATCGATTGAATAACAAGACTACGTATGCTCTTGAAGGATCTATTTTCATAGCAGGAGCAGGCGTGCAATGGTTAAGGGATAAAATAAAATTAATTAACAATGCTTATGAAACTGAAAAAATAGCTAAATCAACAAAAAGCAATAATGAAGTTTATGTTGTACCAGCTTTTAGTGGAATAGGCGCACCCTATTGGAGACCTGATGCAAGAGGTTTAATAACAGGACTTACAAGAGATAGTGATTGGAAAACTTTAGTGAGAGCAACGGTCGAGTCTGTTGCTTATCAAAGTTATGATTTATTTTATTCAATGAATAAAGATGGTTTAAAGCCTAGAATAGTTAAAATTGATGGGGGTATGGTAGCAAATAATTGGTTTTCACAATTTTTGGCAGATGTAATTAATTTAAAAGTAATTCGACCTAAAGTCTTAGAAACCACTGCTCTCGGAGCAGCTTTGTTTGCAGGTTATCAAGTAGGAGAATTCAAATCATTAAATCAAATTAAAAATACATGGAAAAAAGATAAAGCTTTTAAGCCAAAAATTAATAAAAAACTAAGAAATCATATATTGCATGGTTGGAAGCAAGCAATTAAAAAAACCTTAGCATAAAGATAAAATGAAAAAAATATTAATTGTTGGTGCTGGAGCTATGGGAGCTGCTTTCTCGATACCATTGTTAGACAATGGTCACTCGGTTACTTTAACAGAGCCATATAACTTTAAATTATTACAAAAATTAAGCTTAAAAAAAAAAATTCACCCATCATTAAATATAAATTTACCAAAAAAATTAAAAATAAATAAATTTTCAAGTGACATTTTAGATCGCAAATGGGACTTAATTGTAATTGCTGTAAGTTCGATAGGAATAGACTTGATTGGAAAAAATCTATCAAAAATTAAAAATAAATCACCTATTTTGGTATTAACAAAAGGTCTTAAATTAGATGGTAGAAATTTAATTTCAATGTCTAGCTTATTGAGAAAGTATAATAAAAATTTAAATATTTCAGTTTTGAAAGGCCCATGTTTAGCAAAAGAATTAGCTAGAAAAGTTAAAAGCTTCACTGTTGTTGCAAATAAAAACATTAATACTGCAAAAAAAATTGGAAAATTAATTTCAACAAATTATTATCAAACTGAATTTAGTAGAGATGTTAATGGAGTTGAGTTTTTATCTGCAATAAAAAATATTTATTCAATGATAATTGGATCTGGACAATGGCTTAATACATCATCGGCTTTATTTAGAAAATCAATTGATGAAATGAAACATCTTGCAAATTATTTTAAAGGAAAAAAGGAAACTGTTTATGGTCTGGCAGGTTTAGGAGATTTATACGTAAGTGCAATGGGAGGAAGAAATAGTAAAATGGGAGAATATCTAGGTAAAGGCTATACTTTTGCCCAAGCAAAGAAAAAGTTTATGAAAAATGATACAGTTGAAGGTGCTGATTTAGCAATTGAAATTGCTCCTTTTGTATTTAAAAAAATTAATAAACGAAAAGTTCCGTTAATGATCTCTTTATTAGAGGCAATTGTTAAAAACAAAAAATTAAAAATTAAATATTAATTTTCTATTTATTTAAAAAAGTTTTCATAGAGTCATCCATCGCTTTTTCCCAAGGTGTGTGATGAATTGGTGCAATTGATCCAGTCACAGGAGAAGAAAACGATTTATTTCTATAAGTTAGAATATCCTCTACCTTATGGTGTTCCCATTCTTTAAAATGTTTCCTAATTAATTCAAAATCAATTTTAGGATAATCGGACATCTCATGAAGTTCTTTGGTATACTCTGTTTGAAAATCAATCATTTGATCAGGATTTTCTAATTTTTCTTCCATTGAAACCCATTTATTAATGTCTTTATCCATTTCGTCATTACTAGGCATTTTGATTTTACCCATGATTACATCTCTTGCATACCATCCTTGACAATCAAACATATTAAATGTGTGAAACTGATCCTGCATACCTAAATATAAAAGTTTATGATTATCTTGCCACACAACTCCTTTGTAAAGTTTTGGTGGATATAATCTGTTATGTGTTTTTAATTTTAAACTTTCATCTAAAAATGGGAAATGATGAAGATATCCAGTGCATAATATAACTACATCGGCATTTTGTTCTGTTCCGTCTTTAAATATAGCTTTTTTTCCATCTAACCTATCTAAGTAATGAACTTCTTTCATGCCTTTTGGCCATTTAAAGCCCATTGGGTTATGCCTGTAACCGATTGTTACACTTTTAGCGCCATATTTATTACATTGCAGGGCTACATCTTCAGCTGAATAACTGCTCCCTAAAACAATTACATCTTTTCCTCTAAACTCTTCTGCATCTCTAAAATCATGTGAGTGCATTATTCTTCCCGGGAAAGAATTCATTCCTTCGTACTCAGGAATAAAAGGCACAGAAAAATGACCTGTAGAGACTACCACATAATCGAATGTATCATTTAAAACTTTATTATTTACTTTGTCCTGGTAGCTAATTTCAAACTTATCATTTTTATAAACAGTGTTTGTGACTCTTGTATTAAATTTAATCTTACTTTTTATATTTCCCTTGCTCACTCTTCCTAAAATATAATCTTGCAAAACTTCTCTTGGAGGAAAAGAAGGAATTGGCTTACCAAAATGTTCATCAAAAGAATAATCAGCAAATTCTAAACATTCTTTAGGTCCATTAGACCATAAGTATCTGTACATACTGTTAGGTACAGGATCTCCATATTGATCTGAACCAGTTCTCCAGTTATAGTTCCATAAACCTCCCCAACTTTCTTGTTTTTCAAAGCAAACTATTTCAGGAATTTTTTCTCCTTTATTTTCTAAATGCTCAAATGCTCTTAAAATTGAAAGTCCACATGGACCAGCGCCTATGATTGCTACTTTTGACATAGAATTTTTCCTATCATTAATAAATTTATAAATATATCTTACTAACAATTTTTAAAAAAATAAAATTATATTTTGTTATGGGTATTAATTGGAATTATCCAACCACTATGTGGATAGGAGAAAATAGAATTGAAGATTTATCCTTAGCCTGTAAAGAGTTAAATATTTCAAATCCATTATTTGTAACAGACAAGGATTTAATTAACTTAGATTTAATAAAAAATATAATATTAAGATTAAAAAAAAGTTTTGAAAATTTAGCGACCTTTTCTAATTTTACGGGAAATCCAATTGGAGAAAATGTAGATGAAGGTGTAAAAGTTTATAATACCTCGAACTGTGATGGCGTAATAGCTTTAGGAGGCGGAAGTGGTTTAGATGTTGGAAAAGCTATAGCATTTATGTGCAATCAATCTCGACCGTTATGGGATTTCGAAGATATTGGTGATTACTGGACAAGAGCAGATAGTTCTAAAATTTCAAAAATTATTGCAGTTCCAACCACTGCTGGAACAGGATCCGAAACAGGTAGAGCATCTGCAATTATAAATAAAGAAACAGGTGCAAAAAAAATTATTTTTCACCCAAAAATGTTACCTTCGATTGTTATTTTAGATCCCATACTTACATTAGATTTATCTCCAAGATTAACAGCAGCAACAGGAATGGATGCACTAGCTCATAATTTAGAAGCGTTTTGTGCACCAGTATATCATCCAATGGCTGATGGTATGGCAATAGAAGGAATGAAACTAATTAAAAATTCATTAATTAAAGCATTCACAAATGGAAAAGATGTTAAAGCTAGAATGGATTTACTTTCAGCAGCTTCAATGGGCTCGACTGCGTTTCAAAAAGGACTGGGAGCAATCCACTCATTAAGCCACCCTGTAAACGGTAAATTTAATGTTCACCATGGCTTATCAAACGCAATATTTATGCCTTATGTTTTAACATTTAATAAACCTTCCATCGAAAACAAAATAATATCGATTTGTGATTATCTTAATTTAAATAAAAATTTTGATAGTTTTTTAAATTGGATTTTGGAATTAAGAAAAAATTTAAATATTCCACACAAATTATCAGATGTGATGGATTGTAATAATATTGATTTAGATGAACTTTCTTTAATGGCATTTGAAGATCCATCAACAGGAGGGAATCCTAAAAAGTTAAGTCGAAATGATCTAAAAGAAATGTATATAAAAAGTATTTCTGGAGAATTATTTTAATGAAAAAAATATTGATAGTAGAAGGAAACTTACGAGAAGAAAATCAAAGTTTTTCTGAGGCTGGAATTCAAACACATACAGAAAGTCTTAAAGACAGTTTGGCTTATTTCACAGATAAATTAGAAACCCACGTGGTTAATCCTTCTTCAGATGAAAATATCGATAAAAATATTGATGCACTTGAAAGCTATGATGGTCTTATTTGGGGTGGTAGTAGTTTAAATATTTATAACAATACTCCAGAAATAAAAAGACAAATTGAATTTATGAAAGAATGTCAGAAAAAAATCAAAAAAATTTTAGCAATATGTTGGGGCATGCAAGTAGCTGTAACCGCAGCAGGAGGGGAAGTTAAAAAAGCTACAAAAGGATCTCATAGAGGCATTGCCTCAAACATAGAAATTAATGAAAAAGGTTTAAATCATCCACTTTATAAAAATAAAGATCAAAAATTTAACACACCAGCGTTTAATTTTGATGAAGTCGTAAGAATGCCAGAAGATTCAATTTTATTAGCCTCAAACTCAATAAATAACGTACAAGGAATAAATTTTAAAGTTGGTAACTGTAATGTATGGGGGCTTCAATACCACCCTGAGATTACTTTTAATAAAATGATCAATTTGATTATTTTCAGAAAAAAGAGACTTTTAGAAAAAGGTGCTTTTAAAGATGAGGATGAAATCGATAATCATATTAAATATATAGAAACTGAGAATAATAAATTAGATAAAGTTTCTAGAATGAGAGAATTGGAGAACTGGTTAGACTATCTAAATTTAGAATAAACCTTCTATTTCACCCTTGTCATTTAATTTTATTGAGTCAGCTGCAGGAACTCTTGGAAGACCTGGCATTGTCATAATTTCTCCACACACAACAACTATAAATTCAGCACCTGAAGAAAGCCTTACCTCTCTTACAGGCAAAACATGACCTGTGGGTGCACCTTTTAAATTTGGATCTGTTGAAAAACTATATTGAGTTTTTGCAATACAAACAGGTAACTTACCGTAACCTTTTTCTTCAAAATCTTTTAATTGTTGTCTAACTTTTGTATCAGCTACCACTTCAGATGCGCTATAAATTTCTTGTGCAATTTTTTCTATTTTTTTGAATAACGGAAGATCATCCTCATATAAAAATTTAAATGTATCTTTTTTATCTTCACAAATTTCTGTAACATTTTTAGCCAGTTCAATAGTTCCTTCACTTCCATTTGACCAATGAGTACATTTAGAGGCTTTTACTCCTTGTGTTTCACAAAAATCTAACAAGGTTTTCATTTCATCTTCAGTATCAGTAATAAAATGATTAACTGCAACAGTAACAGGTAATCCAAATTTTCTAATATTATTAATATGTCTTCGTAAATTTACCATTCCCTCTTTAAGTGCTGATACATTTTCTTTTTTTAAATCTTCTTTAGCAACTCCACCATGCATTTTCAGTGCTCTTATGGTTGCAACAATGACAACACAATCTGGTTTTAGACCAGATTTTCTACACTTAATATCCAGAAATTTTTCAGCTCCCAAATCAGCTCCGAAACCTGCCTCCGTTACAACGTAGTCAGCTAATTTAAGTCCTGCTTTAGTTGCAATAACTGAATTACATCCATGAGCAATATTTGCAAAAGGGCCACCATGAATTATTGCAGGATTATTTTCTAAAGTTTGAGTTACATTAGGTCTTATTGCTTCTTTAAGCAAAACTGTCATTGGACCTTGTGCATTTAAATCTTTAGCACAAATTGCTTGCTTATCTCTAGTATAACCAATTGTAATATTTCCAATTCTATTTTCTAAATCTTTTAAGTCTGTTGCTAAACAAAAAATAGCCATAAGCTCAGATGCAACTGTAATATCGAAACTATCTTGCCTTGGGTAACCATTAGCTACCCCTCCTAGATCAACAATAATAGATCTTAAGGATCTATCATTCATATCCATTACTCTTCTCCAAACGATTCTTCTAACATCAATGTTAAGTTTGTTACCCCAATAAATATGATTATCAATTAACGCAGATAGTAAATTATGTGCAGATGTAATAGCATGAAAGTCACCTGTAAAATGAAGATTAATTTGTTCCATTGGTACTACCTGGGCATAACCACCACCAGCAGCTCCACCCTTCATTCCAAATGATGGGCCAAGACTTGGTTCTCTTAAACAAACTATAGATTTTTTTCCGATTTTATTTAAACCGTCATTTAACCCAACTGAAGTTGTAGTTTTACCCTCACCAGCTGGTGTAGGAGTGATTGCAGTAACTAAAATTAATTTACCATTTTCTTTTTTAAGGGTATTCAAATATTCCAGATTTATTTTGGCAATGTGTCTGCCCATTGGACTGAAAGCAAAATTTTCATCTGGTACACCAATCTTTGAAAGAATATCTTTTATTGGTTGCATTTTAGCTTCTCTAGCTATTTGAATGTCTGATTTTACATCACTCATGAATAATCCTTTAAATTAAAAACATTTCCTGTGACTTCTTATCCTTTTTTGAGATATTTGGAAACTTCTAAAAAATATATATAAAAAAAATAAGCACTATTTAAATTGATTGTTATAAAATTAATTGATGCAAAAATATTCTATATTTAACCTTGTTAAAAACGCTTTTTCAAACCATGAAAATTGGGATTTGGCTTGGAAAGATCCAACACCTAAAGAGGAATATGATGTTGTAATTATAGGTGGTGGAGGCCATGGTTTAGCTACAGCTTATTATCTTGCTAAAGAACATAATATTACAAATGTTGCAATTATAGAAAAAGGATGGATCGGTGGTGGAAACGTAGGGCGTAATACTACAATTATTAGATCCAATTACATGCACGACGAAAATGGTTTGTTCAGTGAGTTTGGAATGGATTTATGGAGAAAGATGAGTCAGGATCTGAATTACAATGTAATGTTTTCTCCAAGAGGAATAATTAATCTTGCGCATTCTGATGCACAAATGAATGCATATGCGAGAAGAGGAAATTCTATGAGATTAAATGGAATAGATGCTGTTCTTTTAAATAGAGAGCAAGTTAAAGAAATTATTCCAATGGCTGATTTTTCTGAAAACGTAAGATTTCCAATTTTTGGTGGTTTGATGCAACCAAGTGCAGGCACAGCAAGACATGATGCTGTTGCATGGGGTTATGCACGTCAGGCAGACTCAATGGGGGTGGATATAATTCAGAATTGTGAAGTAATTGGATTTGATGTTTCAGCCGGAAAAATCAATGGTATTAGAACTTCACGAGGAAATATCAAAGCAAAAAAAGTTGGTTTATGTGTCGCTGGCAGTACAAATATTTTAGCTGAAAAATTAAACATGACCTTACCAATAGAAACTCATTTACTTCAAGCTTGTGTTTCTGAACCAATTAAACCAGTTCTGGACAATGTAGTTACGTTTGGTGCAGGACACTTTTATGTAAGTCAATCTGACAAAGGTGAAATGGTAATGGGTGGAGATTTAGATGGATACAATAGTTATGCTCAAAGGGGAAATTTACCAACATTACAACATGTATTAACCGAAGGTATAGCCATGATGCCATTTTTGAGTAAATTAAAAATGCTTAGAACGTGGGGTGGTATTATGGATATGTCAATGGATGGTTCACCTATTATCGATAAAACACACATTGATGGTTTGTATTTGAATTGTGGATGGTGCTATGGAGGATTTAAAGCTACACCTGCATCGGGTTGGACATTTGCTCATACTATTGCTCAAGATAGAGTGCATGAATTAAATGCTGGCTATAGCTTAAATAGATTTAATACTGGCCATCTTATTGATGAAAAGGGACTTGGAACAAAAACCTGGATATCGTAAATGCTTTACATAAATTGCCCACACTGTGGAATGAGATCTCAAAATGAATTTTCATATGGTGGCGATGCAAGTGTTAAAAGACCAGAACTTAATAAAGAAGTTTCTGATCAAGAATGGGATAATTTTGTTTACAATAGAAAAAGTTTAAGAGGAAAGCATTTAGAGCTATGGCAACATATTTCTGGATGTAGACAATGGATAAAGGTTGAGAGAGATACCGCAACTCATGAAATTTTCAGAACCTTCAAAGCTGATGAGGAAGTTGCTTAATGACTCAAGCTTTTAGAATTGAAAATGGCGGGTTAATAAATAGAGATAAAAAATTATCTTTTAAATTTAATGGAAAAACTTACTTTGGTTATGAAGGTGACACATTAGCTTCAGCTTTATTAGCAAATGGAGTTCATTTAGTAGGAAGAAGTTTTAAATATCACAGACCCAGAGGTTTCTTTGGAGCAGGTGTAGATGAACCTTATGCAGTTGTTCAACTTTATAGAAATGGTGAAACAGAGCCAAATATAAAAGCTACAGAACAGGAGTTGTTTGACGGTTTAGAGGCTAAAAGTGTTAATTGTTGGCCAAGTGTTAATTTTGACATAGGTGCAATCAATAATTTTCTAAAAATTTTTTTACCAGCAGGTTTTTATTACAAAACTTTTATGTGGCCAAAAAGTTTTTGGTATCGAATTTATGAGCCTTTTATAAGAAAAGCAGCTGGTTTAGGTGTAGCTTCAACTAAACATGATAAAGAAAGGTATGAACATAAATACGAATATTGTGATTTATTAATTGCAGGCTCAGGACCTTCGGGATTAGCTGGTGCATATGCAGCAGCAAAAAATGGAGCTAAAGTAATTTTAGCTGAAGATAAACCAAGATTTGGTGGATCTTTATTAACTAGTGATGTCAATATTGGCAATCAATCAGGAAAAGATTGGGCTGAGGGGATAATTGCAGAGCTCAAAACTATGCCAAATGTTGTTGTAAAAAATAGATCTCAAATTTTTGGATACTATGATCACAACATGCTTGTGATGTCAGAAAAAGTTAGTGATCATTTACCATCAACTAAAAAATATCATCCTAACAAAAGGTTATGGTACATACGAGCAAAAGAAGTTTTGATTTCCTCAGGATCAATTGAAAGACCAATAGTTTTTGGAAATAATGATACACCGGGGGTAATGCTTTCTTCAGCTGCTAAAGAATATTTAAAAGTATATGGTGTTTTAGTTGGAAGAAAACCATTGGTATTTACAAATAACGATAGTGGATACGAAACAGCAATTGAATTTAAAAAGCATGGAGTAGATCCAGTTGTTTTAGACTCAAGGAAAAACGCTGAGTCAGAAATAATTGATGAAGCAAAAAATTTGGGAATTAACATTAAAAATTCATTTGTTGTGGTTGCAGCACAAGGATACAAAAAAGTAAAATCTGCAGATATTGCAAGTATTTCAGATGATAAAAAACAACTTGGTAAAATAGAAAATATTCAATGTGATTGTATTTGTGTTTCAGGTTTTTGGACGCCAACTATCCATTTAGCTTCACAATCAGGAAATAAAACAAAGTTTAAAGAGGAAATTGATGCATTTGTTCCAGGGCAATCAAAACAAAATGAAATCACTTTAGGTGCAGCTAATGGTGTATTTTCACTTGATGAAACATTAAAAACTTCATTTAAAGCAGGAAGTGAATTATCAAAAAAATTAACTAAAAAAGATAATGAGATAGCTATTCCAAATGTTGTTGAAAAGAAATCTTCTCAACATGATAAGTTTTGGTGTGTTCCATTACCCAAAGGTAAAAATTATAAAAGATTTTTAGATTTTCAAAATGATGTAGCGGTATCTGATGTAGAAATAGCTTTAAGAGAAGGTTATCGATCAATTGAACACGTTAAAAGATATACCACTTTGGGAATGGCAACAGATCAAGGAAAAACAAGTAATTTAAATGGATTGCAATTAGTATCCGAAATTGAAAACAAAGTGGTTCCTGCAGTAGGTCATACAACTTTTAGACCCCCATATACTCCAGTTTCTATTGGAGCAATAGTAGGAAGAGAGGTTGGAAAACATTCAAAACCAACAAGAAAATCTCCAATGCATTTATGGCATGAAAAAAATAATGCAGTCTTTGTTGATGCAGGTGTTTGGTTAAGACCCAGGTATTATAAAAGAGGAAATGAAAATTTATTTGAGGGATCAAAAAGAGAAGCAAAAAATGTAAGAACAAATGTAGGTGTTTGCGATGTAACTACATTAGGTAAAATAGATATTAAAGGACCAGATGCAGCGGAGTTATTAAATAGAGTCTATACAAATGCATGGATGAAGCTACCAGTTGGTAAAGCAAGATACGGTGTCATGTTAAGAGAAGATGGAATTGTAATGGATGACGGAACAACTACAAGAATTTCTGAAAATCATTATCATATGACAACTACTACAGCTCAAGCAGCAAACGTTCTTTCGCATTTAGAATATTATTTGCAACTCGTTTGGCCTGAATTAAATGTGAATGTAGTTTCAACTACGGAACAGTGGGCTGGAGCAGCTATTGCTGGACCTAAATCTAGAGATCTATTGCAAAAATTATTTCCAAATTCTGATGTATCAAATGAAGGTTTACCTTTCATGGGCTTTATGGAGCGAGATTTATTTGGTGTAAAAGCAAGAATATTTAGAATTTCCTTTTCAGGTGAGCTTGCTTATGAAGTAAATGTTGAGTCTGATTATGGAAATTTTATGTGGGAAAAAATAATTGAACTTGGTGAAGAATTTAATATTCAACCATATGGAACAGAAGCATTATCAACTCTTAGAATTGAAATGGGACATGTTGCTGGATCAGAACTTGATGGTAGAACAATTCCATTCGACAACGCCTTAGAAGGTCTAGTTAGTAAAAAGAAAGATTTTATTGGAAAAAGATCATTACAACGATCTGCATTTATAGCTCAAGATAGACAGAGAATAGTGGGGGTAGTTCCATTAGATAAACAAACAAGTATACCAGAAGGCTCTCATTTAGTTAAAGATGATAAAGCACCGTTACCAAATCCAAAATTAGGTCATATCTCCGCATCTTGTTGGAGTGTTGAATATGATAATCCTTTTTCTTTGGCAATTTTGAAAGATGGAAAAAATATGATCGGTCAAAAGCTTTTTGCGATGTCACCACTTAAAAATAAAGTAATACCAGTTGAGATAGTTTCGTCACATTATGTAGACCCGAAAGGTGAAAGAGTTAGATCATGACATTAATTTCAGCTTTATCAAATGTTCATGCAAAAGGTCAATTCGGAGATTATGAAGGTAAAAATGAAAATGATTTACTTAAAATATCTGAAATCAAAAATTTATTAATTGTTCAAATAGTTCAGTACAAAAATTCTTCACTTTCATTTGAGAGTATTGATATTGATGGTTTAAAGTTAAAAAATGAACCTTTAACCGTAGTGTTTAATGAAAATACAAGAATTATGTGGAATGGACCAAAAAACTGGCTTTTAGTTTCAACAAAAAAAGATTTAATCAAAAATGTATCAGATAATTTTAAAGATACAGATTTTGCTATAACAGATTTATCTCATTCTAGAGCTATTATTGAAATCGAAGGAAATGATTCGATAGAAGTTTTGAAAAAAGGATGTCCTTTTAATTTTAACACATTGGATAAAAATAATTCAATAAACTCAACTTATAATGGAATAGCTTTTACAGTAGATAAGTTGGGTGAAAATCCAAATAAAGTAAGGTTATTTGCTTTAAGAAGTTTTGGCGAATCTATATATCATTCTATCACAGACGCATCTCTAGAGTTTGGCTTTAGATCTTTATAAACTTAAATTTTCAATCTCTTGTTGCAATATAAACACCTATAGATGTAATTAGAAATCCAATTAAATCTAAGCTAGTTAAACTTTCATTTAAGAAAAGCCATGCCATAAAAGCAGAAGTTGCTGGAATTAAAAAAAATATTGAAACTGTTTTGCTTGCTGAATTATTTTTAATTAAAAACATTAATATTGTAAATGCTCCAAATGATACCAAAAATATTTGGTGGCTCATTGCAATAATAAATGTTTGTGAGAAATCAATATACGGATCAACAAACAAAATAATTATTAATAAATGAAAAAAACATCCACCAATAGCTTGATTCATATTACTCACAGATAGAGGCAAATTGTTGCTTAATTTTTTTTGCCATAAAGTTGAAAATGTAATTGCCAATAAAGCTATTATTGTTGCGATCAACCCTGCTGGTGGTATTTTTGAACCAACATCAAAACCCAATACAAGTCCTGCCCCAGCAAAACCCAATAGGACACCTATCCATTGTTTTGTAGATACTTTTTCATTTAAGATGGGGCCACTTAATGCATTTGTTAGAACTGGTTGAAGAGTTACAATCAATGCTGCAATTGCGGTGGGCATGCCTATTGAAATTGAGTAAAAGACACCGCCAAGATAAAAGCCATGAAATAAGACACCACTAAAAAAAGATTCAAAAAAGTTTCTTTTGCTTACTAGAATTTTTTGTTTTGAATAAATAGAAAATAAAAAAAAACCAAAAGCAACTATTGCAAATCTAAAAGCTAGAGCAGCAAATGGATCGCTGTTGTCTATAATAGGTTTGGTAGTTATGAAAGCTGAAGACCATAGAAGTATAAATATGAAAGGGAATATTTTAATCATCATGTTTAATAAACCAATAAATTAAATAAAATCAAACAAATCAGTACCTATTATGAGCAAATTTAATCTAGTAATGAAATACCAAATCACCTAAGATTCATTAATGGAATTTAGAATATTTAGAATTTTAACAATAATTCTGTCTTTTTTCTTTTTGACAGGTTTTGTGCCCATTCTTTCATTAGTTGGCCCAGGTGTAACTGCTGTTACTTCAGGAAATATCTATAAAGCAAGTGCTCAATTTATCATTAATCAAAAAATAGAAAAAGAAACTGGGAAAAGTTCTTTAACTTTAATCAAAGAAACGTTAGTCGAAGAAACACATAAAAAAAATAAAAAAAATTCGTTTGATGAAGACTTAAGACAATTAGTTGAAACAAGAATTAAAATGACTAGACAAAAACTAGATAATCAAAATTTACAAAAATTACTGAAAAAACGAATTGAGGTTACTAGATCGATACTAGATTTAAATAATATTACTCAATAATATTTAGATATATTAGGTTTTCTTGATTAGTTTCTTTACACCACATTTCATAGCTTTCGCAAACTCTCCATAAATGATCAAAAGCACGTTGCGAAATTTCTAGTGGAAAATGACTCTTTGTATAATAGAGCTTTGGTATCTTCATTAAAAATTTAACCATTGAGTCTTTTTGAAGCTCTAAAAGTCTTAAAGTTTCTTCATTTATTTTTTTTTTAGTTATCTTATCAGTAAATTTATTATTTTTAAGCTCTAAAAACCATTTATCATGAAATTCACCAGAACTTAAAATGTCATATTCTTTAGTAGTCATAAAAATTTCAAATGCTTGTATATTATTGATTTCAGGATTTTGTTTTTTAATATCTATTATATTTGAATAAACAAATTCAGCAGCTCTCAATACATATGGCTTTTCAAACTTGTTAGACATAAATTAATTTTTATGCTTAACCATGGCTGAATGAGCCAAAATTAAGTTAGGATCTAAGAAAACTTTTGAGGACTTAATATTTTTAAATGATTTAAATGCAAAAATTGCAATTGGGAGCTCTGTACAACCTAAAATGATTTTTTTACACTTCATTTTAATTAAGGAGTCAATTGCAGGTTTAATTGCTTTTGCTGCAGCCTTTACATTACCCATTTTAACTAATTTGATTGCTTTATTAACTGACAATTTTTGTATTTTTTGAGATGGCTCTATCAATTGATAATCTTTGTCAAAAAACTTTTTATAAACCCCAGTTTTAAGAGTACCCTCAGTTGCTAGGAGACCAACTTTAGAGTTTTTTTTGCATTTTTTTTTCGTAAATTTGAAAACTTCTTTTGGCATATTAATTATTGGAATATTGATTTTAATTTGTAAATCATCGAACCAATAATGAGCTGTATTACAAGGTATTACTATAAATTTACATCTATTCTTTTCTAGAAGCTTACAACCTTTGAGCAAACTTTTTAAAACTTTGTTGTATTTTTCTCTACTTATTTTATTTGTAGATTTGTTTGAAAGATTTTTAGTTTGAGAACCTATAGACTCAGGTCTACCTGGAATATTTGATTTGTTATAAAGTAAAAATAGTGGATACTCTTGATCGATCTTTCCTCTATTTAGAACAGCAAGTTTGTTACAAAAATCAAGACCTGCTTGAGTTCCCATTCCACCTAAAATTCCAATCATGATTTTGATTAATTTATTAATTTTTTACTATAAATCTATAATTAATAATTGTGTTTAAAGATTGTTATTAAATAAGGTATTGGCTGAATAATAAGTTTATTAAAGTTAAATAAATTTTTCAGCCAATAGGAAGTGTGAAATTATGCAGTTTTTAAGTTAACTGCTGAAGGACCTTTAGGACCATCTTCAACATCGAAAGTCAAAGCTTGACCCTCATCTAAACCGTTCATACCAGCATCTCTTACTGCTGAAACATGTACAAACACATCTTTTTCTTTATCTTCTCTTTCAATAAAACCAAAACCTTTGGTTGGATTGAACCACTTTACTTTACCTTGTAGACTCATATTTATCTTCTTACTTTTTGTTATGTTTAATTATTACTTATAATTAAGTAATATTGGCTTTCTTTAGATTTTATTGGGTTTTGTCAACAAAATAGATCAATAATTAAAAATAATTATTTAAATATCTTCAATAAGCATAGTTAAATAAACAGAATTGATGTCTTCTTTGTAGTGTGCAAAAGGTTCGCATACTGTGAAACCAGTTTTTTTGAAAAGTTTTCTTGCCGGTATAAAAAAATCACCCGCTCCTGTTTCGATACTTAATCTTTTTATTTTAAGCTTTTTAGCTTCATTAATTAGATGGTTGATTACATTAATACCTTGACCTTGCTTTCTAAAATTGTCGTGAATTCTTATAGATTTAAATTCTCCATGATCTTTATCTAAAAATTTTAAAGCACCACAACCGATCAATTTTTTATCATTCCACAAACTCCAAAATTTAATTGATGGAATTTTTAAACCAGGAATATCTAGCACGTGAGCGCTTCCCTCCGGTGAAGCAGCTCTAAGCTCAACAAAATGTTTGTTTAGAAGTTCATCAACTTCTGGATTATCAAAATTACCTTCTATCGATTTTAACATTTATACCAAAGTTGTGATATGACCCATTTTTCTTTTTTCTTTTATATCTTTTTTTAAATAATCAAAGAAAAATTCGTTATCATTAAACTTTTGCATGTTTCTATAATGAGTAATTTGATTGCCTAGCAAATTCATCATTTTAGCATTAGATATTTTTTTTAAAGGAATTTGTTCTAAACCACACACAGCTCTTACATGATTTTCAAATTGACTCACATTGAAAGCATTTATAGTTAGATGTCCTGAGTTATGTACTCTAGGTGCAATTTCATTAACGTAAAGATTATCGTTTCTATCAATAAAAAATTCTACACATAAAGTACCTACATATTTAAGTTCTTCAGCTATTAACATTGCCCAATCTTTAGATTGAACAAAAATCTTTTCATTAATTTCAGCAGGTATTTTCGAATATTTTAAAATTTGATCTTCATGAGTGTTTTCTATTGGTTCATAAATTTCATATTTATTATTACTAAACCTTGTAATTATAATTGAAATCTCTTTTTTTAATTTTACAAGTTTTTCAAGAATATATCCTTTTGAAAAATCAATATTCAATGAATTAAGTTCATCACCTGATTTAATTGGATATTGACCTTTGCCATCATAACCAAGTGTTGTTGTTTTTAATATTCCTGGTAAAAAATCTTCTAAAGCATCTATGTCAGATTTTTTTTCAATCGAAACATACCTCGTTGTTCTAATATTTAAATTATTAACAAAATCTTTTTCAGCTAATCGATGTTGAATCAATCTGTTAACCGAAGGCTTTGGTACAACAGATTTAAATTTATTTATTTCATTTAATGTTTTAAATGGAATATTTTCAAATTCATAAGTTACTAGATCAACCTGATTTATAAATTCTGATATTTTTTCTTTATTATCATAACTTCCTGTAACAAATTGATTGCAAAAATTTTGTGCTGGCGCATCTATGTCATCACAAAAAACAACAGTTTTAACATTTAATTTTTTAGCTGCTATTGAGAGCATACTTCCAAGTTGACCACCTCCAATGATACCAAGAGTAATTTCTGACATTTTATTTTGGAGATTTCTTTACAGATTTAGTTTGTGATGTTCTAAAATTTTTAAGTTTTTTTCGAACATTTAAATTATTATTAGCAATTATTGCGGCAGCTAATAAAGCAGCATTAATGGCGCCATCCTCTCCTATAGCAAGCGTTCCCACAGGAATTCCTTTAGGCATTTGTGCAATTGATAACAAACTATCTAAACCTTTAAGTTTTTTACTTTCAACAGGAACACCAAGTACTGGTACATGTGTAAGTGCTGATATCATGCCTGGAAGATGAGCAGATCCTCCAGCACCTGCAATTATTACTCCTATATTATTTTGCTCAACTTTTGCAGCATATTCATACATTCTTTGTGGTGTTCTGTGAGCAGATATAATTTTTGTTTCAAATGAAACTCCAATTTTTTTTAGGGTTTTTTCGGCTAGTTTCATTACTTTATAGTCAGATTGACTTCCCATTATGATTGAAACTTTTAATTTACTATTTTTTTTCATGAAAATTGATCAATCTGTTTATTTCAAAATTAACTTAAAATTTCAATAAAATTAATAGTATTTAAAATACATATTGATTAGAGTTAAGCATACTATGAATTATAAAATCGATAATCTCCAATATTGTAATTGGTCTAGGAAAATCTTTGAGATCAATAGATCTGCCGGATTAGATGCTGTTCATGTTACCATTGTCTACCATGAAGATTTTGATGAATTACAACTTGAAATTAAAAAATGGGAAAAATTATTTCATGAAAATTCGGATTTAATTTTTCTTGGTAAGAATTTCCAAGATATTGATAGAGCTAATAAAGAAAACAAAACTGCAATATTCTTTGGTTTTCAAAACTGTTCACCAATTGAAGATGACATAAATCTTGTTGAAAAGGTTCATCAATTAGGATGCAGATTTATGCAGCTTACTTATAATAACCAGTCTTTGCTAGCAACAGGTTGTTATGAAAAAGTAGATAGTGGAGTTACAAATTTTGGACGTGAGGTTATAAGAGAAATGAATAGAGTTGGCCTCGTGGTCGACATGTCACATTCTGCAGAAAAAAGCACCCTAGATGCAATTGAATTCAGTGAAAAACCAATAGCAATTACTCATGCTAATCCCTCTTTTTGGTATCCAGCAAAAAGAAATAAATCTTCAGATTTATTAAAAATTTTAAGTGATAGTGGCGGTATGTTGGGTTTATCATTATATCCTCATCACTTAAAAGATAACACAAATTGTACTCTAGATAGTTTTTGTGAAATGGTGGCAAAAACTGCTGAAATAATGGATGTAAAAAAAATAGGAATAGGATCAGATCTTTGTTTAGATCATCCAGATACTGTTGTTGAATGGATGAGAAATGGTTCTTGGTCTAAAAGCAAAAATTATGGTGAGGGTTCGAAAAATAAACCAGGTTTTCCTAAACAACCTGACTGGTTTCTTGATGCAAGAGGGTTTTCAAATATTGAAAAAGGTCTAAAAAAAGCAGGTTTTTCAGATTCCGAGACACATGGAATACTTGGAAATAACTGGTACAATTTTTATAAAACAATTTAATTATGAAAGTTGAATTAAGAGACCCGAATAAGATAATGAAATTATCAAGGCTAGGATCTTTTCATCAATCAAAATTATCTTTTTTAAGAAGTTTTCTTAATGAATTTAAAGAGTGGGAGTATAAAAAAGATTTATTTAATTTAAATGAAAATGGTTTTGGAGAAGCTGTTTATTCATTTAAAAAAAATAAAAGAGTTTATTCTTTAGTTTGTTTTGCAAATGAAATCAAAGATGAAGAAAGATCAGACAGAGTTATTGCAACAAAATGGGATGCAGCTTTTACATTACATGATGGAGTCCCTACAAAAAAAGACATTGAAAGATTAAAAAATGAAGTTCCAAAACAAGAAGTTGGTAGACTTTCTTATAAAGAATTAACCTTATCGAGAGCAAACAAATCAGTAAGAATTTATAATCACGTAGTTGAAAGTTTGAGTAAAGGTCAGCAGCCAGATTTAAACTTATTATCAAAAGTAGGCTATTTATATAGGACTACTGCAGTATATGGCTCGGGTAAATTTGGTCTTGCAGATCGATTTAGAATTAAAAATCGTGAAGAAATTAATGGTCCATTCAGATTAGAAATGATGTTGGTATATTTGGTAAGACAATTTACTTTTGATCAAGTTAATCATGTTGCTTATCATAAAAATCCAAAAACAGCCGTTAAGCTAGATGATGATATTTGTAAAAACTTGGGAATAGGTAATTCCACAGGCTTAGGCATGGCTCCATTTATAGTCAATCACCCAACTCTATTAAATAATTGGATTTTAAGTAGAGAAAAAGCACTTAAGAAAATAAGAGAAATCAAAGATGTAGAAAGTCAAGATAGTGATTTATTTATAGATTGTGTAAAAAAATCTTTAAAAAATATTACAAGCTGGAATACAGATAGCGAATATCAGCAAACAAAAATCACATCATTACTAAAAGATGTTGAAAAATTTTTAAACTTTATAAACAAAGATTTTAATTTTGAGATCGAATACCCTTTTAACAAAATATATCAGTGGTTGGAGGATAATACTTGCGAGGAATGTATCGAGTACATTGTTTCAATAATGATGGAACCTTATAATAATATTGTAAATCCTTTGGTAAAAGAAATGAGCTCAGATGAAGAAAAATATTTTAATATTCCAACTCATAGAAAAGTTGAAGAATTGCGTAATATCATTAAAGCAAAGTATCCAAACATTTTAGATATTAATTTTGAAGAAAAAGAAAATAATAAAAACTTTTGGTTTATTTCAAAAAACAAAGAGGAACCTAGATTAGCTAATCGTTTTGAGGAGCATGGATCAGAATTAGAACAGCCTTTAGCAATAGCAAGAGATATAAAAAAACTTTATGACAAATTATTAGTCTCAAAAAATAATTTAACTATTGCTGAATTTTTAACATCAAATTCTGAGTTAAGACATGTCGTGAGGAGGGCATTTATTGCAGAAAAATTTCCTTATTCAGAAATACAAGATAATACAATTGGTAAAGATTTGATGCCAATTGATATGCTAAGATTAAAATTATCTTTTTTTGGAGCATTAAAATTTGATCCAAGATCTGACAAATGGTTAAGAATTTGCATGTTCCAAGGAGCCCCACTTCCTAATGAGTTAAAAAGTTATGACGAGCAGTGGGTATATAAAACTAATATTTAATAATGAAATCACTAAGTGAAATTGAAACTACTGTTAAAAGAGCTTCAAAGGCAGCAGGATATTCTTGGGGAGTTTCCGAGGAAACAGGAAAAAGTATAAGATTGTTAGAGTTGTTTAGTTTACCGGGTATTAAGCACCTTAATGAATATTTTAATCAAAAAAATAAAAGTAAATTTGAAAATTTAAATTTAATTAGTGAAAACAACTCTTCATCGAATTATCCTTTTTGTCCAATTACTTTAGGTGTCAGTTTTTTAGATCAAATAAATGTTTTAGAAAATCTAAAAAAAATTGAGTTTAAAAATGTTGCTTATCCAATAATTTTTATTTCCTTCATAAGTCGTTCGTCAGAAATTATTGGAAAAAAAATTAATGTAAAAATAGATGAAAAAAAAATGTTACTAAATCTAAATGTAAATATTTTTTCGAATTTTATTGATCAAGAATTTCCAAAAATAGCGAATACAATTGAGGTCAATCTACTTGAAAATGAAGATAACTTTACAGACGTTGAATGGAATAATTTATACAAGTTATCCGAAGAAACTTTTGTTGAAGAGAGTGACAGTTTAAAAGAGGGTGCGGCAGGTGCTGGTTTGACAGATAATGATTGATAAAATTGATGAAAAAAATCTACAGGTAGATATTGAAGAATTAAACAATATTTGTGATGAATGCAAAGAGGAAGACGAGAGTGTTACTCAAAATTTAATTCTTACTGGGTTTAAATTATGTAAATCTTGTAGAGTATCTAAGACTATATTTCCACTTTAGCTGATTTGACTTACTGGAAGCATATTCATTCTACTCATCACAAATGAGATAGATAAAAATGCAATAATTAAAAAGGATAAAAGCACAATCCCAAAAGATTTAAAATTAGATTTTAAACTCAATATTTGTTTAGTTGAAATTATTAAACCTGCAAAAATCCAGAACTGAGTAAGAAAAATTATTGGTATCATTAAATCTGGTGTGACCGCAAAAAATCTCAATAAACCAGGAGCATGTGCAAATCCAACAGCTGTTAAAACTTTTTTGAACGATACTTTTGTTTGTTTGTCAGGAAATAATTTAACTCCAATTACAAAAATAAAAATCGCCCATATTAGCCAAGTAACTATTGCAGTTAGACCAGACATTGCAATAGCTGTTTTAATAATAGTATTCGCTGCTACTGCTCCAGCGATACCATCTAGGATCATTATAATACCAGCAAAGTATATTGAAGCTTCGCCAAAATTTTTGTTATCTGAATAAAGAGTTTTATCTAATTTTATTGACTTGAAAATTATATTTAAAAATTCACCAAACATTAATTTTTTTTATTTTTATTTTTTTGAGCCTTATAAGAAACAATTAATGGAAATATTATTAAAGCAATAGCAATGATAATGCAAACTGCTATTAGAAAACTTTTGGTCATTAGAATTGAAAAGGGGAGCTGAAATTAGCTCCCCAATAGTAAATTTTAGCCTTTTACAACTTCTCTTGTATTTGCGTTGAAAGACTCTTTGAATGGAATATCCACCACAACAGCATCTACAGGTTTTCCTGGAGTTTCTGAATATTGTTCTGGTAGATGAACTTTATATTTAGTTCCCACTTTTCCTTTTGGAAAACCATTTGCATTCAACGTTCCATCGAAAGGAACATATCCCATTGCAATGTTTGTTTTCTTCTCAGGATGCCACCAAGGTGAAGTTAAAAATCCTACTGGATCTCCGCCACTTTCTGGTGAAACTAACCAAAAGTCAGGTGCATAATTATCAATAGGTTTGCCACCTAATTCCATACCAACTAATTGAAGTTTGTAAGGTTTTTTTCCTGCTTTTAATTCTTCTTTCATTTTTTCTAGTGCAGCCTTACCAACATAATCTGCTGTTTTGTTCCATTCTCCTTTTCCAGACAAAGAAACTTGATAACCTAAATTACATTGGAACGGATTGTGTTGCTGATCCATGTCTTGTCCCCATGAAAGAATACCCGCTTGAATTCTTCTATGGTGAGCAGGAGCAATAACCATCAAGCTATGTTTTTTTCCAGCTGCAAGTACAGCATTCCACATATCTTCAGCGTACAAAGTTGAATTTCTTAAATAAATCTCATAACCAGCCTCACCTGAGAAACCAGACTGAGAAATAACAACATCTCTTCCTCCAACTTTAGCAGCTGCTAGGCCGTAGAAAGGCATATTATCAAAATCAACTTGATCACCACATAGATCTTTCATTAATGCTTTTGATTTAGGTCCTTGTATTTGAACTGGACTGACATCAATTTCTTCAATAGTACAATTGAATCTTCCATCAGCATTAACACCTTGTAAATACATTCCAATATCAGAGTCTGATAATGAAAACCAAAACTCATCTTCTGAAATTCTTAAAAGAATTGGATCATTTAAAACTCCACCATAAGCGTTACATAAAATAACGTATCTTGCTCTCATTGGAGAAATTTTTGTTGCATCTCTAGTGATTACATAGTCCGTAAATTTTTCTGCATCTGGACCCTTTACTCTTATTTGTCTTTCAACAGCAACGTTCCACATTGTTACGTGGTTAACGATCGCATCGTATTCAACCATAGCCCCACCATCTTCAGGTTTTACATAACCTCTTGGATGATAAATACGATTGTATACAGTTGCTCTCCAACAACCTGCCTGCATTGATAAATGCCAATAAGGTGATTTTCTTACCCTTGTTGAAATTAGCATTTCAACTTTTGTTGGCCCACTTTGTCTTAAATTATATGGTACTTCTCTATCTGATTGATCAACAGAAGTAACATGTTTTAGTTTAGTATAGTCAAATTCATTAGACATAACTATTCTCCTTCAACCACTTGTTAGTTTCCTTCAAGCCGCCGAATGTATAAATGTGGAAGTTATCAGTATGCGATTTAACTTTCCCAATTAAATCATTAGGGTCTTTAGGTTTCAATAAATCTAATGCCTTAGTAAAATTAGATTTAAGAAAGTTTAAGGAATTTTTTGCCCCAACAATATTAGCAAATTTAATTAAGCTAGATATTTTTAATGGCCCAGTAATTCCCACATGCACTGGTACGCTTTGCTTAGAAATAAAATCTATAATAGGCTGAGGATCAAGTAACCACTGCGTTACAATATAATCAGCATAAGGCTTTTTATCTATCATAGCTTTTTCTAATTCTGAATCGGATATATCAGGACTCCCCTCGGGATGTCCAGCAATTCCTATTTTCATTTTTTCAAAATAACCTGTCTCTAAAAGTTGAAAGGAACTATCAAATTTTCCTGCTGGCTCTCTTCCGCCTCCAATAATCAAGGCTTGCTTTACCCCTCCATCTTTGCATCTAGAAACATAATCTTTAAGTTCGTTTTCATCCTGCATTGATCTTGCTGGAAAGTGAGGTACCGGATTAAAACCTTTTTTTACTAGCTCTATGGCTTTTTCAGCTGTATCTTTATAGTCTCCGCCAGGCAGCATTGTAATGTAAACGTCACTAACAGCAGGAACTGTTTCGATGTCAGTTTTAGGACCTATTTCCAAAGAAAAATTCATTTTCTTGGATATTTATTTATTTTGAAATATGAGTCTAGAAAATTCGATTGAGGTAAATTTACTTCTTCAGTTGGCCTCTGTGCTTTTGAATTCTTTGTCCGTACTGCTGAGTGACCCTATCAAATATTATTGCTAATGCCACAATAGCCAAACCATTCATCATTCCAAGGGCTAAATATTGGTTAGAAATGGCCTGTAAAATAGGAACTCCCAATCCTTTTACTCCTATCATTGAAGCAATTACTACCATTGCTAGAGCCATCATAATTGTCTGATTGATCCCTGCAAAAATGGTTGGTAGAGAAAGTGGTATTTGAACTGACCTTAATTTTTGCATTGGTGTTGCCCCAAAAGCTTCGCTAGCCTCTAAAGTCTCTTTATCAACTTCTCGAATTCCAAGGTTTGTTAATCTAACTATTGGAGGTAGAGCATAAATACAAACTGCGAGCAGTCCTGGAACTTTACCAATACCTAGAAGCATAATTATAGGTATTAGATATACAAAACTTGGAATAGTTTGCATCATATCTAAAACAGGTAAAATTGCTTTTTCTGCTCTTGCAGATTTTGACATGACAATTCCAATTGGAATTCCAACTACAATACAAACTAATGTAGAAACAGAAATTATAGCAACTGTAGCCATACAATTTTTCCACATTCCGAAGTAGCCAATTACCAAGAAACAAACCACTGTACCAATTACAAGTTTAACACTTCTTGATCCAATCCAAGCTAATAAAGCAAATACACCAATTACCAAAGGCCATGGACTATTTACTAATAATTTTTCTAACCAAATTAAAAAATGTAAAAGTGGATCAAAAAAACCTTCAATACCATCACCATAGGCTCTAGAAAATTCTTTGAAACTAGAATCAATTCCTTTTTTAAGCTCTCTAAGAGACGTTCTATCCATTACAGGAATTTTATTAAAGAAGTCCATAATTTTTATTTAATCAAACCCGCCGAAGCGGGTTTGATAATATTTTTAATTAAAGTGCTTTTTTGATTTTTTTTGCAGCATCACTTGAAACCCATTTGCTCCAAACACTTTCTTGTGTTTTTAGGAATTCAATTGCAGCATCAGCACCTTCAGCTTGGTTTTCACCCATCCAAACTAACATACCGTTCATAACTGGGCCTGGATAAGTTCTTTTTTTAAAGTATTCCATACCAGCGTTTCCAGCTGTTTTTTTGAAATTATCAGTTACGATTGTGTAAACTTCAGATTTTGTCCATGAAGTTTTTTTAGGGTTAGCACACTCTTGCTCTGGTAAAACAATACAACCATCCCAGTTGTCTTTACCACCCCATTCACCCATATCCACAGCTCTCATATCATATTTACCAATAATAGCTGTTGGTGACCAATAATAACCAAACCAGTTTTCTCCTCGCTCAGCAGCTTTAGCTATTGAACCGTCAAGTCCTGCAGCAGAACCTGTTTCAACAATAGCCCAACCTTTTGCTTCCATGTCCCAAGCTCTAAAATGGTTTCTGTTACTTAATTCACAGTTCCAGCCTGGAGGACAAATATGGAAACCACCTTTTGATGGATCTTCTGGGTGAGGAAACAAATCCGGTCTTGCTAAAATAGCTTCAGCAGTTGTTAACTCAGGATGTTTTTTAAGTGTGTGAGGTAATACCCACCAACCTTCACCCAAACCAGTAATTGGCGCTTTGTTAAGTGAGTGCATTTTACCTTCATCAACAGCTTTATTCAAAGCGATGATAGCAGCGTTAGCCCAAAACTCTGGAGCAACATCTGGCTCACCTTTTTCTTGCATTGATGTAAATGTAGGCATTGTAGCACCAGGCACTAATTCTACTGAACATCCATAACCTTCTTCTAATATGATCTTGTCAACTTCAGCCATAAAGTTTGCTGAAGCCCAGTTCATATTAGCAATTGTTATATTTCCACAAGCTGCATTCGCAAAACTTCCAAAGGAAGTAAGACCAAACACAACAGCTAGTGAAAGAAGTATTCTTTTAATCTTCATTATATCTCCCAACATTTGATTCATTAAAAAGTTAAATTGAACATATTGAGCATAATAATGCAAATTTAATTCAACTGTTGGTTGAAGCTAAATTGTCTTTAACTGTCATAAATTTTTGGTTAGAGTTATGAGATGACTTTTTCTGCAAATTTTTTTTTCAAAGAATTTGTTTATATTTTAAATTGCAAAACAGTTTTTCAACAAATCATAATTAGAGAAAGATAATTTTTAAGCCTCGATTAATTTTTTAATTAATTAAAAAAAGGAGGTTTATGAATTTAAATAAAAAATTATCAGACATCTTAGATCCCAATAAAATAGAAGTTGTTAAAAATCCTATAGAGAAAGCTCATGGATTACCTAATGAATGTTATTTGAATAATGATTATTTAGAGTTTGAAAAAGAAAAAATATTTAAAAATAATTGGACTATGATTGGGGTTGCGAGCTCTGTACCAAATCCAGGCGATGCAAAACCTTTTAATCTTTTAGGAATACCAATACTAATAGTTAGAAACAAAGAGAATGAAGTAAAAGTTTTTCATAATGTTTGTAGTCATAGAGGTTTCAAATTAGTTGATCAGGAATGTAAATTAAAAAATGTAATAAGATGCCCTTATCATTCTTGGTCCTATGATTTTAATGGAAAATTAACTGTTACTCCACATATAGGAGGACTAGGAAAACATGAGGTTGAAGGGTTTGATAAAAACAAGAGTAACTTAAAAGAAATTAAATCAAATATTTGGATGGATTTAATTTTTATTAATATTAATTCTAATGCAAAACCATTTGAAGATTTTATTAAACCTCTAGAGGATAGATGGTCTAAGTTTATTTCTAAAAAAGATCAAAAATTAATAAGACATTCAACTGATAACGGATATTTTAATATGACAGTAAATAGTAATTGGAAATTTGCAATTGAGAATTATTGCGAAAGCTATCATTTGCCATGGATACATCCAGAACTTAATAAAGTTTCAAATATTTCAGATCACTATCATATTGAAGATGAGAATTTTAATTTTTCAGGACAAGGAAGTAATAAATATTCACAACAGTTCGATGGAAACATTAAATTTAAATGTTTTCCCAACTGGCCAAATGAACTTTCTGAAAAATCTGAATATGTATCGTTATATCCAAACGTAATGTTAGGAATACATATTGATCATTTTTATGCATTTTGGTTAGAGCCAATTTCTAACAATCAAACTAAAGAACATTTTGAATTATATTATGTTGGAGATGAAAGTGCTTCTAGTGATGAGTTTAAGGATATAAGAGAAAAAAATTTTGCATTTTGGCAAGAAGTTATGAATGAAGATGTAACTGCAATAGAAGGAATGCAAAACGGGCGAAATTCCCCAGCTTACAATGGTGGGAATTTTTCACCTGTAATGGATACTCCTACTTTGATGTTTCATAAGTGGGTTGCAACCAACTTAACAAAATGAGAGGGTAAATTATGAAAAAAGATCTAATTACAAGATTAAATGAAGGTCCAATAATGTGTGCAGAAGGCTATCTTTTTGCAATGGAAAGAAGAGGTTATCTTTCAGCAGGTCCATTTGTTCCAGAAGTGGTTTTAGAACATCCAGAGGTAGTAACTCAATTACATCGAGAATTTATTAGAGCTGGTTCAGATGTTGTTCAGGCATTTACTTATTATGGTCATAGAGAAAAGTTGAGAATAATTGGCAAAGAACACTTGTTAGAACCAATGCAAAAAGGTGCTCTTAAAATTGCAAAAGATGCTGCAGCTGAGTTTAAAGATTTAGATCTTATGGTTTGTGGAGATGTGGCAAACACCAATGTATTTGATCCAGGTGATGCCAATACTCATAAACAGTGTCAACAAATGTATGAAGAACAAGTAGCTTGGGCAAAAGAAGCTGGTGTTGATTTTGTTATTGCTGAAACAATAAGTTGGACTGACGAAATGAAAATTGCATTAAAAGCAATTAAAGATGCTGGACTTATTGCAGTTTGTAATTTTGCAATCCCTAGAGGGGATAAAACTAGAGAAGGTCATAGTGCTGAGGATGCATGTAAGATGATGGAGGATTTAGGTGCTGATGTCGTTGGATTAAATTGTTACAGAGGACCCGAGATGACAATGAAACTTTTAAAAAAAGTTAGAGATAAAGTTTCATGCCATGTGTCAGGACTTCCTGTTCCTTATAGAACTACTGAAGAAGAACCTGGTTTCTTGAATATTACTGATCATGGATGTGACTGTATTCCAGGTGGAAATGCATTTCCAGTTGCGTTAGATAACTTATTTTGTAACAGATTTGAAATGGCAGAATTTGCAAAAGATTGTGTAAAAAATAAAATAAATTTTATTGGTATATGTTGTGGTGCTGAAGCTCACCACGTTAGAGAAATGTCAGTTGCGATTGGTAAAAAACCAATTTCAATGAAATATATGCCTGACATGAGCAAACATTTTCATCACGGTACTGATAAATCTTTGAAAAAAGTAAATAAGGAAATTAAATATTAATGGAAAAGAATGCCAAAGTAGTAATCATAGGAGGTGGTGTAGTTGGGTGCTCTATACTTTATCATCTATCTAAATTTGGATTAAAGGATTGTATTTTACTTGAGAGAAATGAACTAACATCAGGTTCTTCTTGGCATGCTGCAGGAAATGTTCACGTGATTTCATCTGACCCTAATATCTCTAGGATGATGGCTTACACAATAGGTTTATACAAAGAGATTGAAAAAGAGTCCGGTCACTCAACTGGATTTAAACCTAGCGGGGGTTTTTACTTAGCGTCAAATGAAGTGTGGGCTGATTATTTAAAGAGAGAAAGATCAAAAGCAAGATACATGGGACTTGATCAAGAATTTATTTCTTTAGAGGAAGTGAAAAAAAAACATCCTTTAATTGATCCATCTCGATATTTGTTAGCTTTATGGGATCCTATTGATGGTGAAGTCGATCCATCAGGAGTTACTTACGCTTTTGCAAAAGCTGCAAAAGTTCATGGTGGAAAATATTATACTCACACTGTTGTTAAAGATACGAAACAAAAAGAAGACGGAACTTGGGATGTCTTTACTGAAAAAGGAAACATCAATGCTGAAATAGTAATTAATGCAGGAGGACTTTGGGCAAGAGAAGTTGGTCAACTAGCTGGGCTTAATCTTCCAGTTCAACCAATGGAGCATCATTATTTGATCACTGAACCTATTCCAGAAATTGAAGCAATGGGTGACCAAAGATTACCAATTGGAACAGATTTTGAAGGAAATATTTACTTTAGACAAGAAGGAAAAGGGATGTTGCTTGGAACTTATGAACCAAAATCTACTCCTTGGAAAGTAGAAGGAACTCCAATGAATTTTGGACATGAGTTACTTGAGCCAAAGTTAGATAATATTGAAGATAGACTTGCAATTGGTTTTGAGAGAATGCCAGCATTAGAGCGTGCAGGTATTAAGAATATAGTTAATGGACCTTTTACTTTTGGTCCAGACGGAAGTCCTCTTATTGGTCCAGTACCAGGAATGAAAAATTATTGGGTTGCAGTTGGTGTCATGGCTGGATTTTGCCAAGGTGGTGGTGTCGGAAAATGTATTGCTGAGTGGATTATTGATGGAGAACCTTCAATTGATGTTTGGGCAATGGATGTTGCTCGTTTTGGAGATTACGCTTCACCTCAATATGGAACAATCAAATCCTCAGAAAATTATGAACGAAGATTTATTATGACATTTCCAAATGAAACTTTACCAAAAGGAAGAAAACAAAAAACTACTGCACTATATGATCGTTTTGTAAATCAAGGTGCTGTTATGGGAGATAGTTTTGGATTGGAAAATGTTTTGTGGTTTGCAAATAATAAAGAAGATGCTCATGAGGAACCAACAATAAAAAGATCAAGATCGCATGACTATGTTTCAAAAGAAGTTATTAATGTAAGAGAAAACGTTGGTTTAATCGAAGTTGCCAACTTTTCAAAACATGAATTCAAAGGTCCTGATGCTAGAAAGTTTTTAGATCACATAATGGCTGGAAGACTTCCGAAACCAGGAAGAATATCTTTATCCCCAATGTTGTCATATAGAGGAAAGTTGTGTGGTGATTTAACGGTTGCTTGCTTAGATGAAAATGAATTCATTGTATTTGGTTCTGGAGCTGCTCAAGAAATGCATAGACGTTGGTTTGAGAGTCATTTAGATAAATTTAATTTAAGTTATTCTAATAGATCTGATGAGTATCATGGATTGTCTATTGCAGGACCTAACTCAAGGAAAGTTTTAGAAAAAATTGTAAGAGACGATGTTTCAAATGAAAAATTTAAATTTAGAGACTCTAGAAGAATGTTTGTTGGGGGAGTTCCAGCAATAATAAATAGAATTTCATTTACTGGCGAACTCGGATATGAAATTTATGTAGCACCTCACTATCAATTAAAACTTTACGAAGAATTAATAGAAGCTGGAAAAGAATTTAATATTAAACCTTTTGGTGGAAGAGCATTAATGTCAATGAGGTTGGAGAAAAATTGGGGAGCTTGGACTTTAGATTATAGACCTGATTTTACTGCAAAAGAGACAGGCTTAGATGCTTTTATAAATTGGGACAAAGAGTTTATTGGTAAAGAAAGTGCACAAAAGGAAAATTCTTCAAATAAACTCGTACCATTAATTGTTGAAACAAATGAAATTGATGTAACAAATAATGAAGCCGTCTTGAATGGAGATCAAAGTATAGGTTACGTTACTTCAGGTGGGTTTGCTCATTTTGTAAACAAAAGTGTAGCGTTTACTTTTGTTGATCAAAAAAACATTAAATCTGAAAATAAAATTCAAGTAGAGATAAATGGAGATTTATTTAATTGTTCAATTATTAAAGAACCACTTTACGATCCAAGTGGTCAAAAAATGAGAAGCTAATGGCTCAAAAAGACGTAGGAAACAAAATTCCAATTTATAAACTTAAAACCACAGATGAAGTTATGAAGTACTACGATGAGTGGGGAGACAAAGATAAATATAATAAAGACATGGTTGATTGGAACTATACTGGACCCAAAGAAACCGCTGAAATATTTAACAAATATGAGAAAAATAAAGATACTTTAATTTTTGATGCTGGATGTGGAACAGGTTTAGTGGGATTGGAGCTTAAAAAATATAGTTTTAAAAATTTTCATGGAGCCGATTTATCTCAAACTTTATTAGACACTGTACCAAAAGATCTTTATCAAAAATTAGTAAAAGTTGATTTAAATAAACCAATAGACGTTGAGGACAACTTTTATGGTGGAGTTATGTGTGTTGGAACATTTACTTTTGGGCATGTAAAACCAAATGCATTAGATGAGTTTATAAGAATAACAAAACCAGGTGGTTTAATTTGTTTCACGATTAATGAAGGAATTCATGAAGAGTATGGTTTTGATAAAAAAATTGATATACTCAAAGATATTAAGAAGTGGGAAGAAATAGAATTTTTTAAATCCGACTATATTGCAAGCAAAGATGTTAACGCATGGTTAGGTTTGTATAGAGTATTATGAGGTTTAGTAGAAAAATAGCTCCTGAAATAAAACCAAGACAAAATTTTATTACTAAAAAAAGATTAAGAGAAGACGAGATTAATTTTGATAAATTAAGATCATATCGTTTAGACAGGGTTAGAAAAGAATTAGTAAAAAATAATTTAGAAGCTTGTATTCTATTTGATCCAGTGAACGTTCGTTATGCTTTAGATACTGTGAACATGAGTGTCTATAATATGCACAATTTAACAAGATATTGTTTTATACCGGTCAATGGACCAACTATTCTTTATGAGTATTTTAATTGTGAAATATTATCGAAGCATTTAAATCTAATTGATGAAATAAGACCTGCAATCACATGGGATTATTTTAGCAATGGAGATCAAGCAAATTTACAATTATCAAAATGGATAAATGAAGTTAAAGATTTATCAAAAAATTATTTTAAAACTAAAAAAATTGCAATCGATGTTTTAAATGGTCCTGCGGTTACAGCTTTAAATAAAGAAGGAATTGAAGTTGTAGATGCAAAATTGATTTTAGAACAAGCAAGAGTAATAAAATCACCTGATGAATTGACTTGTATGAAAGCAGCAATAGAAGTTGCAGAAAAAGGTGTATCAAAAATGAGATCAGATCTTAAGCCAGGAATGACTGAAGATGAATTGTGGTCAATTTTACATAAAACGAATATTGAAAATGGAGGTGAGTGGATTGAGTGTAGGATTTTATCGTCTGGTGAAAGAACAAATCCATGGATGCAAGAGAGTAGTAATAAAGTTATGCAACAAGGAGAAATTGTTGCTTTTGATACAGATATGGTTGGTCCCTATGGATACTGTGCTGACATATCAAGAGCCTTTGTAGTTGGACATAAATTTAATGATGAGCAAAAAAAACTATATTCAATGGCTAGAAATCAAATTGATCATAATTTTAGATTAATAAAACCAG
>CACGAU010000008.1 GCA_902571135.1 uncultured Pelagibacteraceae bacterium | reverse complement strand
GTGGAGAACATTCAATAACCCCTGGATGTATTGTTCCTTTTACTAAAAAATATAAAAATATTTGCCTCTTACATTTTGATGCCCATGCAGATTTACGTCAAAGCTATAATCGAGAAAAATTTTCACATGCCTCAGCAATTAGAAGATGTCTGGATTATAAAAATGTTTCTTTAATTTCATTTGGGATAAGAAATATCTCAGAAAGTGAAATTCCATTTTTAAAAAAAAATTCTTCAAGAATAAATATATTTTGGGCAAAAGATAAAAAAAAATGGAATTTGTCTAAATTTAAAAAACTAATTAAAAACAAAACTGTTTATCTTACATTTGATGTAGACGGACTTGATTCAAGCATTATGCCTGCAACTGGTACACCTGAACCAGGAGGACTTTTGTGGGATGAAACATTGGATATAATAAGAATTGCAGCTAAAAACTCGAAAATTGTTGGTGCAGATATTAATGAACTATCTCCAATTAAAGGATTTAATTCGTATAATTTTCTTGTTGCAAAATTAGCTTATAAAATTTTGTCTTATAAATTTTTATATTAAACTTTAATTGGTTTAATAATTTTCAATAACATTCTGAATGGTATCAGCATCATTATAGCAACAAAAATTTTTACCGCTAAATCTCCAAGAGATAAAGTAACCCAAGGTACCCCTGTTGCATAAAATGATATTGAGAAAAATAAAAATGTGTCGACTGTTGATCCAATCAAAGATGAAGTAAGTGGTGCAATAAACCACTCTTTTTTTCTTAATCGATCAAAAATTTGAATGTCTAACAATTGGGCTGTGATAAAAGCAACCCCTGATCCAATTGCAATTCTAACAGAGATTAAATCTGCAAAATCAGTTGAGAATATCAATGTAAATATAATTCCTATTAAAAAGCCCAAATATACAATTTGTCTTGCTAATAATTTTCCATACGACCTATTCGCTAAATCTGTTATTAAAAAAGCTATTGGGTAGCTAAAAGCTCCGTAAGTTAAAATCTCATTTAATCCAAAATAGTTTATTGGAAACTGAACTAAATAATTAGAAGATAATACAACAACCCCCATCATTATAGACAGGGTGATAAATAATTTGTTCATTAAGCTGATTTAGCTAAAGGTTTCTTTTTAAAAGGGGATTTAATTAAAACTACTTTTTTTAACTTTTTTAATCTTGGAGATAAATTTTTATTTTTTACAGTTTTTAAAAATTCATCAAAACTACCTTTTTTGTCAACTGACCTAACACCTGAATTGCTTACAGTAAGTTTTAAACTTCTTCCAGTAAGCTCACTTGTAAATTTTACTTTTTTAAGATTAGGTAAAAATCTTCTTTTAGTCTTGTTGTTAGCATGACTAACATTATGACCTTTCATAGGAATTTTACCGGTAAGTTCGCATTTTTTTGACATAATAACAGTGCTTATATAAGGGGAGATATTGAATGCGTCAAGTTTAATACATTTAAGAAACAGTTTTATTTCCAACAATTTCTGCGAAATTTTTGACACCATCTCTTATTAGTAATTCTTTTAAGTCTTTTTTAATCATGCCAGCAATATTGGGTCCTTGAAATACCATGCCGGTATACAACTGAACATAATCTGCTCCTAATAAAAACTTATCATAAGCTGCTTTACCTGAGTCAACGCCGCCCACTCCAATTATTTTAATTTTGCCTTTAATTAATTTGTAGAATTTACTTATTAAAAGATTTGATTTTTTTTCAATAGGTTTTCCAGATAAACCACCTTTTTGATGTCTCTGTATATTTTGGAGTGTTTCCCGAGAAGCTTCAGATGTGTTTGAAATTATTATTGCGCTTATTTCATTTTCTAAAAGTATTTCTGAAATTAATTCAATTTGATTTTCATTTATGTCTGGTGAAATCTTTACAGCTATAGGAATTTCAGTTTTTAATTGTTTTTTTTTCTCCGAGACAGATTTCAATAACTCTTTTAATTTATTTTCTTCATGAAAATTTCTAAGATTTTCAGTATTTGGTGAAGAAATATTAATTGTAATATAATCTGCAACTTCAGAAAATTTTTCTAATCCAATTAGATAATCATTCAATCTATCATTAGAATCTTTGTTTGGACCTACGTTTACGCCTAGTACACCTAGTTTTTTATTAGATTTTATTCTGTTTAATATTGTATCTGATCCATGGTTGTTAAAACCTAACCTATTAATTAATGCTTGATCTTCTACCAATCTAAACACTCTTGGTTTTTCATTCCCATATTGTTTTAATGGGGTAACTGTACCTACTTCAACAAATCCAAACCCTAACTTAAATAAAGGGTTGTATACCTCAGCATTCTTATCGAAACCTGCTGCAATACCTATGGGATTATCAAGATTTTGATTAAATAGTTTTGTTTTCAAAATAGGATCATTTTTGTTTTCATCAAATATATTTGAAACTAAATTAAGTTTGAGTGATTGAATTGCTAAAAAATGTGCTCTTTCAGGATCTATTTTAAATATTAATGATCTTAAATTTGAATACATTATTTCAATTTACTAATTATCAACTCTCTTGTTTCGTTAACACCGAAAAAACTTATAAAAAAACCCATTCTAGGTCCATTTTCATCTCCAAATACCACTTCATAAATTAATTTAAACCAATCTCTTAAGTTTTCTGCATACCCATTCTCTTTACCTGTTGAATATATTAATGTTTGTATATCCTCAGGAGACATCTGATCATTACATTGTTCTAAAGTTTTAACTAAAGCTTCTAGAGCTAATTTTTCATTTTCAGATGGATTTTTATATTTTTTTTGAGCCTTAATAACATCATTAAAATACTTGATTGCATAACCAACAAGTCCATCAAAAATTGGAAAGTTTTTTTCATGAATGTTAGATTTATATTTTTTAACAAACTTCCATAATAAATCTTTGTTATCAGCATTACTTGTCTCAACTAAATTCAACAACATAGAAAAAGACATAATCATTTCTTCTTTTGGAATATTGCCATTATGAACATGCCAAACAGGATTCATTACCAATTGTTGTTCTGTTTGTTTTTTTGATTTTTCAATATTATCAAGGTACTCATCTACAGCTTTTGGCACTATTTCATTATAAAGTTTTTTAGCTCTTTTTGGATTTTGATACATGTATAAAGATAAGCTTTCAGGTGAGGCATATTTTAACCACTGGTCGATGGTAATACCATTTCCTTTAGATTTTGAAATTTTTTCACCCTTTTCATCAAGAAATAATTCATAAGCAAATCCAGATGGATGTTTTTTACCGATTAAATTTATAATTTTAGTTGATAAAATTGCACTCTCAATAAGGTCTTTTCCATACATTTCAAAATCTATATCTAGGGCATACCATCTCATTGCCCAGTCAACTTTCCATTGTAATTTACAATTTCCATCCAAAATACTAGATTCTAATTTTTTACCCTTATTATCAAAAATTATTTTAGAATTTTTTTTATCAATTTCTATAACTGGAATTTCGAGGACATGACCTGTATCTGGACAAATAGGTAAAAACGGGCAGTAAGTTTGTTGACGTTCTTTGCCTAAAGTTGGAAGTATAATATTCATTATACCATCATAATTTTCTAAAATAATTTTTAATGTTGGGTTGAAAAAACCACCTTTGTATAAAGATGTCGAACTTTTAAAACTGTATTTAAAATTAAAACTGTTTAAAAAATCTTTTAACATTTCATTATTATGTTCTCCAAAACTTGTAAATTTTTCAAATGGATCTGGAACTTGTGTTAATGGTTTGTGTAAATTTTTGTTCAGTAATTCCTGATTAGGAACATTATCAGGAACTTTTCTTAAACCATCCATATCATCAGAAAAAGTAATTATCTCTGTTGGTAAATCTGTAAGTTGCTTTAATGCATTAACCATCATTGATGTACGTGCAACTTCACCAAATGTTC
The DNA here is from genome assembly GCA_902571135.1 of uncultured Pelagibacteraceae bacterium. GTDB lineage: Bacteria > Pseudomonadota > Alphaproteobacteria > Pelagibacterales > Pelagibacteraceae > Pelagibacter. The sequence goes on along the minus strand of CACGAU010000008.1, from coordinate 69,472 downwards.
CGATATGGGGAAGACCACTTGGGCCATATCCTGTTTGAAGGGTAATTTTCCCTTTTTTATCAATAAATGATTTTCTCTCACGAAGCATTTTTTTTGCTTCAACAAAAGGCCAAGCACTTGTTTTATCTAAAATTTCTTTTTTAATCACGAATATATCTTTTATAAAATCTTAAATTGGCGATTTTATTAATTCTTATAGAGTTGAAATTTATTTACCATAAAATAATGTTCTTTCAAAATGTCTAATTATAAAACTGTTTTTTTTACACTAGGAATTTTGCAAATAATTTTAGGAGTCTCGATGTTCATCCCTATAATTGCTCAATTTGTTTATTCCGAAATAGATTCATCATTTTTTGGTGCATCTATTGTAACTATAATTTTTGGATCATTATTTTTTCTTTCAAATCTAGACCACGATAAGAAGTTAAATTTACAACAAGCATTTTTATTAACTGCTTTGTCTTGGTTAAGTATTGCTATTTTTGGATCTTTACCATTTATATTTTCGACTATGGAGCTTTCAATTACTAATGCTTTTTTTGAGAGTATGTCTGGTATTACAACAACTGGATCTACAATTATTTCTGACTTAGAGAATACACCAAAAGGTATTCTATTATGGAGAGCATTACTTCAATGGCTGGGTGGTATTGGTATAATTGTGATGGCAATTACCCTTATGCCTATAATGAATGTTGGTGGTATGCAATTATTTAAAATTTCTAGCAACGACTCATCTGAAAAAATTCTTCCTAAATCGAAAGAAATAGCTTTGAGACTTATTTATATTTATTCAGGTCTAACCGCTCTTTGTGCATTATCATATTGGATATTTGGAATGGGAAAATTTGATAGTTTAACTCATTCTATGACTACTATAGCTACAGGTGGATTTTCAAATTATAATCAATCTATCGGGTATTTTAACAGTGTTCCTATAGAAATATCATCGATGATCTTTATAATTTTAGGAAGTATTCCATTTATTACATACATTAAATTTATTAGTGGTAATAAAAGAATATTTTTAAACGATATTCAAATCAGAACATTTATTAAAATAATAATTATAAGCATTCTTATTTTGTCAATATATTTATTATTTAATAATAACGGAAACTTTAGTTTAAGATCTATTTTTTTTAATACGATTTCAATTTTGACAGGAACAGGTTATGTTAATGCCGAATTTGATGGTTGGGGAAGTTTTCCTATAACAATATTTCTTGCACTAATGTTTATCGGGGGCTGTGCAGGATCAACTACTTGTGGTGTTAAAATTTTTAGAATTCAAATTTTATATTTATTTATTTTAAATCAACTAAAAAAAATTATATATCCAAAAGGAATATTTATAATTAAATATAATCAAGGATCTGTAGATGATAAATTTATTGCATCAATAATATCGTTTATTTATTTTTACTTTGTTATTTTTTTTATTTTAGCTGCATTGTTGTCATTAACAGGTCTCGATTTTATAACTGCTATCTCTGGAGCAGCAACATCAATATCAAATGTTGGTCCAGGTTTAGGTCCTATTATCGGTCCTAATGGAGATTTTTCAGCTTTACCTGATATTTCTAAATGGATCTTAACTGTAGGTATGATTTTGGGTAGACTTGAGTTGTTTGCAATATTAGTATTGTTCTTACCATCTTTTTGGAGAAATTGATTATGTCTGAAACAAAGAAACAAACATGGCTTGATTCTCTCGCAGTTTATAAAGATATTCGAATGGTAAGAATTCTTTTATTAGGTGCAATAAGTGGTTTCCCATGGGTATTAATTGCAAGCAGTTTGAGTCTTTGGCTTAAAGAAGAAGGTCTTAGTAGATCAACAATTGGATGGGCAGGTTTAATTTTTGGAGTATACGCTTTTAATTATTTGTGGGCTCCGATTATAGATAGAATTCAAATTCCAATACTAACAAAAAAATTAGGCCATAGAAGAGGCTGGATAGTTTTGATGCAATTAATTATTTTGTTAAGTCTTGTTGTTTGGAGTGTGATTAATCCAACTGAAAATTTAGCTTTATTAATTACTGTAGGTTTAATTATTGCTATAGCATCAGCAACCCAAGATATAACTGTAGATGCATTAAGAATTGAACAGATAAATGAAAATGAAGGAAAATCAATGGCTGCTGGTGCAGCTATGGCTGTTGTTGGTTGGTGGACTGGGTATAAATTAGGTGGAGTTGTTGCTTTATTTACAGCAGAATATTTTGAAAACCTGGGTGTTGCCGACTATTGGCAAGCTACTTTTTTAATTTTAGGTATTTTAATAATTTTAATGAATATAGGATTAATGTTTGTTCATGAACCTATAGAAACAAATAGACAAGCAAAACAAAGAGAAACAGACAAATTGATTGAAGGAAAACTTGGATCTAGCAATATAATTACAAATTTTATAGCATATATTACAGGAACTATAGGCGGACCTATTATTAGTTTTTTTAGAAAAAATGGTTTTGCCATTGCAGCTGGAATTTTAGGATTTGTTTTCTTGTTTAAGATAGGTGAGGCATTTATGGGAAGAATGTCTATTGTTTTTTATAAAGAAATTGGTTTCTCCAAAGGTCAAATTGCAATTTATTCAAAAGGACTTGGTTGGATAACAACGGTAGTGTTTACTTTGTTGGGTGGAATAATGGCCATGAGAGCTGGAACAATTAAAACTATGTTCTTTGCTGGTGGGTTAATGGCTATAACAAATCTTTTATTTGCAGTTTTAGCATGGACTGGAAAATCAGAAATTTTATTTGCAATTGCGGTTATAGCTGATGATATCACAGCAGCTTTTGCAACTGTAGCATTTGTTGCATTTATATCATTACTAGTTGATAGAACTTATACAGCGACACAGTATGCATTACTTGCTTCAATTGGTACTGCTGGCCGTACTACTTTGGCTTCATCTTCAGGAGCTTTGGTTGACTGGTTAAACGGAGATTGGGGAACATTTTTTGTTTTAACAACTATTATGGTGATACCATCGTTAATTTTTTTGTGGTTAATTAAAAACAAAATTAAAATTGGTGCAAAATAATTTTTATTTCATTGGTAATTTTTCGAATATTTACAAAAATCCTTCGAGAAAATCTGAAGTAACTTCACAAATTGTGTATGGTGAAAAATTCAAAATTTTAGCAAAAAATAAAGATTGGATAAAAATTAAAACTTTATTTGATAATTATAAGGGGTTTATAAAAAATTCAAAATATATAGAAAAATTTAGCCCCAATTATAAGGTCAGTTCACTAAAAGCAAAGATTTATAAAAAACCTGGAATTGGAACTAGCAGTTGGCTTCCACTTGCATCCAAATTATCTGTAATTGAGCAAAATAGGAATTACGTAAAAATTGAAAAAAATAAATGGATTAAAAAAGCAGATATAAAAAAATTAACTCATAAAGAAAATAATTTTACAAAAATATTTAAAAAATTTTTAAATGTAAAATATGTTTGGGGTGGAAAAACATTCCAGGGAATTGATTGCTCAGCTTTATTACAAATATTTTTTTGTTATAATAACTCGTTTTATCCAAGAGATACAAGAGATCAGATCAAATATACAAAAAAGAATTCAAAAAAAAGAAAATTTAAAAAAGGAGATATTATTTTTTGGAAAGGTCATGTTGCTATGTGTTTAAATTCTAAGCAACTAATTCATGCTTATGGGCCAGAAAGAAAAGTAATTATTATGCCAATTATAGAAACAATTAATAGAATTGAAAAAACCGCCAAACTAAAGATAAAAAAAGTATCTAGAATAAGATATTAATTTCTTCCAAAGTCAGGTTTATCAATATCTTGTTTCAATTTGATGATTTTTGACCTTACTTTTTTAGTCTGAATAAGTTTCTTTACGATAGACTTATTATTTTTTGAATTAATATCTTTTTTAAATTGATTTAAATTTTTAATAAATAAATCAATCGCTTTTGAAATATTATTTTTATTGTTAAAAAAAATATCTCTCCACATGATTTCATTTGATGCTGCAATCCTAGAAAAATCTCTTAATCCACCAGCACTGTATTTAATTAGCTCATAATTTTGTTTTTTCTCAAAATCTTGTGCAGATTTCACTAAATTATATGCAATTAAGTGTGGTAAATGACTAGTAATAGAAAAAATTTTGTCATGTTTTTCAGCGCTCATAACAACTACTTTTGCTCCAATTTTTTTCCAAAACTTAGTTAGAATATTTATATTATTTTTTTTAATATTTTTTTCTTTAATTATTATGCACCATCTATCAGTAAACATATTTTCTTTACCATGCTCTGGTCCACTAACCTCTGATCCAGCTATTGGGTGACTTTGAATCCAATGAATACCTTTCTTTAAAAATTTATTTATAATTTTAGAAGTTTCAATTTTTGAAGAACCAATATCTGTAATCAATGTTTTCGATGGTATAAATTTATTAATTTTTAAAATAATATTTTTGTATTCACTCATTGGTGTACAAAAAATGATTAAATCGGAATTACTTGCACCTTCTTTTAATGATTTAACAATTGTTCCAGGTAATTGTAATCTTTTTATCTTAGCAATATTTGATTTTGATTTTTCATAAATAAATATTTTTTTTGCTATTTTTTTTTTGCTAATACGCCTTAATAAAGATGAACCTAATAATCCACAGCCAATAATTAAAATATTTTTCATTTTTTCAATACTTGCTTAATAACACTCATAAATTTTAAGTTTTCTTTTTTAGATCCAATAGTTAACCTTAATTTATTCTTTATATGATAACCATCTTCTGTTGATCTTAAAATAATTCCCTTATTTTTAAGTTTTTCATACAGAAATTTTGCTGAATATCTGCATTTTTCAAAATTAAGTAACAAAAAATTTGCTGAAACTGAATTTGAAAAAATATTGTATGTCTCAAGAAATTTCTTAATTTTTTCAGAATATAATAAATTATGTCTAATCGATTTAGTTATGAAAGCTTTATCCTTAAGTGACTCGGTGGCAGCTAATTGAGCAATACCATTTACATTAAATGGTGGTTTTATAACATTTAGCGCATCAACTATTTTTTTTGATCCATACCCCCAACCTACTCTCAGAGAAGCTAATCCAAACATTTTTGAAAAAGTTCTAAGGATGAAAACATTGTCTTTATTTTTAAACAAATCTAACCCAGATGAATAATCTTTGTTTTTCATATATTCTGCATAGGCATCATCTATAACTAGTAATATTTTTTTATTTAATCTTTTTCTTAATTCTAAAACTTCTTTTTTCGTTAAGTAAGTTCCTGTAGGATTGTTTGGGTTAGCTATAAAAACAATTTTAGTTTTTTTTGTTATTTTCTTTAAAATTTCATTTACTGAAACTTTAAAATTAATTTCTTTTGCAAATACAACTTTTGCACCTACAATTTTTGAGTAAATTCTGTACATTAAAAAACTGTACTCTGGTACCACAACCTCATCTTTTGGGTTTAAAAACAACTGGCATAGCATTTGAATAACTTCATCTGAACCAGCTCCACAAATAATTTTCTCAGAATTACATTTATATGCTTTAGATATTGCTTTTCTTAAATTTTGAGATTTTCCATCAGGATATTTATCTAAATTCAGATTTTTATTTGATATTATTTTCTTTGCTTTAGGGCTCATACCTAAAGCAGACTCATTTGCAGAAAGCTTAATTACGTTCTTAAGTTTCCTAACTTTTGATTTACCAGGCTTATAAGCATCAATTTTAAATTTTTTGAAATTTGGAGTTATCATTTTTTTTAATTTATGTGCTCTTTATAGATAAAATTACAAAATTTTATAGAGAATAAGAGGATTTTTTAAAAAATTGACATAATAAATAAGTTCTAGTAAAAAAATTATGCGCTGATTTAACTGAATTGCGAGCGCTTAAAAAAAACCGCTAAAATAGTTTTTTTTCTCACAATTCGAAACAGTCAAAAACTATGAATACTGATAAAAACATAAAAACTTTAATTGTAAAGAAACCGCTAAAATTAGACTGTGGAAAGACTATACAAGATTTTCCGATAGCCTATGAAACTTACGGTTCACTTAATTCAAAAAAAGATAATGCAATATTAGTTTTTCATGCTCTAACAGGAGATCAATTTGTAACCGGAATAAACCCTGTAACTAACAAAGAGGGTTGGTGGAGTTATGCAGTAGGTCCTGATAAAGCTATCGATACGAATAAATATTTTGTTATTTGCTCTAACGTAATTGGTGGATGTATGGGATCATACGGACCAAGTCATAAAGATCCTGATCAAAAAATTTTTGGAACAAATTTTCCCGTTATTACAATTAATGATATGGTGAATGCTCAATATAATTTACTTGATCATTTTGGTATTGATAAACTGTTTTCTATAACTGGTGGTTCAATGGGGGGTATGCAGGTCCTTCAGTTTATTAGCAACTTTCCTGATAAATCCAAAACAGTTATACCGATAGCAACCACATCTAGTCATTCAGCTCAAAATATTGCTTTTAACGAGCTAGGTAGACAAGCTATTGCAGCTGATAGTAACTGGAAAGATGGGAATTATACATCAAACGATACTAGTCCTGGAAAAGGATTGGCAGTAGCTAGAATGGCAGCTCATATTACTTATTTATCTAAAAAAGGTTTGCAGGAAAAATTTGGAAGAAAGTTACAAGAAAGAGAAGATCTTAAATTTGGATTTGACGCTGATTTTCAAATAGAAAGTTATTTAAGATATCAGGGCTCAGTTTTCGTAGATAGATTTGATGCAAATAGTTATCTTTATATTACTAGAGCTATGGATTATTTTGATTTAGCTAAGCAATTCAATGGTAATCTTTCAGAAGCATTTATAAATACAAACGCGAAATTTTTTATAATTTCTTTTACTTCAGATTGGCTTTATCCAACCCAAGAAAACAAAGATATTGTGATTGCCTTAAACTCAATAGGAGCTGATGTTGGATTTGTAGAAATTGAGTCAGATAAAGGTCACGACTCCTTTTTACTAGATGTTCCTGATTTCTTGAGTGCACTTAAAAACTTTTTAGATAAATCTTACGAAGAAAATTAATTATGAAAAATGAATTTCAGGTAATAGCAGATTTAATTGAAAAAGATAAGAAAGTCCTAGATGTAGGTTGTGCTGATGGAACTTTGATGAAATTTTTAAAGGATAATAAAAACATAAATATAAGAGGATTAGAGATTTCAAAAGAAAAAGTGCAAGAATGTATTGCTAAAGGTTTAACTGTAATTGAAGGAAATGCTGAAAAAGATTTAAAGCAATTTCCAGACAAATCATTTGATTATGTTGTTTTAAGTCAAACCCTTCAAGCTTTTCTTAATCCTGAATTAGTTTTAGATGAACTTTTAAGAGTTGGAAAAAAGGCAATAGTTACGATTCCTAATTTTGGATAATGGAAAGTAAGATTTCATTTATTATTTAAAGGTACAATGCCAATTACAAAAACATTACCAGATGAATGGTATAACACTCCAAATTTACACATGTGTACAATCAAAGATTTTTTTCATTTTGTAAAATCAAAAGATATAAAGATTTTTAAATCGCTCGCTTTAAACAATCTTAATAAATCAACAATAAATAAGAGTAATTTAGGCGTTAAAAATTTGTTTGCAGATCTTGGTATATTTTTGATAGAAAAATAAAATGCGTATTGAAATTATACCTTGTCTTCAAGACAACTATAGCTATTTAATTATAGACGAAAGTAACAATTCTGCGTGTATTGTAGATCCCAGTGAGGCTGAGCCAATAATAAATTTCCTAAAGAATAAAAATATAAAATTAAAATACATTCTTAATACTCATCATCACCATGATCATATTGGAGGAAATCAAGAATTAAAAAAAAAATATGGATCAGTTGTTGTGGGTTTTAAAGGAGACTCGAAAAGAATACCAGAGATAGACATATTGTTAGAAGATAATCAAATATGGAAAGCCGAAAACTTTGAAGCTAAAATTATGCATATACCTGGACATACTTCAGGCCATATTTGTTTTAATTTTTTTAAAGAAAAAATAGTTTTTACCGGAGATACACTTTTCTCACTTGGTTGTGGAAGAATATTCGAAGGTTCTTATGATGAAATGTTTGAATCTTTAAACAAAATTAAATTATTACCAAAAGACACAAAAATTTATTGTGGTCATGAATACACTCTTAACAATGCAAAATTTTGCAAAAAATATGATTCCGAAAACAAAGATTTACAAAAAAAAATAGAAAAAATAGAAAAATTAAGAGAAAATGGAATTCCTACGATACCCTCAACTTTAAAAGAGGAATTGGAGTGTAATATATTTTTAAGAGCAAAAGATGTTAAAACCTTTTCAAAATTAAGAGATTTTAAGGATAATTTCTAATTAATTCGGCTTGACTAAAGGCTGGCTACAACTATATTGCGGTAACTTTAAATTAAATCATACTATGTCATACGCAATAATAAAAACAGGTGGAAAACAGTATAAAGTAAAATCTGGAGAAATTCTAAAGATTGAAAAACTACCAGACTCTAAGCCTGAGACTAAAATAGAGTTTAATGAAATCTTGGCATACGGTGATGATAAATCAATTGAAATTGGAACTCCAAATGTTGAGGGCGCAAAAGTAGAGGCTGATTTAATAAAAAATAGCAAAAATAGAACTATTTTAATTTTTAAAAAAAGAAGAAGACAAAATTCAAGAAGAAAAAATGGGCATAGACAACAATATTCTATGATAAGAATTAACAAAATTTTTTCAAAAGATGGTAAAGTGTTATCAGAAGCTGAAAAAATTTCCAAAACTTCAAAAAAAGAAGAAGTTAAGGAAGCAGTAAGCAAATAGTTATTAGGTAAATTATGGCAACAAAAAAAGCAGGTGGATCATCACGAAACGGACGAGATAGTGCCGGTAGAAGACTTGGTGTAAAAAAGTATGGTGGTGAAACAGTAATTCCTGGAAACATAATTGTTAGACAAAGAGGAACTAAGATTTTTCCAGGTGAAAATGTTGGTATGGGTAAAGATCATTCAATATTTTCAGTTGTTAAAGGGAAAGTTGTTTTCAAAAAATCTAAATCAGATAGAACTTTCGTTTCTGTAAAGCCCAATTAATAGTACAACCAATTAAAATAAATGTTGTATTATGAAATTTCTCGATCAAGTTAAAATTTATATTAAAGCTGGAAACGGTGGAGACGGATCTCCTAGTTTTAGAAGAGAGAAATATGTTGAGTTTGGCGGACCAGATGGTGGGGACGGTGGAAAAGGTGGATCAATTATTTTGAAGTCAGAGGAAAATTTAAATACCCTTATTGATTATCGATATCAACAACACCACAAAGCCGAACGTGGAGAAAATGGCTCTGGTCAAAACCGAACAGGAAAAGGTGGTGAAGATTTAATTTTAAAAGTTCCTCTAGGTACACAGGTATTTGAAGAAGATAACAAAACTCTTCTTTTTGATTTTAATAAAAAAGGTGAAGAATATGTTGCAGCTGCTGGTGGAAAAGGAGGTTTGGGAAACACAAGATTTAAAAGTTCTACAAATAGAGCTCCAAGAAAATTTACTAAAGGCACTACCGGAGAAGAATTTACAATATGGCTTCAATTAAAAACAATTGCTGATATCGGTATTATTGGATTGCCAAATGCAGGAAAATCAAGTTTGTTAGCAGCATTAACAAACGCAAGTCCAAAAATTGCAAATTACAAATTTACAACTATTAATCCAAACCTTGGCGTGGCTTCTTACGATGATAAAGAAATTACCATTGCAGATATTCCAGGATTAGTTGAAGGTGCTCACGAAGGTATAGGGTTAGGGATACAATTTTTAAAACATATAGAGAGATGTAAGTCTTTACTGCACTTAATTGATGTCACCAACTTAGACCTGAATGAGTCTTATAATCAGGTGAAAAATGAATTAAAAAGCTACAGTGCAAAGTTATTAGAAAAAAAAGAACTAATTGTGCTTAATAAAGTCGATTTGATTGATGAAGAAACAGTAAATGAAGTTATAGATCATTTTTCAAAGGGTAAAAATTGTGAAATTATGACAATGACAACTCTGGAAAAAGAATCTGTATCAAAAATTAAAGCAAAGCTTTTGTCTTATGTATCTTAAAAACTCTAAAATAATTGTTGTCAAAATTGGATCATCTCTCCTAGTTGATCAAAATAAAAAAATTAGGAAACAATGGTTATCTAGTTTTGCAAAAGATATTAAAAAATTAAAAGATAAAAATCAAAAAGTAGTTATTGTTAGCTCTGGTGCTATAGCTTTGGGTTGCAAGAAAATGAATTATAATAAAAAAAATATCAAATTAGATAAGAGTCAAGCTATTGCTTCTATTGGTCAAATAGAGCTGATGAATTTATTTTCACAAACTTTCGCAAAATATAAATTAAATATTTCTCAGATTTTGCTTACATTAGAAGATACTGAGGAAAGAAGAAGATCTCTCAATGCAAAACGAACTTTTGATAATCTTTTTGAACTTGGTTTTATTCCTGTAGTCAATGAAAATGACACTATTGCAACGAGTGAAATAAAATATGGAGATAATGATAGATTGGCATCTAGGGTTGCGCAAATTACAAACGCAGATACCTTAATTTTATTATCTGATGTTGATGGTTTGTATACAAAAAATCCTAAAATTTTTAATGATGCTAAACTAATAAAGAAGATTGATGATCTAAAAAAAGATCTAAAAAATATTTATATTAAAGGTGTAAATGAATATGGAAGTGGTGGTATGCACACAAAAATTGAAGCAGCAAAAATATGTCAGCTTGCTGGTACTAGTATGGTTATTGCAAATGGACTATATTCAAATCCTATTTCAAAAATAATTGAAAAAAATAATTGTACCTGGTTTAGTCCAAAAATTTCAAAGTTAGATGCTAGAAAAAAATGGATAATAAGTTCTGTAGCACCTAAAGGAGCTTTAATAATTGATGATGGTGCTAAAAAAGCACTAAAATCTGGAAAAAGTTTGTTAGCAGCAGGGATTAGAAAAGTTTCGGGGAGATTTAACAAAGGTGATCATATTAAAGTATTAGATAAAAAAAATAATGAATGTGCTAGAGGGTTAAGTTCCTTTACTTCTGATGAGGTGACTAAAATTATGGGTCATCACTCTAATGAAATTGAAAAATTATTAGGCTATGTTGCAAAATCAGAAGTTATTCATAAAGATGATATGGTGGAAATTTAAATGATTAAATATATGAATTTAATTGGAATAAAAGCTCGAAAAGCTAGTGAGTATAAAGTTACAACTGAAGTAAAAAATAAAGTCTTAAATGATTACGCGAAATTAATTAAGAATGAAAAAAAATTTATTATTAATCAAAATTCAAAAGATATTAATTACGCAAGAAAAAAAGGTTTAAAAGAAAACTTAATCAAAAGACTTCATTTAAATGAAAATAAATTAGATGGAATTATAAATTCTATTTTAAAAATAGCTAAATTAAGGGACCCTATAGATAGCACTTTAGAAAAATGGAAAAGACCAAATGGTTTGAATATTAAAAGAGTTTCAATACCAATTGGAGTTATTGGTGTTATTTATGAAAGTAGACCAAATGTAACTTCAGATGTTGCTAGTCTTTGTTTTAAATCTGGAAATGTAGTGATTTTGAAAGGAGGCTCTGAGGCCATAAATTCAAATAAAGCTTTAGCTAAGTTGTTTAGAAAAGCACTTAAAAAAAATAAAGTTGATGAAAACTTTATACAATTTATCGATTCAAAACAAAGAAGGCTTGTGGATATTATGCTTTCTAAAATGAAAAAATATATCGATGTCATCATACCTCGTGGTGGAAAAAATTTAGTTAAAAAAGTTTTAGAATTATCCAAAGTACCTATAATTGGCCACTTAGAGGGGCTTTGTCATACTTATATAGATAAAGATGCAGAATTAAAAATGGCTAAAGAAGTTGTCTATAACGCTAAATTAAGAAATACAAGTATTTGTGGCGCGACTGAAACTATTCTTATTCATAAAAATATAGTCAAAAAATTTAGTAATCCTATTTTGCAGGCACTTGAAAATAGTGGTTGTAAAATAATTGGCGATAAGATTTTGAAGAGTTATTACAAAGGCCAAGTATATCCTGCAAAAGAAAAAGATTGGTCAACTGAATATTTAGCATCAATAATATCTGTTAAAGTTGTTCAAAATTCTGAAGAGGCAATTAAGCATGTTAATAAATACGGAACTATGCACACAGACTCCATCATTACAAAAAATAAAAAAACAGCAAAATATTTCTTAAAAAATGTTAAAAGCTCAATTGCAATGCATAATACCTCAACTCAATTTGCTGATGGTGGTGAATTTGGATTTGGTGGAGAAGTTGGTATTTCTACTAATACACTACCACCGAGAGGTCCTGTGGGTTTAAATCAATTGATTTCATATAAATATGAAATTACTAGTAATGGTAAAATAAGAAATTAAATTGAATAACACAAAAATAAAAATTGGTGTATTGGGCGGATCGTTTGATCCTGCTCACAAAGGACATTTAGCAATTTCTAAGGAAGCAAAAAAAAGATTTAAACTCAAAAAAATTATTTGGGCAATTACAAAAAAAAATCCATTTAAAATAGAGAGCAAGACATCTGTTGCTGACAGAATTAAATATTGTAAAAAAATAATTAGTACAAATTCATTTATTAAGGTTAAATTTTATGAAAAAATTATTAAATCAAATAAAACTATAAATTTAATCAATCATTTAAAAAAAGATAAAAACATTGAAATTTATTTTTTAATGGGTGCCGACAACCTTATTAATTTTCATAAATGGCATAAATCTAAATTAATTTCACAAAAATGTAACATTCTAGTTTTTGATAGACATGGGTATAAAAAAAATTCTTTAAAATCAAAGACATTTAAGCAACTTAGTAAGGCCAATCTAGAGTTTATTGAGTTTAATAAAGTCAACATTTCATCTTCTCAATTAAGAAAAATTTGATAATCTAAAATCAATTAATGGACAAAATTTCAGACTTAAAAGAAATTGTAATCAACACACTAGATCTCAATAAAGCTCAAGACATCGTAACTATTGATCTTAAAGACAAAAGTTCTATGGCTGATTACATGATCATAGCAAGTGGAACTTCATCTAGACATATCCAATCTTTATCAGAACAAGTTTTAGAAAAACTTAAAAATAACGGTGTAAAAGACTCAAAAATTGAAGGTAAAGAAAGTGGAGAATGGAAACTTGTTGATGGAATTGATTTGATTGTTCATATTTTTCACCCAGAAAAAAGAAAATTTTATGAATTAGAGAAAATTTGGTCAGAGCTAATTCCAAAAGAAAAAGTGATGATATGAAAAAAATTAAATTTTTATTATTAATTCTTTTCTGTGTTTTTTATTTAAATAAAACAGTTATTTCAGCCGAAATTGATATTTATAAAAAAATCGATCTCTTCGGTGAGGTTCTAGAAAAAATTAATAAAGAATATGTTGATGAGTTCAATCAATCTGAAAGCATGGATTCTGCGATTAATGGACTTTTACAATCCTTAGATCCTTATTCATCCTACATGTCCCCTAAAATTTTTGATGAAATGCAAACAGAAACCAGTGGTGAGTTTGGTGGACTAGGAATTGAAGTTAGCATGGAGGCTGGTGTGGTAAAAGTAATTTCACCAATAGATGATACACCTGCATCCAGAGCTGGATTAAAAGCTGGTGACTACATAGTAAAAATAAATGATGTTCAGGTTCAAGGAAAATCATTAAGTGAAGCTGTTGATTTAATGAGAGGATCTGTAGGTTCTGGAATAGAGTTAACAGTAAGGCGAAGAGGTGAAAGAAAAGCGTTAACATTTAATATCATAAGAGAAGTTATTCAGGTTCAATCTGTAAAATCTGAAATTATAGATGAAAATATTGGATACATCAGGCTTACTTCATTTAATGATAACAGTAGTGATCAAATAGAAAAACAAATTAAAAAACTTAGAAAAGATAAAAACTTAAATTCATTTATTTTAGATTTAAGAAATAATCCTGGGGGTCTTTTGTCTCAAGCAATAAAGATAACAGATTTTTTTCTGGAAAATGGAGAGATAGTTTCAACAAAAAGCAGAAAAAAATCTGAAAATAGAAAATGGTTTGCAAAAAAAGGGGATATTACCGATGGAAAAACACTATTGGTTTTAATTAACTATGGTTCAGCATCTGCATCTGAAATTGTTGCTGGAGCTTTAAAGGATCACAAAAGAGCAATCATCGTTGGTGAAAATAGCTTTGGTAAAGGTTCTGTGCAATCAATTATTCCTTTAAAAAATCGTGGAGCTATCAGATTAACTGTCGCAAAATATTATCTTCCCTCTGGAAAATCTATTTCTGAAGTAGGTGTTAGACCAGATATTGAAGTAAATGAAGAAGGGGATGATTTTAGAATAAAAACTGATACTGATAATCAATTAAACTACGCTATTAAATTACTTAACGGATAATATGAATAAAAATTTTAAAGATTTACCACTGAGAAGTGGGGTCGGAATTGTGTTATTGAATAAAGAAAATAAAGTATTCGTAGCAAAAAGAATAGATAATCCTAAAAATTTTTGGCAAATGCCTCAGGGTGGTGTTGATGAGGGAGAGGATAATTTAAAAGCTGCATTTAGAGAACTGGAGGAAGAAACAAGTATCAAAAGCGTAGAACTTATGAAAGAATTAGATGGTACATTAACCTATGATTTGCCTGATAGATTACTAGGTATTATATGGAAAGGTAAATACAAAGGTCAAAAGCAAAAATGGTTTTTAATGCGATTTATTGGAAATGATAGTGAAATAAATATTAACACAACTAATCCAGAGTTTTTAGATTGGAAGTGGATTGACCTAGATTTAATTACTGATGTTGTGGTTGATTTTAAACATCATGTTTATAAAGAACTGAAAGAAAAAGTAAAAAAATTAATTTAGAGTTTTTAAAACTTCAACTTTTTGATCTGCTAAATATTTAGATTGATCATTAATATCAGTTTTATTAGCCTCTTCTTCTGCCTCTTTAAGTAAATCTTGTTGCTTTGATTTGTCCATATCAGCAAGATTAAAAATTGTACTTGTTAAAATAGATAGATTGTTATTTTTAAACTCAACGATTCCATCTTCAACATAGTAATTTTCATCTCCTGATTTAGATAAAATCTTAATTATCCCAGGTTTCAAAAAGGAAATAATAGAAATATGATCCTTTAATATTCCCATCTCTCCTTCAAAAGCAGGGACCACAACTTCTGAAACATCATCTTTTACTAAAAAAGATTTTTCAGGATTTACTATTTCAACTTTAAACTCTTCGCTCATTAAGCAGCAGCTTCTTGTTCCATTTTCTTAGCTTTTTCTATAGCTTCTTCAATTGTTCCAACCATATAAAAAGCAGCTTCAGGTAAGTGATCATACTCACCTTTACAGATTGCATCAAAACCTTTGATCGTTGAGTCAAGATCAACAAGTTTTCCTGGAGAACCTGTAAATACTTCTGCAACGAAGAATGGTTGAGATAAAAATCTCTGGATTTTTCTAGCTCTTGCTACAACTAGTTTATCTTCTTCAGATAACTCGTCCATACCAAGAATAGCTATTATATCTTGTAGTGATTTATATGATTGTAGTATTCTTTGAACATCTCTTGCTACTCTATAATGCTCATCTCCAACAATTCTTGGATCCAAAATTCTTGATGTAGAATCAAGTGGATCTACTGCAGGATAAATACCAATTTCCGCAATTTGTCTTGAAAGTACAGTTGTTGCATCTAAGTGAGCAAACGATGTAGCTGGAGCTGGGTCTGTTAAATCATCAGCAGGTACATAAATAGCTTGTACAGATGTAATTGACCCTTTGTTTGTAGTCGTAATTCTTTCTTGTAGATTACCCATATCAGTAGCTAATGTCGGTTGGTATCCAACAGCAGATGGAATTCTACCTAACAAAGCTGAAACCTCTGATCCTGCCTGAGTAAATCTAAAAATATTATCTACGAAGAAAAGTACGTCCTGACCTTCCTGATCTCTAAAGTATTCAGCTACAGTCAACCCTGTAAGTGCAACTCTTGCTCTAGCTCCAGGAGGTTCATTCATCTGTCCATAAACTAAAGCAGCTTTTGAACCGGCTCCTTCTTTTTTAATTACTCCAGATTCTATCATTTCATGATAAAGATCATTTCCTTCTCTAGTTCTCTCTCCAACTCCTGCAAAAACTGAAAAACCACCATGAGCTTTTGCAACGTTATTAATTAATTCCATAATTAAAACTGTTTTTCCTACTCCTGCTCCACCAAATAATCCAATCTTTCCACCTTTTGCATACGGTGCAAGCAAATCAATTACTTTAATACCTGTTACAAGGATTTCAGTTTCTGTTGATTGGTCATTAAATTCAGGTGCAGCTCTATGAATTGGCCAACTTTCTTTAGTTTTAACTTCGCCTCTTTCGTCAATTGGTTCACCAATTACATTAATAATTCTTCCAAGAGTTTCAGGCCCAACCGGAACTTGAATAGGAGCATTTGTGTTAGTAACTTCATCACCTCTTTTTAATCCTTCAGTGGCATCCATAGCAATTGTTCTAACAGTAGTTTCGCCTAAGTGTTGTGCTACCTCTAAAACTAGTCTGTTATCACCGTTTTTACATTCCAATGCTGTTAAAATTTCTGGTAGTTCACCATCAAATTTTACGTCTACTACCGCTCCAATAACTTGTGTAATTATTCCTTTGCTCATAATTATAAACTTTCTGCTCCTGATATGATTTCTATTAGTTCTTTTGTAATTGCTGCCTGACGACTTCTATTATATTCGATAGTAAGTTTGTCAACCATTTCACCTGCGTTTCGGGTTGCATTATCCATTGCACTCATTCTAGACCCTTGCTCGCTAGCTGAATTCTCTAACATTGCTTTAAATATTTGCGTAGAAATATTCTTTGGCAATAAATTGCTTAAAATTTCATCTTCATCTGGTTCAAATTCGTAACTTTCTTCTGAGCTGCTTTCTTCTCCCTCATTATTTAAAGGGATAATTTGCTGTGCTTGAGGAATTTGAGTAATTACATTTTTAAATTGGTTATAAAAAATTGTACAAACATCAAATTCACCTGCCTCGAATTTTTCAATTACCATTTTCCCAACTTTGTCAGCATCGAAATAATTTGCATTTTTAGACTCTTTGAAAGAAATATTTTCAATTATTTTGTCACCATAAACTCTTTTTAGTTGATCATTTCCCTTTGAGCCTACTGTAATAATTTTAAGTTCCTTACCTTCATCTAAAATTTTTAAAAAATAACTTTTAGCTTTTTTAATAATATTAGAATTAAATCCGCCACATAAACCTCTATCAGAAGTCATCACCACACAAAGATGAGTTTTTTCCTGACCAGTACCTGACAGTAATTTTGGTGCATTTTCTTTATCAGATATACCATTTGATAAATTTAAAATAACATTATTCATTTTTTCAGAATAAGGTCTTCCCTTCTCAGCGCTTTCTTGAGCTCTTCTTAATTTAGCTGCTGCAACCATTTTCATAGCTTTAGTAATTTTCTGTGTAGACTTTACACTAGCTATTCTTTTTTTTAGGTCGTCTAAACTTGCCATAAATTATTAAGATTTAAAATTTCCTTTTAATTGAGTGATTACCTCAACAAGTAATTTTTCTTTATCTTCCTCAAGTTTTCCTGAAGTTAAAATTGACTCTATAATTTCAGGCTTATCTGATTTACATTTTTCAATAATCTTGCTCTCAAATTCAGCAACATCTTTTAGATCTATATCGTCCAGATAACCTTTAACTCCGCAAAATACTGAAATAACTTGTTCTGCAACAGTCATAGGTGAATATTGTTTTTGTTTTAAAAGTTCAGTTAGTTTAGAGCCTCTATTTAAAAGTTGCTGAGTAGATGCATCTAAATCAGATCCAAATTGAGCAAAAGCTGCCATTTCTCTATATTGTGCTAACTCTAGTTTCATTGAACCAGAAACTTTTTTCATCGCTTTAGTTTGAGCTGATGAACCAACCCTAGATACTGATAAACCTACGTTAATTGCAGGTCTTATACCTTGGTTAAATAGTTCTGTTTCAAGGAAAATTTGTCCGTCTGTAATTGAAATAACGTTAGTTGGAATGAACGCAGATACGTCTCCACCTTGTGTTTCAATAATTGGCAGTGCAGTAAGTGATCCACCACCATGTTCGTCACTTAATTTAGCTGCTCTTTCAAGTAATCTACTATGAAGATAAAATACATCTCCAGGATAAGCTTCACGTCCTGGGGGTCTTCTTAATAGCAATGACATTTGTCTATAAGCAACTGCTTGTTTAGACAAATCATCATAAATTATTAACGCATGCATTCCATTATCTCTAAAATACTCACCCATCGTACAACCTGTATACGGTGCTAAGAATTGTAAAGGAGCAGAGTCAGATGCAGTAGCAGCAACGATTGTTGTGTACTCCATAGCTCCAGCTTCTTCTAATGTTTTTTGAATTTGTCTTACTGTTGATCTTTTTTGTCCAACTGCAACGTATATACAATACAGTTTTTGTTTTTCATCACCAGATTCATTGATTTTTTTTTGATTAATAATTGCATCTACTGCAACTGCTGTTTTACCAGTTTGTCTATCACCAATAATTAATTCCCTTTGCCCTCGTCCAATTGGAACTAGACTATCAATTGACTTGAGACCAGTTTGCATTGGTTCACTTACTGATTGTCGTGGAATAATACCAGGAGCTTTTACTTCAACCCTGCTTTTTTTAATTCCTTTATCTAATGGTCCTTTTCCATCGATAGGATTTCCTAAACCATCCACTACTCTTCCTAATAATTCTTTTCCAACTGGAGTATCAACAATATTACCAGTTCTTTTTACTACATCCCCTTCTTTAACATTTCTGTCATCACCAAAAATTACGACACCAACGTTTTCACTTTCTAAGTTTAGAGCCATACCTTTTGAACCATCTGCAAACTCTACCATTTCACCAGCTTGAACATTATCCAAACCATAAATCCTAGCAATACCGTCTCCAACTGATAAAACTTGACCAACTTCTGTAACTTCTGCTTTATCACCAAAATTTTTAATTTGTTCTTTTAATATTTTTGTAACTTCTGAAGGATTTATTTCCATTTATGCCTCTATCATTCTATTTTCGATTTGTTGTAATTTATTTTTAATTGAGGTATCGACCATAGTACTTCCTACTTGTACTACCAAACCTCCTATTAAACTTTCATCATGTTTGTAGTTTAATTTTATTTTTGAGCTAAAATTTTTTGTTAACTCCTCTGTAATTTTTGCAATTTCTTCATTAGATAATTCTTTTGCTGATTTTAATTCTGCCTTAAGTTCACCTCTTTTTCTTGAACAAATTTCAATAAAGCTTTTAAGGATACGTTCAATAAAAAAGAAACGTCTTTTTTGGATTAAAAAACTTAAAAAATTTTTAAATAAAGACTCAAATTTATTATTTTCAGAGATTGTATTTATTACTTTCAGTAAATCTTCTTGGCTTGTAGTTGGATCTTTAATCAAATTAGAAAAATCTTCACTTTGATCAATTAAATTAAGAATAGATGAAGACTGATCTTCGATCTGACTTAAAAGATTGTTTTCTTCTGAAAGTTCAAAAAGCGCAAGAGAATACCTTTCAGCTGAAGTTATTGAAAATCCGGTGTCTTTACTCAACTTGGTTCCTCTATAATGTTGAAGATTATTTAAAAATCACGCCCTAAATAGCATATGACCCTTATGTCTTCAAGTAGCGGATTCGTAAAAAAGGCCTCTTTTTTGCGGTTAATTGAAGTTAATTGGATCAACATCAACTGAAAGTTTTATTCCAGAAGAAAATTTATATTTTGGAATAATTTTTGCAAGAGAGCTTTGTAGTTTCATGGATTTTAAGCCTCTGATTAAAAATCTAATTCTAAATTTTCTCTTTAATCTAAATAATGGGGCATTTACAGGCCCTAATATTTTTCCTTCAATTTTATTTTCAATGAAATTTTTAAAATTAATAGCTTCTTTTTCTAATTTAATTTCATTGTCTCCTGATAAGATTAAAGAAATAAACCTTTGAAATGGAGGTAGTTTATTTTTTTTTCTTATCTCTAGTTCTCTTTCTAAAAAAATATCTGGATTTTTACTTGTAATTTCTGAAATCATCTTAGTATTATTTTCATAAGTTTGAAAATATACCGTTGCTGGCTTTCCTGTTCTTCCTGCACGTCCTGAAAGTTGATGATAGAGCTGCAAATTTTTTTCTGCACCTCTTAAATCATGTCCTTGAGATGAAAGATCGATATCAACAACTACAATGCAATTTAAGCTTGGAAAATGAAAACCTTTTGAAATTAATTGAGTTCCAACTAAAATATGCGTTTCATTATTAATAATTTTAACTATTTTTTCTTTAGAATCTTTTTTATTCATTGTGTCACTTGAAAAAATATCTATTTTTTTTCCAGGGAATTTTCTTTTTACCTCTTCTGAAATTCTCTCAACACCAGGGCCACTAAAAATAAATTCACAATTGCCTTCTTTTGTACAGTCCCTTTTAAGATCGGATTTGTATCCACAATAATGACATAATAAGTTATTTTTATTTTTATGATAAACTAAATTGATACTACAATTTGGACATGTATAACTTGTAAAACACTTATTACATAAAGCATTTGGAGAAAAACCTCTTCTGTTTAAAAAAAACAGAACTTGATCTTTTTTTTCCAAATGTAAATTAACTTTTTCAATAATTTTATTTGATAGCCATGATTGTTTTTCAAGTTTGGTATTATTTAAATTAATAATTTCATAATTAGGTAAAGCTGCGTTTTGATATCTTTCATTTAATCTAGAAACCTCGTATTTACCCTTTTTAATATTTTCAAAAGTTTCTATTGAAGGAACAGCAGTAATCAAATTTATTGGAATATTTTCAAAAGATGCTCTAGAAATTGCCATATCACGAGCATTGTAGGTTATGCCTTCATCTTGTTTAAATGATTGATCATGTTCCTCATCAACAATTATCATTCCTAATTTTTTAAATGGTAAAAATAATGAAGACCTTGCACCAATAATTATTTTTATTTTACCATTAGAAACGCCACTCCAAATTAATTCTTTCTTTTTTTTTGAAATACCTGAGTGCCAAACCGCGGGCTTAAAACCAAAATATTCTAAAAATTTTTGTTCAAACTGACTAGTTAAACCTATTTCCGGTAATAAAATTAATCCTTGAAAACCCTTCTCTATCAGTGGTTTTAATGCTTCAAAATAAACTAAAGTTTTTCCTGATCCAGTTGTGCCTTGTAAAACATGAACTCTAAATTTTTTATTTGAAACATTCATTTTTTTTAGAGATTTATTTTGATCACTAGATAGCTTGATTAAGTTTTGCTTAATTTTGCTATCAAATATTTGATAAAGTTGAGTTTCTTTGTTCTCTACCGCATCACTACTTAAGAGCACTAACTTTAATGCCATACCTTTTGGGATAAGATTATATTTTGCAAACCAATTTAAAAAATTAATTGTATTTTTTTTTAATGGAGTAACGTCTAATTTCTTGATTACCTTTTTAATCTTAAAATTTTTATTATTATTTTTTTCAAATTCGTCCCAAACAACACCAGTAATTTTTGATTTTCCAAAAGGTACCATTACATAATCTCCAACTTTAAGAGTTAAATTACTTTCATAAGTAAATGGATGATTAAAAATATTTGGTACGAGAATCGGATATTTCATATTTTTATAATATGAAAAAAAATTAAGAGTGTATTGCTCTTTTATCTACTGATAAAGCAGCTTCTTTAACTGCTTCAGAAAACGTTGGATGAGCATGACAAGTTCGGGCGATATCTTCTGCACTTGCGCCAAATTCCATTGCTACACCGATCTCTGCAATTAATTCTCCTGCATGAGGTCCAATTATATGTGCACCTAATACTTTATCTGTTTGCTCATCAGCTAAAATTTTAACAAAACCTTCCGCATCATCTATGGCCTTAGCTCTTGAATTAGCCATAAACGAAAATTTCCCTACTTTATATTTTTTATTTAATTCTTTTAATTGTTCCTCAGTTTTACCGATTGATGCTACTTCTGGTGTTGTATAAACTACTCCAGGGATTGTATCATAATTTACATGTCCAGATTGACCAACTATGTTTTCTGCAACTGCTATACCTTCGTCCTCAGCTTTATGTGCAAGCATTGGACCAACAATTACATCTCCTATTGCATAAATATTTTCAACGTTAGTCTTAAAAATTTTATCAGTTTTAATTCTATTTCTTTCGTCAAGATCTACTCCTACAGATTCTAAATTTAAACCATCTGTATTGGGTTTTCTGCCAACAGAGATTAAAACAACATCACACTCAAAATTATTTTTATTACCATCTTTATCTACTGTTGAAACCACTGCACCTGCTGCATTTTTTTTAATTGTTTCAACTTTATTTTGCATATTAAATTTCATACCCTGTTTTTTTAAAATTTTCATAAATTCTGAAGAAATTTCTTTATCCATTCCAGGTGTAATATGATCTAAAAATTCAACAACTTGCACCTCTGCTCCAAGTCTAGACCATACAGATCCCATCTCCAATCCTATATAGCCTCCTCCTACTACAACCATTTTCTTAGGTACCTTTTCTAACTTTAAGGCACCTGTTGATGAGACAATTGTTTTCTCATCTATTTCTATTCCTGGTAATGAAACTGGAACTGACCCTGTTGCAATAACTGTTTTTTCTGATTGGATGACAGTTTCTTTATTTTTATCATCCTTTATTAAAATTTCATTTTTAGATTTAAAACTTCCGTGTCCTTTAAAATAAGTAACTTTGTTTTTTTTTAAAAGAAATTCAACACCTTTTGTAAGTACAGTTACAGCTTTATCTTTACTTTTCATCATTTTGTCTAAATTTAATTTTACTTCTCCAACTTCAATACCTTTGTTTGCTAAACTTTTTACTTTATGAAATTCTTCAGACAGATTAAGTAAGCTTTTTGATGGGATACAACCAACGTTTAAACAAGTACCTCCCAAAGACCCTCTAGACTCTATACATGCAGTTTTTAATCCTAATTGAGCAAGTCTGATTGCACAGACATAACCACCCGGTCCACCTCCAATAACTACAGCTTGAAATTTTTCTGACATTTAAATATCTAAAAACAACCTTCTAGGGTCTTCTAAGTTTTCTTTAATCATTTTAAGGAAAGATACAGATTCTTTTCCATCAATAATTCTGTGATCATATGATAATGCTAAATACATAATTGGTCTTATTCTGATTTCACCTTCTACAACAACAGGTCTTTCCACTATATTATGCATGCCCAACACTCCAGATTGAGGTAAATTTAGTATTGGGGTTGAAAGCATAGACCCATACACACCTCCATTACTTATTGTAAATGTTCCTCCCTGAAGATCTTCAATCGTTAGCTTTCCATCTCGCGCTTTTTCTGAAATTTCTTTAATATTTTTTTCAATATCTGCAAAGGATAATTCATCTGCATTTCTCAAAACTGGAACAACCAAACCCTTATCTGTTCCGACAGCAAAGCTAATATTGTAATAGTTCTTATAGATAATCTCATCTCCATCTATTTCAGCATTCACTGCAGGGAAATTTTTTAAAGCAACTACACATGCTTTTACAAAGAAGGACATAAATCCTAATTTTATCCCATAACGAGATTGGAAATCCTCTTGATTTTCTTTCCTCATTTCCATCACACTGCTCATATCAACCTCGTTAAATGTTGTTAAAAGAGCGGCATTCTCTTGAGCTTGCTTTAATCTTTTTGCAATAGTTTGTCTCAACCTTGTCATCTTAATTCGTTCTTCTTCACCATATTGAATTTTTCTTTCAGATGGTTTTGGATTTGCACCCATCAAACTTATTAAATCTCCTTTTAAAACTCTCCCATCTTTTCCTGAACCTTGAATTGAATTAATATCGATGTTATTTTCAGTTACTATTTTTCTCACTGCTGGAGACAAGGTTGGATTAACATTTCTTTTTAGAGCAACATCTGGTTTTACTTCCTCAGTTAAAACCAATGGTTTATCTTTGGGTTTTTCTATATCTTTTTCTTCAAATACCTTTGGTTCTTTTTTATTTGCATCTAATTTTATCACATTGCTCTCTACAGGAAGTATTTTCTCTTGCTTGATTTCTTTTTGGTTTTTTGGTGCAGATTTAGCTGCTCCACCTTCTGCTGATACAGAACCTAATAATGCTCCTACTTCAACGACTGATCCATCTTGTGAATTTATCTCTGTTAACACACCAGAAATTGGGGATGGCACTTCTAAGTTTACTTTGTCTGTCTCAAGTTCTACAATTGGTTCATCTGCTTCGACTGTATCACCTGCGTTTTTCAACCATTTTGCAACAGTCGCTTCTGTTATACTTTCACCTAGAACTGGGACTACTATTTTTTCACTCATTAAAATTAATCAAATACCTTGTTAATTATTTCTTGTTGTTGAGAATTATGCCTTTTGGCATATCCTGTTGCAGGAGTTGCGTCTGGGCTTCTTCCTATATAAGAAATTTTATTATTATTAGCCTTTAAAGTGTCTAATGTCCATTGGATATAATCTCTAACTGAAAACCAAGCACCCATATTTTTTGGTTCTTCTTGGCACCAAAAGAATTTAGCATTTTCAGCATATGGTTTTAACTCCTTAACCAAAGCTTTTGCTGGAAATGGATACAATTGTTCAATTCTATACATCACTACATCATCTCTTTTAAGCTTTTCTCTGGCATCTAACAAATCAAAATATACTTTTCCAGAACAAAGAATTACTTTTCTTATTTTAGAACTTTCTTTTAGTTTAATAAATCCTTTAGACTTAGGATCTATAGCATGATCCCACAGCACTCTGTGAAAAGTATTTTTTTTGTTAAAATCCTCTAAATTTGAAACACAATACTTATTTCTTAATAATGATTTTGGTGTCATTATGATTAGTGGCTTTCTAAAACTCCTATGCATTTGTCTTCTTAAAGCATGAAAATAATTTGCTGGAGTTGTGCAGTTCATTACTTGCATATTATCGTTTGAGCATAGTTGTAAAAATCTTTCTAATCTTGCTGAAGAATGTTCTGGTCCTTGTCCTTCATATCCGTGAGGTAATAACATTACTATACCAGATGCTCTATTCCATTTTCTCTCACCAGATGCAATAAATTGATCAATTACTACTTGAGCTCCATTAGCAAAGTCACCGAATTGAGCTTCCCAAAGAGTGAGTGTGTTTGGCTCTACTAAACTGTAACCATATTCAAAGCCCAAAACTGCAAGTTCAGATAAAAAACTATCTACTACTTCAAATTGCTTTTGATTTTTAGAAATATTATTAAGAGGAATGTACCTGGAATTATCTATTTGATTTCTTAAAACAGAATGTCGTTGACTGAATGTTCCTCTTCCAGAGTCTTGTCCTACAAGTCTAACTGGATATCCCTCTTCTAGCAAAGATCCAAACGCTAAAGATTCAGCTGAAGACCAATCGATTCCAGTGCCTTTTTCGATACTTTCTTTTCTGGCATTAAATATTTTAGAGATAGTCTTATGGATATTTTTTTCCTCAGGAATACCATTTATTTTATCTGAAATTATTTTTAATTTATTTTCGTCAAAACCTGTTATGCCCCTTTTATCTTTACCTCTTTCAGGTTTATATCTTGACCATGTGCCCTCAAACCATTCTATCTTAGGTTTATAATCTTTTGCACTTTTGTATTGTTCATCAAGTAAATCTTTAAATGATTTAACGTTTTGATTTAATAATTCTTCGGTTATAGATTTTTCGTTTACTAATTTATTTCCATAAATTTTGTAAACACTGGGATGAGATCTAATTTTTTTATACATTAAAGGTTGAGTAAATGAAGGCTCATCTCCCTCATTATGTCCAAATCTTCTATAACAAATTAAATCTACTACAACGTCTCTATTAAATTTTAATCGAAATTCTGTTGCTATTCTGGTTGCATAAACAACTGCTTCTGGATCATCACCATTAACGTGAAGGATCGGTGCCTCTACCATTTTTGCAACATCAGATGGATAAGGTGAAGACCTTGCAAATCTTGGACTAGTAGTAAATCCTATCTGATTATTAACAATAATATGAATTGTTCCTCCAGTGTTGTGTCCTGGTAGTCCAGACATTGCAAAACATTCTGCTACAACTCCTTGTCCAGCAAAAGCTGCATCCCCATGAATGAGAATTGGTATAACTTTATTTCTTTCACGGTCTTTGTGAAAAAATTGTTTGGCTCTTGTTTGTCCTAAAACAACTGGGTTAACTGCTTCTAAATGTGAAGGATTATCCGTTAAACTTACATGTACTAAATTTCCATCAAATTCTCTATCAGACGACGCTCCAAGATGATATTTTACATCTCCAGCACTATCTTCAGAGTCGGTACTAAACTCACCAGCAAACTCATTAAAAATTTTTTTGTAAGATTTTTGTAAAACGTTTGCCAAAACGTTAAGTCTGCCTCTATGAGACATGCCTATTTTAACTTCTTTTATATTATTTTGACCACCAATTTTTATTATTTGTTCAAGAGCAGGTATTAAACTTTCACCACCGTCTAAACCAAATCTTTTTGTTCCCACATACTTTGTAGCTAAAAATTTTTCAAATCCTTCTGCCTGCACTAATTTATTTAAAATTGCTTCTTTACCATTTTTTGTAAATTGAAGTGCATTTTTATCTTGCTCTATCCTGTCTCTAAACCACTTTCTTTCGACTGGGTTTGAGATATGCATGAACTCATAACCTATTTTTCCACAATAGGTCTTCTTCATAAACTTAAGTATTTCTCTTATATTTGCATATTTACGATTAATTACCCCGTTTAGAAAAATTTTCTTATCGTAATTTTCTTTTTTAAAACCATAAAAATCTGGATGGAGCTCATCTAAATATTCCGACTCTCTCATTTCCAGAGGATCAAGATCTGCTAATAAATGTCCTCTTAGTCTATATGCTCTAATTAATGCTACAGCACTGATAGAATCTTTATTTGAATCAGCAAGTAATTGAAAATTAAATTTTTCTGAGGTGTCTAATTTGACATTATCAAAATCATTTTTATCTTGTTCTTCTATTTTTTTTTGTAATTCATCTATATCAATCTTTTTTTTAGTAGGTCCCCATGATGGACCATTAATTTCTTTTGCTATAACATTTAATTCTTCACCAATTCCCTCAAAATAATTTGCCCAACTTTCTGGAAGATCAGCATCTTTATTTACAAACTTTAAATACATTTCTTCTATAAATGCACTATTAGATTTGTTTAAAAATGAAGTTTTTTCGAAATCAAGATTTTTTGATGAAGACATCTTTTTATTTAATATATCCCTCTAATATTTTTTTTCAATTAGACAGTTTATCAAATAAAGTTTTTCCAATAATTGATGGTGATTTGGCAACTGTAATACCACATTCTTCCATTTTTTTAATTTTATCTTCAGCTCCACCCTTTCCACCTGATATAATGGCACCAGCATGCCCCATTCTCCTTCCTGGAGGAGCAGTAATTCCAGCAATAAATCCAACTATTGGTTTTTTAATCTTATGATTTTTTATAAAGTCAGCCGCTTCTTCTTCAGCTGTTCCACCAATTTCACCTATCATTAAAATAGATTCTGTTTCAGAGTCATTTAAAAATAAATCTAAACAATCTATAAAATTTGTTCCATTAATTGGATCACCACCAATACCAATACAAGTTGATTGACCAAGTCCATTTTCAGTTGTTTGGGCTACTGCTTCATATGTCAATGTTCCTGACCTTGATACAATTCCAACACTTCCTCTTTTGTGAATACTTCCGGGCATAATCCCAATTTTACATTCATCTGGTGTGATTATTCCTGGACAATTAGGTCCAATTAATCTGCTACTAGATCCACTTAATTTTTGTCTGACCTTAAGCATATCCTGAATTGGAATACCCTCTGTAATACAAACAATAAGTTCAACTGATGAATCAATAGCTTCAATGATTGCTGCTGCTGCAAATTTAGCAGGCACATAAATCATAGTTGCATCTGCTCCTACTTCATTTTTTGCCTCTAATACGCTATTAAAAACTGGTCTGTCTAAATGTTTTTGTCCACCTTTCTTTGGCGTAACTCCACCAACAAGATTGGTTCCATATTTTATAGCCTGCTCTGAATGAAATGTTCCATGTGAGCCAGTAAATCCCTGACAAATTACTTTAGTATTTTTATTTACCAAAACCGACATTTTATTCTATCGCCTCAACAATTTTCTTAGCAGCGTCATCTAAATTTTCTGCAGAAATTAATTTTAATCCAGAATTATCAAGAATTTTTTTTCCTTCTTTGAAATTTGTGCCTGCTAATCTTACAACCAAAGGTACGCTAATATTAATTTCTTTAGCCGCATCAACTACTCCTTGAGCAAGAACATCACATCTCATTATTCCTCCAAAAATATTAATTAAAATACCTTTAACATTTTTATCTGAGAGAATTATCTTTAATGCAGCAGATACTTTTTCTTTGGATGCACCACCACCTACATCTAAAAAATTTGCTGGCTCTTTACCATATAATTTAATTATATCCATTGTTGCCATTGCTAATCCTGCCCCATTCACCATACAGCCAATACTTCCATCTAGCTTGATATACGCAAGATCATGCTTGCTAGCTTCTATCTCAGTAGGATCTTCCTCATTTAAATCTCTTAATTCAACAATTTCTGGATGCCTGAATAAAGCGTTTGAGTCGAAATTAACTTTTGCATCTAAACAAACAATTTTTTCCTCTTTTGTCAAAATTAACGGATTTACTTCAACCATGTTTGCGTCAGTACCTACAAACATTTTATATATTGATTTAATTAATGTTATTGCTTGTCTTTTTGCGTCTTCATTTAAATTAAAAATATTAATTATTTTTTCACAATCTGAATCAGAAATTTCATCACCCATATCAACTTTTGTAGTTATAATTTTTTCAGGTGAACTGCTTGCAACTTCTTCAATGTCCATCCCTCCTTGGTCACTTGATATAAATGCAATTTTAGAACTTGCCCGATCAACCAGGCACGATAAGTAAAATTCTTTATCTATATTTGATGATTCTTCTACGTATAATCTTTTTACCTCTCTACCTTCAGGGCCAGTTTGATGAGTAACTAGTGTTTTTCCAAGTAATTCTTTAGCTGCTACCGTTAGTTCCTCAATAGAGTTTAGAATTTTAACACCACCAGCTTTTCCTCTACCTCCAGCATGGATTTGTGCTTTAAGCACATATTTCTCAGTTTTGAGTGATTTTGCTTTTTCAACAAGTTCATCAACATTAAGCGCAAATACTCCTTCGGGAACTACAGCTCCATATTTTTTTAATATTTGTTTAGCTTGATGCTCGTGAATATTCATTATTATTTAGATAAATCAGGATCTATTTTAGATGCAGCTTCCCATAAAGCTTTTACAGCATCTATTGAATGCATAAATTCTTTTTTTTCTTTTTCATCTAAATCAATCTCTTCAATTTTTTCTACACCATCTTTTCCAATGACAACAGGAACACCTGCATAAACATTTTTCACACCATATTCTCCATTTAATTGTACAGCGCAGGGTAATAATTTTTTCTGATCATTTAAATATGCTTCTGCCATTTGAACACCTGAAGCTGCTGGTGCATAAAAGGCTGATCCTTTTTCTAAATATTTAACTATTTCCGCACCACCATCTCGTGTTCTTTGATTAATTTCCTCAACTCTTTCTGAAGAAATCTTTCCATCCTTTACAAGATCCAACAATGGTTTACCTGAAATTTTTGTAAATCTTGGCATAGGAACCATAGTGTCACCATGACCACCCATAACCATTGCCTCAATTTCTCTTACTGGCACATTTAGTTCTAGTGATAAAAATAATTTAAATCTCGAACTATCTAAGATACCTGCCATACCAACAACTTTATTTGATGGCAAACCTGAAAATTTTTGAAATGCCATAACCATGACATCTAAAGGATTGGTGATGCAGATCACAAAAGCGTTAGGAGCATTTTTCTTTACCCCTTCAGCAACTTGTTTAATAATTTTTAAATTTATTCCAAGAAGGTCATCTCGGCTCATTCCAGGTTTTCTTGGAACACCTGCTGTAATTATTATTACATCTGAATCTTTTATATCCTCATAGTTATCAGTTCCTGAAAACCTAACATTGAAACCATCTACAGATGAAGATTGTGCAATATCTAATGCTTTTCCTTTTGCAATACCGCTAGCTACGTCAAATAAAACTACTTCATCAACTAATTCTTTTGTTCCTATTAAATGTGCAAGAGTTCCACCTATTTGGCCTGCACCAATTAAAGATATTTTTGTCATTTATTTCCTTTATTTCATTGTTGGCATAACAAATTCCGCATTTGATCGGACACCTGAAGGCCATCTAGATGTTACTGTTTTAAGTTTAGTGTAAAATTTTATTCCTTCCATACCATGCATTCCGCTATCTCCGAATAATGATCTTTTCCAACCACCAAAACTATGAAATGCCATTGGAACTGGGATAGGTACGTTAATACCAACCATACCTACTTGAATTTTACTTGCAAAAGTTCTGCCTGCATCACCGTCTCTTGTATAAATACTAACTCCATTTCCATACTCATGGTCGTTAATTAATTTTGTAGCTTCTTCAAAAGTTTTTACTCGAACAACTGATAAGACTGGACCAAATATTTCTTCTTTGTAAATTCTCATATCTTTATTTACATGATCAAATAAACATCCACCTATATAGAAACCATTTTCATAGCCTTGGAGTTTTAAACCTCTACCATCAACCACTAGCTTAGCGCCTTCCTCGACACCTAAATCAACGTAGCTTGTAACTTTTTCTAAATGTTCTTTTGTAACTAAAGGTCCCATTTCTGATGCTTTATCCATTCCAGGACCAACTTTTAAAGCTTCAGCTTTTTTTGATAATCTTGATACAAGTTCATCGCCGATGTCTCCAACCGCAACCGCAACTGATTGAGCCATACATCTTTCTCCAGCTGAACCATAAGCAGCACCCATTAAACCATTTACTGCACCATCCAAATCACAATCTGGCATAACAACTAAATGGTTTTTTGCTCCACCCAAAGCTTGAACTCTTTTTTCATTTTTAGCTGAATTTTCATAAATATATTTTGCAATAGGAGTAGATCCTACGAAACTAACAGCTTTGATATCTTTATTTTCTAAAATTGCATCAACAGCTTCTTTATCTCCATTTATTACATTAAATACTCCTTCTGGAAGACCAGCCTCAGTAAGTAGTTCTGCCAATCTTATTGCGCAAGAAGGGTCTTTTTCTGATGGTTTAAGAATAAAAGTGTTTCCACAAGCTATTGCTATTGGAAACATCCACATTGGTACCATAGCAGGAAAATTAAAAGGTGTGATACCCGCAACAACTCCTAATGGTTGTCTGATTGACCAACTATCAACATTGGTACCAACATTTTCTGAAAACTCACCTTTTAATAAATGTGGTATTCCACAAGCAAATTCTACCACCTCAAGTCCTCTGGTTAAAGAGCCTCTTGCATCTTCATAAACTTTTCCATGTTCTGAAACTATTAACTTCGTTAATTCATCAGAATTTTTTTCAATTAATTCTTTAAATTTAAATATTATTCTAGCTCTTTGTAGGGCAGGTTTTAAAGACCAAGTTTCAAATGCTTTTTTTGCTACCTCAACAGCACTGTCTAGATCAGATTTTGAGGCAAGTCTTACCTCTGACTCTTGTTCGCCAGTTGCTGGATTAAAAACTTTCCCTTTTTTATCTGAAGATCCCGGAATTATTTTACCGTTTACGAAGTGTTCTATTAATTTCATGAATACGGTGTTTTAGATCAAAAATATCGAATAGTCTATTTAAACATTAGCTGTTGCTAACATTTTTTTTATTTCAGCTATAGCTTTTGCTGGATTCAAGCCCTTAGGACATGCATTTGTACAATTTAATATTGTATGGCATCTATATAATTTTAATTCATCTGAAACTTTTTTTAATCTAGCTTTTCTCTCTTCATCTCTACTATCAATAATCCATCTATAAGCTTGTAGCAGAACTGCTGGACCTAAATATTTATCTCCATTCCACCAATAACTTGGGCAAGATGTAGAACAGCAAGCACACATAATGCATTCGTAAGCACCATCAAGTTTTGCTCTGTCTTCTTTAGACTGATAAATTTCTGTTGTCTGTTTTGTTGAGTTATTTTTTAACCAAGGTTCAATAGATTGATATTGTTTGTATAAGCCATCTAAATCACCAATCAAATCTCTTTTAACTTTTAAATGAGGTAGAGGATAAATATCGATGTCACCGTTTATCTCTGCATGAGGAGTCGTGCAGGCTAGTCCATTTTTTCCTCCCATATTCATAGCACAAGAACCACAAACACCGTGAGCACAAGACCGTCTATAGGCCAATGTAGGATCAATTTCGTTTTTAATTTTATTTAAAATATCTAGCACCTTAGATGGACAATTATTCATATCAACTTCGTATGTATCAATCCTAGGATTTTCCTCTGTCGATGGATCCCATCTATAAATATTTACTTTTCTTAAATTTTTAGATCCAGTTTTGTCTTTAAAATATTTGCCTTTTTTAACCTCTGAATTTTTAGGTAAGCTTAGCTGAACCATTAATATACTCGCTCTTGTGGTGGAAAATATTGAACTTCGTTTGTTAAAGTTGATTTGTGTACTGCTCTGTAACTAATCTTTGTATTTTTTCCATCACACCAAGCAAGAGTGTGTTGCATAAACTTTTCATCATCTCTTTTTGGATAGTCGTCTCTCGCGTGAGCACCTCTGCTCTCTTTTCTATGATATGCAGATTCTACAGTAGTTACTGCTTGTCTTATTAAATTATCAAATTCTAATGTTTCAACTAAATCAGTATTAAATACTAAAGACCTATCTTTGACTGAAATTGAGTCCATACCATCATAGGTTTTTTTAATCTCATCAACACCTTCTTTAAGATTTTTTTCAGTTCTAAAAACTGCACATTTCGACTGCATGGTTTTTTGCATTGAAAGTCTAAGTTCTGCAGTACTATTATTTCCTTGTGCATTTCTAAGTTTATCAAATCTATCTAAACATTTTTGTGTTTCTGACTCTGGAATTTCTTCATGAGGTGTTCCTGGCTTAACTAATTCAGCTGCTCTTTTTGCTGCTGCTCTTCCAAATACTACTAAATCAATTAAAGAATTAGAACCAAGTCTATTTGCTCCGTGAACAGAGACACATGCCGCTTCTCCTATAGCCATTAAACCTGGAACAGTTTTTTCTGAGCCATTTACAGTCAATACTTCTGCTTTATAGTTTGTTGGAATACCACCCATATTATAATGAACTGTTGGCACAACAGGAATTGGTTCTTTAGTTACATCTACATTTGCAAATAATCTCGCTGCATCAGTAATTCCAGGAAGCCTGCTTTCAATAATATCTTTATCTAAGTGACTTAGGTTCAAATGAACATGGTCTTGATCTTTTCCAACACCTCTTCCCTCATTAATCTCAATAGACATAGATCTGCTAACAACATCTCTTGATGCTAAATCTTTTGCATTTGGAGCATATCTTTCCATAAATCTTTCACCTTTAGAATTTGTAAGATAACCCCCTTCTCCTCGCGCACCTTCTGTTATTAATGTGCCGTGGCCATAAATTCCTGTTGGGTGAAATTGAACAAACTCCATATCCTGAAGCGGCAGTCCAGCTCTTAAAACCATTGCATTACCATCACCAGTGCAAGTATGTGCTGATGTTGCTGAATAATAAACTTTTCCATAACCACCTGTAGCAATAATTACTGTGTGCGCTCTAAATCTGTGAATTGTGCCATCATTCAAATTCCAAGCAATTAGACCTTTGCATTCGCCATTCTTCATCAACAAATCTAATGCAAAATATTCTATAAAAAATTCTGTATTATGCTTTAACGCTTGTCCATATAATGTGTGTAAAATAGCATGTCCTGTTCTATCAGCTGCCGCACAAGTTCTTTGAACTATTCCATTTCCATAATTTTTTGTCATTCCACCAAATGGTCTTTGATAAATTTTTCCTTCTTCAGTTCTGCTAAATGGAACTCCATATTTCTCTAATTCTAAAACTGCTTTAGGTGCTTCTTTACAAAGATATTCAATACTATCTTGATCACCTAACCAATCTGCACCTTTTACAGTGTCATACATGTGCCATCTCCAATCATCTTCTCCCATGTTTCCTAGTGCTGCTGATATTCCGCCTTGTGCAGCTGATGTATGACTTCTGGTAGGAAATACTTTTGAGATACAAGCTGTTTTTAAGCCAGCTTCGCTGAGCCCTACTGCCGCTCTTAAACCTGATCCACCTGCACCAAGTACAACAACATCGTACTCATGGTCTATAATATTATATGCTTTCATGTATTTAAGTTAAAAATTACAATTATTGTAATTACTGGGATTGTTATAGCAAAAAAATTTAGGACTTTGTTTGCGGCATTTTTGGTTTTTTTATCGTTAATATAGTCTTCAAAAACCTCACTTATAGTTAAAGCTGAAAAAAAATAAGCAATAACTAAAAATAATCCAATTAGGAATTTAGATGGTTGTGTTGTTAAAAAATTCACTATTTCAAAATAACTTTTATCATAGATATTCACTAAATTTATAATAAACCAAAGCATTAAAGGTAATAAGATTGCAGAACTAATTTTTAAGAATAACCATTTTTTTGTTACTGGAAGCATTATATTAATCCTCTGCCAATTAAATAAATTAAGATAGTTACAACAATCGAACCAAAAATAACTAACAAACCTGTAATTTTTGTTGTTTGTAATTCAAATCCATAACCCAAATCCATAATCAAGTGTCTTACTTCACTTAACATTTGAAAACTAAATGACCAAGTTATTCCAATTAAAATAAATTTACCTAAAAAAGTTTCTAAAAAAATTTTAATAGTTTGATAATTACTTTCTCCTAGAAGCATTAATGCAAACCAAATACAAATTAAAGTAATTGCAAAAAAATTAATTATTCCTGTAATTCTATGTGAAATAGATACTAATGAAGAAATATGCCATTTATAAATCTGTATGTGTGGTGATAAAGGTCTGTCTTCCATATTTTATTTTGAGTTAATAATTGTTTCAGCAATTTCAACGGAATTAAGTGCTGCACCTCTAAGTAAGTTATCTGATACAATCCACAAATTTAATGAATTTTTTTTAGTTTTGTCTTCTCTAATTCTAGATATATATGTCTCATCACTCCCAGCTGCTTCAAATGGTGTGCTATAACCTCCATTTTCTCTTTTATCAATAACCTCACAACCATCTGCTTTACTTAAAACATCTCTCACTTTTTCTAAAGTATATGGTTTTTCAAATTCTATATTAACAGACTCTGAATGAGAAACTAAAACAGGAATTCTTACACATGTAGCTGTAAGTTCTATTGTATCATCTAATATTTTTTTTGTTTCATTTGTCATTTTTAATTCTTCTTTTGTATATCCATCATCAGCAAAAACATCGATATGTGGAATAACATTAAAAGCGATTTGTTTAGTAAAATTTTTTGACTCTATTTTTTTTCCATCTAAATATTGTTTAGTTTGATCTATTAATTCGTCCATTGGACTTTTGCCACCACCTGAAACAGATTGGTAAGTTGAAACTACAACTCTTTTAATTTTGAACAAATTATGTAGTGGTTTAAGTGCTATAACAAGTTGTGCTGTAGAACAATTTGGATTTGCAATAATATTTTTTTTCATATTTTTAATTTCAGCTGCATTCACTTGTGGGACGATCAATGGAACATCTGGATCCATTCTAAAAAAACTCGAATTATCAATTACAATTGTGTGCTTGGCAGCTTTTTCTGCATATTTTTCAGCAATTTTTCCTCCAGCTGCAAAAAAAGTTATATCTGCTTTTGAAAAATCATATGTCTCTAAATTTTCAATAACATACTCTTTATCTCTAAAAGAGATTTTTTTTCCCGCACTTTTTTCTGAGGCAACTAAATATAGATCATCAAACTTGAAGTTTTTTTTATCAAATACTTCAAGAGTTTTTCTACCAACATTTCCTGTTGCACCTACTATAGCTATGTTCATTTTAAAGCTGTTATACTAAATAAAAGGTAAATCGCAAACTTTACCACTGCAAATATCACCATTTATGCTTGCTTTTACCTTCTGGTCTACATTCCAATGTGATTTTTTCATCATAGCAATACCAATCACTTTTTTAAAATGTGGTGAATAGCATGCTGACCGTAATTCTCCAACGATGTTGTTCTGATCATCAGTAAGATCTAAAGATCCTGTTAAACTTATTTTCTCTATATCAAATTTAACTCCCATTAATTTTTTATTTATTCCCTCAGATTTAATTATCTTTAGTTTTTCTTTTCCTAAAAAGATAACATCACTATCTATGTTAATATATTTATCGAAACCACATTCATAAGGATTATCTCCATTATCCATATCATTACCATGAGATAACAGTCCACTTTCTATTCGTTCAATCAAATTAGGACATCCTGGTTTAACATTTAATTCTTTTCCAATTTCAAATAAATGATCATACAGTTTTAAGCCTGCTTCTGTATTTTGAACATACACTTCATAGCCTCCTTGTTTAGACCATCCAGATTGTGCGATAAGGTGTTTTGCACCTCCAAATTCAAAATAATCAAAACCAAAAAATTTTAATTTTGTAATCTGTTCTCCAAATACTTTTTCCATCAATTTAAATGATTTTGGACCTTGTACAGCCATGATATCAACTTTTGGCTCTATGATTTCAACATCAAATTTATTTCCAATTGCTAATCCTTTTGCAAATAATATTACGTCCGTATCTGCAATAGAAATCCACCATTTATTTTCATTAATTCTTAAAACAACTGGATCATTAATTAATCCAGCATTATCATCTATAATCGGACAATAATAACATCTTCCATCTTTAGACTTTGATAAATCTCTACAAGTCATTAGCTGAACTAGTTTTGAAGAATCTTTTCCTGAAATTTCTACCTGTCTTTCAGCTGCTACATCCCAGATCTGAACATGCTCTTTTAAATGATGGTAAGATTCTTCAATTGAACCAAAGGCAGCTGGAAGCAACATATGGTTATAAATTGTATAAGCTGTAACACCTTGTTCTTCAATTCGAGAAGTATATGGAGTACCTCTAAGTCTTCTTGATTTTGCAATTAAAAAGTTTTTCATTTTTTCAAAAATTCTAAAACTTTGTCTCTCATTTCAAATGCTTTTTCAATCATAATCATATGACCACAACCCTCGATTATGTGTGTAGATGAGTTGTTAATTAGACTAGAAAATTTTTTTCCTGCTTCTAGATTTACCATCTTATCTAAAGAACCAAAAATAAACATTGATGGGAGTTGTATTAATTTAGCAGCATCAGAACCATTTTTGTAATTATTGCATGCAACAAGGTCTACCGCCAGTATGTCTCTTATATCTCGAGGTGATTGTATTATTTTTTCTACTGGGTTACCTCCAATAAATCTTTTTGAACCCTCATAACCCCACTTCATCATTAATTTAACTGCATCGGAGTCCCCATTTTTTGCTAGATCAATTAAATCTGGATGTACTGGCATTTTATTTGAGCCTCCAATAAAGACTAATTTTTTTAATCTATCTTTATATTTGTGAGCATATTCAAGTATCTCCAAGCAACCTTGGGAATGACCAATTAAAGTTAAATTATTTAGATTTAGTTCGTTAAAAACCCGTTCTAACCAATCAGCTATTTTTTCAATACTATCTAAGCAAGGGCCATCTGAATTACCATGACCGGGTAAATCTATAGATAATACGTTAAAATTATTATTTGAAAAAAACTGTTCAGTTAGAGACCAAACAATATGCGAAAGACCACTTCCATGAAGAAATACTATTGTTTCTTTATTTTGATCAATACCCTGTCCTGCATCAGACGCATAGACATTTTTATTTTCCAATTGAAAATTCAAAAATTACCTAAACTTGTTTTCTTAATTCAAACTTTTGTATTTTTCCTGTCGAAGTTTTTGGCAACTCACAGAAGACAACTTTCTTGGGAACTTTAAATCCCGCTAAAGTTTCTTTACAAAAATCAATTAATTCTTTTTCTGATACCGGCTTATCTTTAACCATTTCAATAAATGCACAAGGAACTTCTCCCCATTTTTCGTCAGGTTTAGCAACAACTGCCGCAATAGAAACTGATGGATGTTTAGAAAGTGTATTTTCTATTTCAATTGAGGAAATATTTTCACCTCCGGAAATAATTATATCTTTTGATCTATCTTGTATTTTTACATACCCATCAGGATGCATTACAGCTAAATCACCACTATGAAACCATCCATCTTTCATAGCTTTATCGGTAGCATCTTTGTCTTTAAAGTAACCTTTCATTACGACATTCCCTCTAATCATAATTTCACCAATTGTTTTTCCATCTTTAGGAACTTCTTTCATTGTTTCTGGATCCAAAACAACTACACCTTCGGTATTTGGATATCTTACACCTTGCCTAGCCTTAATTTCATTTTGTTTTTCCTCATCGAAATTGTTCCATTCATCATTCCACGCACACTGAGTAACATGTCCATAAGTTTCTGTTAAGCCGTATACATGCATAACTTCAAAACCTAATGCTCTCATTTTTTTGAAAATTATACTCGGTGGAGGCGCTCCAGCAGTCAAAACATAAACTTTTTGTTTTAATTTTTTTTTGTCACTTTCAGGAGCTCCTGTAATCATATTTAATACTATTGGGGCACCACCAAAATGAGTTACTTCATATTTATCGATTAATTCAAAAATTTTTTTTATATCAATATTTCTTAAACAAATTGTCCTTCCATTTAACATTGGAACTGTCCATGGATAACACCAACCGTTACAATGAAACATTGGAACCACTGTTAAAAAATTTAATCTATTTGGCATGTTCCAAGCTACCGAACTTCCTGTAGACATTAAATATGCACCTCTATGATGATAAACTACTCCTTTGGGATTTCCTGTAGTACCTGACGTATAGCTTAATGATATTGCTTGCCATTCATCCTCTGGCATTTGCCAATCGAAATTTTCATCACCTGTATTTAAAAAACTTTCATATTCTAAATCGCCAATTTTTTCTAATTTCGATTGATCAGCATTTTTATCATCTATATCAATTATTGTAATTTTCTTATTTAAAGTTTTTAATGCTTTCTTAACTTCTCCATGCAATTGTCTATCAACTACTAGCACCTTTGCATCGCTGTGATCTAAAATATATGAAATTGTATTTGCATCTAGTCTTATATTAATTGTATTCAATACTGCACCTGCCATAGGTACTGAGTAATGTCCTTCGAAAATCTCAGGTGTATTGAAGGCCAAAAACGAAACTGTATCTCCTTTTTTAATTCCAATTTTTGACAGTGCGCTAGCAAATTTTACAGCTCTTTTGTAAACTTCCTCCCAAGTATATTTCCTATCTTCATAAATTATAGCTTCATAATTTGGATAAATTTCCCTTGCTCTTTTAAGAAACGTTAGTGGGGTAAGTGGAACGTAGTTCGCTTTATTTTTATCTAAATTTGTCTCGTAATGATTCATTATTAATTAAACTTAAAATTCATTATGTTAGAGCTTCCTGAAATAGCAGATTTGTAATGATACTCAGCTCTAGGCAATACCTTATCGAAATAAAATTTTGCGGTATTTATTTTATCGCTATAAAATTCTTTATTTTTATCAAAATCATTAAAACTTACATCTAAAATTTTGATCCAAGCATAAGCAATTGAAACGTATCCCAGACTTCTCAAGTAATCATTTGCTGCAGCACTTACATCGTCTTTTTCTATTTTATGTTTATCCTTAACCCAATCTGTAAACTTAAACAAAATATCTAAATAATAATTTAATTCTTTTGAAAATGTTTTTACTTTTTCATTCTTACTATCGCATTCAGATTTAACCATATCTAAAAACTTATTGATAACATCACCATTTTTATTAGATAGTTTCCTAAACACTAAATCTGCTGCCTGAACAGAATTTGTACCTTCATAGATTGGGGTAATACGATTATCTCTATATAACTGCTCTATTCCTTGGTCTTTAGTATAACCATATCCGCCATGTATTTGCATCGCGTCATTCGTAATTTCCATAGCTAAATCTGTAAATAATGATTTAACAACTGGTGTCATCAATGAAACATAATCCAAAGCTTCTTGTTTAATCTTTTCATCAGGATGATAAAGACTCACTTCAGTTTGTTGTGATAACCAAAAACATAAAGCTCTTTCTCCCTCAATAATTGACTTCATATTAAGTAAAGATCTTCTAATATCCGCATGATCAATTATAAAGTCTGCACCATTTGTAGATTTTGAATTATTTGTTTTTCCTTGCTTTCTCTCTTTTGCATAAGCAAGTGAGTTTTGATACGCAATTTCAGAAATTCCTAAACCTTGAATGCCTACCACTATTCTCTCAAGGTTCATCATGGTAAACATGGCACTAAGACCTTTGTCTTTGTTACCAATCATATAACCAGTTGCTTCATCAAAATTTAACACACATGTTGCTGATCCCTTTATTCCCATTTTACTCTCTATAGATCCTGTCGAAATTCCATTTCTTTGACCAACACTACCATCTTCATTTACAATAAATTTTGGTACTAAAAATAAACTAATTCCTTTAGTGCCCGCAGGAGAGTCCGTTGATCTTGCTAAAACTAAATGAATAATATTTTCAGTTAAGTCATGGTCACCAGAAGTTATAAAAATCTTTTGACCACTAATTTTATAGGTGTCATCAGATTGTTTGATGGCTTTGGTTTTTAACAAACCTAAATCTGTACCACAGACTGGTTCTGTTAAACACATAGTGCCACTCCATTTACCCTCAACAATCTTTGGTAAATATTTATCTTTTATTTCATCTGAAGCATGATGATTAATACAATTATAGGCACCAATACTAAGTTCACTATATAATTTAAATGACAAACTAGCTGAGGAAAGCATTTCATCAAAGAATGCACTTACTGTTTTTGGCATTCCTTGGCCTCCATATTTAGGATCACAAGACAATGATGTCCAACCATCTTCAATATATTTCTGATATGCCTCTTTGTAACCCGGTGGTGTTCTGACAACACCATTTTCTAAAATTGCTGGATTTTCATCACCTGCTTTAGCAAGAGGTAAAATTAAATTTTGATTTATTTTAGCTGCTTCTTCTAAAATATCTTTAACAAGATCAGCACTCACCTCATTATATTTTTCAAGCTCATTATAATTCTTATTATCTCTTAATTTTTCAAAGAGAAACATCATATCTTTTACTGGTGCGGTGTAACTTGGCATATTTAAAGCTTAGAATAATTCTAGTTTTATTGCAATTTTGAAATTATCGCATCACCCATTGCTGACGTGGAAGTCTCTTTCATGCCCTCTGACATTATATCTTTAGTTCTTAACCCATCATTTAAAACATCTTGAACTGCTTTTTCTAAAATATCTGCTTCTTTATCAAGATCTAAAGAATATCTTAGTGCCATAGCAAAGCTCAAAATAGAAGCGATTGGATTTGCTATCCCTTTACCAGCTATATCTGGAGCTGACCCGTGTATAGGCTCGTACATCGCTCTCATCTCACCATCTTTATTTTTTGCGCCTAAAGATGCTGATGGTAAAAGACCTAAAGATCCCGTTAACATTGAAGCTTGGTCTGACAACATATCTCCAAACAAATTATCTGTTACAATTACATCAAATTGTTTTGGATTTCTTAAAAGCTGCATAGCACAATTGTCTGCTAACATATGACTTAATTCTACATCTTTGAATTCTTTTTCATGAAGTTCTTGGACTTCTTCTTTCCACAATTGTCCTGCTTCCATCACATTTGATTTTTCACACGAAGTAACCTTGTTTGATCTTTTTCTAGCTAAATCAAAAGCAATCCTAGCTACTCTAGTAATTTCACTAGTCGTATAAGTGTGCGTATTAATTCCTTTTCTTTCTCCATTTTCAATTGGCTTAATTCCTCTAGGTTCACCAAAATATATACCACCCGTTAACTCTCTTACTATCATTATATCTAGTCCTGAAACTACTTCTGGCTTTAGAGTTGAAGCATCGACTAATTGTTTAAAACAAATTGCAGGCCTTAAGTTAGCAAAAAGCTTTAATTCTTTTCTAAGTTTTAATAATGCTCTTTCTGGTTTTTTGGAAAATTCTAGGTTATCCCATGTAGGACCACCAACTGCTCCAAGCATAATTACTTCACTTTCTAGTGCTTTGTAAAAAAC
This sequence comes from uncultured Pelagibacteraceae bacterium, assembly GCA_902571135.1. GTDB lineage: Bacteria > Pseudomonadota > Alphaproteobacteria > Pelagibacterales > Pelagibacteraceae > Pelagibacter. Next base: position 26,920 of record CACGAU010000008.1, on the reverse strand, counting down.
CTCATCAGTAATTGGGGTACCATGTTTATCATAAGAACAACCACCAACTAGCTCCTGATCAATTTCAAAATCTAAAGATTTTTTATCATTAAACCAGTTAATAATTTTTTTTACCTCAGCTATTACCTCTGGACCAATACCATCACCAGGAAGTAAAAGTATTTTTCTTTTTTTTACTTTAATCATTAAATACCCAAGGCTTTTCGTTTTTTAAATTTGTTTCAAACTTTTCTATTTTTTCTGATTTTTTTAGTGATAAAGCGATATCATCAAGCCCTTCTAACAAACATTTTTTCTTAAATGGATCAACTTCAAATTTCAGCTCATTATTTCCATAAACTATTTTTTCCTCTTGCAAATCAATAGAAATTTCTTCTTGTCTATTTGCGTATTCAGATAGCTCTTTGATTTTTTCTTCTTCAAGGATTATTGGCAAAATTCCATTTTTAAAACAATTACTAAAAAAAATATCTGCATAGCTTGAACTTATTACACAAGTAATTCCAAAATCTAATAAAGCCCATGGAGCATGTTCTCTTGATGAACCACACCCAAAGTTTTTTCCAGCAATTAAAATTTTAGATTTATTAAATGGATCTTTATTTAATACAAAATCATTTATTTCTTTGCCTTGATCATCATATCTCATTTCAAAAAATAAATTTTTTCCAAGACCGGTTCTTTTGATAGTTTTTAAAAACTGTTTTGGAATTATCATGTCTGTATCAATATTTACAATTGGTAAATAAGCTGGGATACTTTTTAATTTATTAAATTTTTGCATTTAATTTTGATACTTTCTGACATCATCTAAATTACCTGAAATTGCAGCTGCTGCAGCCATTCCTGGACTAACTAGATGGGTTCTACCACCTCTACCTTGTCTTCCCTCAAAATTTCTATTTGATGTAGAGGCGCATCTTTCTTCTGGCTTTAATTTATCGGCATTCATCGCTAAACACATAGAGCAACCTGGTTCTCTCCATTCAAACCCTGAGCTAACAAAAATTTTATCTAGTCCTTCTTGCTCTGCTTGTTCTTTAACTAAGCCTGAGCCTGGAACTACTATGGCATTAACATGCGATGATACTTTTTTATCTTTTACGATTTTTGCTGCTTCTCTCAAATCTTCAATTCTGCCATTAGTACAACTACCAATAAATACTTTATCTATTTTTATATCTGTGGCTGCCATGTCAGGTTTTAAACCCATATACTTTAAAGCTCTTTCAATTGAATTTTTTTTATCTTCATCAGTCTCATTATTTGGATTTGGAACTTTTTCATCAATTGTTATTACATCTTGTGGTGACGTACCCCATGTAATCATGGGTAAAATTTCATTTGCGTTAAGGCTAATTTCTTTATCAAAACTAGCATCAGAGTCTGTTTTTAAAGTTTCCCAATAGTTCAAAGCTTTATCCCAATTTTCACTTTTTGGTGACATTGGTTTTCCTTTTAAATATTCAAAAATTTTTTCATCTGGTGCAATTAATCCTGCTCTTGCGCCACCTTCAATTGTCATATTGCAAATAGTCATTCTTTGCTCAACACTTAAAGATCTTATTAAATCTCCAGCATATTCCACAACTGATCCTGTACCACCTGCTGTACCTATTTTTCCAATTATTTGAAGTATTACATCTTTAGAGGTAACTCCTAAAGGAAGTTCACCATTAACATTAATTCTAAAATTTTTAGCTTTCTTCTGAACTAGTGTTTGGGTTGCTAAAACATGTTCAACTTCTGAAGTTCCTATTCCAAATGCTAAAGCACCAAATGCTCCATGCGTTGCGGTGTGGCTGTCTCCACAAACAATAACTGTACCTGGCTGAGTAAAACCTTGTTCAGGTCCTATGATATGAACGATACCTTGCCTCTTATCATCCATACCAAATAACTGAACACCAAATTCTTTGCAATTTGCCTCTAAAGTATCTACTTGAATTTTTGACTCTTGATCTGAAATACCTTTTGATCTGTCAGTTGTTGGAACATTATGATCTGCAACTGCTAAAGTTAAATTTGGGTGTCTAACTTTTCTATTAGAATTTCTTAATCCTTCAAAAGCTTGGGGGCTTGTCACCTCATGAATTAAATGTCTATCTACAAAAAGTAAAGATGTACCATCATCTTGTTGATCAACTAGATGATCGTTCCAAATTTTATCGTATAATGTTGTAGACATTGAAAAAAAAATTATTTTTTTTCTGTAGAGCTTTCTGATTTTTGTTCTTCTTTAGGAGCCTCTGCTAATGGAGCCGCCTCTTCTTTAGGTGCTGCTTCTGCTTTAGGGGCTTCTTCTTTTGGTGCTTCTACTGCAGGAGCTACATTTTCCTCTGTAACTGTTTCTGGTTTTGCCTCTATATCAATACCAATTTTTTTTCTAATTTTTTCAGCAATCCTTGCTGATTTACCAGTTCTGTCTCTTAGATAGTAAAGTTTTGCTCTTCTTACTTTACCTGATCTAATAACCTTAATTGAATCAATTAAAGTTCCAAATAATGGAAAAGTTCTCTCAACACCCTCTCCAAAGGAAATTTTTCTAACTGTAAAAGATGAGTTTAGGTCTCTGCTTTTTTTAGCAATACATACTCCCTCAAAATACTGAATTCTTTCTTTTTTACCCTCGGTAATTCTCACACCAACCTTAACAACATCTCCAGGATAAAATTCTGGAATTTTTTTCTCTGAAAGAATTTTGTTAACGTTATGCTGGTTTATTTCTTCAATTGTTTTCATGTTAATATTTATCAAGTCAATTCTTCTTATATTTTTCCCATAAATCTGGTCTTCGGACGCGTGTTATAGCCTCAGATTGAGATAAACGCCAGTGTTTAATTTTATTATGATCACCTGATAATAGTACGTCTGGCACAGCTTTTTCCTCCCAAATTTGAGGTTTTGTATACTGAGGGTACTCTAAAAGACCATTTTCAAAGGTTTCATCTAATTTAGAGTTTTCATTTCCTAATACACCTGGCAGCAATCTTAAAATACTATCTATAACTACATATGCCGCCGACTCCCCGCCTGACAAAACATAATCTCCGATACTAATTTCTTCAATATTTCTTGTTGAAAGTATTCTTTCATCCACACCTTCAAAATGACCACAAATTAAAGACAGAGATTTTTCATTAGCTAGCTCTTTTGCTAAATTTTGATCAAATTTTTTTCCTTTTGGTGATAAGTATAAAATTCTCTCACTCTCATTTTTGTTTTCATCTAAAGACTTTGCAAGAACATCTGCTTTTAACAACATCCCTGAACCACCCCCATAAGGTGTGTCATCTACTGTTTTATGTTTGTCATCAGCTGCATCTCTTATGTTTACAACTTTAAGTTTCCATAAATTATTTGATAAAGCTTTTCCATAAAGTCCTTTAGATAAAGGACCAGGAAAAACCTCTGGATAAAGTGTAAACACTTGAGCTTGCCACATAAATAATCTTTAAATTATTTTTTTTCCTCTGCTGGAGCTGCTTCTGCTTTTGGAGCTTCTTCCTTAGGAGCTTCTGCTGCTGGAGCTGCTTCTGCTTTTGGAGCTTCTTTATTATCCTCTTCTTTTTTATTTCTCTCTTTTTTTGGCACTGCTTTATTTGGATTATTTCCATTTGCAGGCATAGGCATTAGTTCGTTCTCACCTAAAATTCTTGCTACTCTAGTTGTTGGTTGAGCTCCTTGACCAAGCCAATATTTAATTCTCTCAGCTTCTAGGCCCACTCTTTCTTTTTTCTCTTTTGGTAATAGAGGATTAAAGAAACCAACCTTTTCTATAAATCTTCCATCTCTTGCAAAACGACTGTCGGCAACAACAACTTTATAAACAGGACGTTTTTTTGTTCCACCTCTTGATAATCTTAATTTTAACATTTCTTCTCCTTTTTACTTTAATTGGTTAAATAGCTCTGGCGGTATACCTTTATCTGACATACCTTTCAGATTTCCTTTTGACATCTTTTTCATCATTTCAGACATCATTTTAAATTGCTTAAGCAATTTATTGATAGTGGCCGGATCTGTGCCAGAGCCATTAGCAATTCTTTTTTTTCTAGAACCATCTATTATTTTTGGGTTCTCTCTTTCTTTTTTTGTCATTGATAAAATAACAGCTTCATTTTTAGTAATTATACTTTCATCAATTCCCGCTGAATCCATTTGGGATTTAATTTTAGAAACTCCGGGCATAAAAGACATAATTCCCTCAATGCCACCCATTTTTTTCATTTGTCTTAATTGAGATAAATAATCTTCCATAGAGAATTGACCTTTTTTTAAATTTTCCTCTGCTTTTTTAAGATTTTCTTCTCCTAAATCTTGAGCCGCCTTTTCTACAAGGGATACGATGTCCCCCATACCTAGTATTCTGTTTGCAATTCTATCTGGATGGAATACTTCAAGATTATCTATTTTTTCTCCTATCCCTAAAAATTTAATTGGAACGTTTGAAACATATTTCATACTCACTGCGGCACCACCTCTTGCATCACCATCAGCCCTAGTTAAAATGATTCCAGATAAATTAACTGTATTTTTAAATTCTTTTGCCACTGAGGCTGCAACTTGACCTGTTAAAGAGTCTGCAACTAAGAAAGTTTCTGTTGGATTAATGACAGCTTCAATTTGCTTAATCTCACTCATCATTTGTAAATCGATTTGAGTTCTACCAGCAGTATCAAATAAAATTATTTCAGCTCCATTTAAATTAGCAGCACTTATTGCTCTTCTACAAATATCAGCAGGTTGCTGACCTTCTATAATAGGTAAAGTTAAAATATTATTTTGTTCTCCTAAAGATCTAAGTTGTTCTTGTGCAGCTGGTCTGTAAATATCTAGACTGACCATCATTACTTTTTTCTTTTTATTATTTTCTAAAAATTTTGCTAATTTTGCTGTTGTTGTTGTTTTACCAGAACCTTGTAATCCAACTAACATCATTGGCACAGGCGGTACTGCGTTTAAGTTTATCTCATTATTTGTTGCACCTAATAAGTCTACAAGCTCATCATAAACAATTTTAACAACCATATCCCCAGGAGAGGTAGATCTTATTATCTCTTGGCCTAAAGCTTTTGGTTTAACTCTTTCAATAAAATCTTTTGCAACATCCAATGAGACATCTGCTTCAAGTAAGGCTTGCCTAATGCCTCTTAAACCTTCATCTACTTGAGCTTCATCAAGTGAAGGTGCCTTTTTCAGAGAAGAAAAAATTTCTTCAAATTTATTTGTTAAATTTTCAAACATATTAATTACGCATAGCAGTAACGCACTAGTGGGCGAACCCTCGCTGACTAGTGTCGATCTCTTTGTTTCCAAAGACACCACAAAGTTAATGTTTTTGCGGAAACGGCAACAACCTATAATAGAGGTTCAAAAAGTCAATAAATAAGTTAAATATCTATATATGGATATTAAAGCTTTTAAAATGGACGGTTTAGGTAATGATTTTGTCATCATAGATAATAGGCAAACAATTACAAATTTGACGAAAGAGCAAATAATAAAGATTTGTGACAGAAAATTTATTGGTTGTGACCAACTAATATTGATTAAAAAAAATGATATTTCAGATGCTTCACTAGAATTTTATAATTCAGATGGAGGAATGTCTGGTGCGTGTGGAAATGGTACAAGATGTATTGCTGATTTATTAGGCAAAGAAAATAACAAAAAAGAAATTGTCCTAACAACTTTATCTGGCAAATTAAAATCAAATATTGTTGGAGAAAAAATGGTTTCAACAGAAATAGGTATTGCAAAAACAAAATGGGATGAGATTCCATTGTCTAAAGAATTAAATACGAATAATTTAGGAATTAAAATTAACGACAAAAATAATAACGATTTTTCTGGCGGAACTGCTGTAAATGTTGGAAATCCACATGTGGTTTTTTTTGTTGATAATAACGAAAATTTTGAAATTGAAAAAATTGGACCAAAAATTGAAACCCACTCTCTATTTCCAGAGAAATGTAATGTTACTTTAGCAACTGTTGTTAACAAAGAATTGATAAAAGTTAGAGTGTGGGAAAGAGGAGCTGGGCTTACCAAAGCTTGTGGAACTGCAGCTTGCGCAACAGCTTTTGCTGCAAAACAAAACGGACTGGTAAATGATAAAGTTGATATTGAATTTTCTACAGGTAGATTGACAATTTCAATTGATGAAAACAATAGTATTCATATGAAAGGACCAGTTTCAGATATTGAGGAGATAAATTTTAAAATTTAATGGGAATTTTTGAAAAATTTAAATCAGGTTTTAAAAAAAGTGCATCAGCTTTTACAACGGGTTTAAGAGATATAGTTGTAAAAAAAGAGATTGATGACAAAACATTAGACAAAATTGAAGATTACTTAATTCAATCAGATGTTGGTATTGTTTCGGCTTCAGAAATAAGAGAAATAATTTCTCAAACAAAAATTGATCCCAATAAAGATTTAACAGACGAAATAAATAATATTTTAAAAAATTATATTATTTCAATAATGAAACCTTTAGAAAATATTGAATTCTTCAAAAAAAAAGAAAAATTAAATGCAACATTAATTTCAGGTGTCAATGGTGTTGGAAAAACAACTACTATTGGAAAAATAAGTAAAATATTAAAAGGTAATGGAAATAAAGTAATGCTAGCTGCATCAGATACTTTTAGAGCGGCAGCCATAGAGCAGTTAGAAAATTGGGCAAACAAAGTTGATGTTAAAATTACAAAATCATCTCAAGGCTCTGATCCTGCATCAGTTGCCTACAAGGCTATTGAAGAGGCATTAAATAATGATTTCAATCAAGTTTTAATTGATACAGCTGGGAGATTGCAAAATAAAAAAAATTTGATGGAAGAATATAAAAAAATTGCAAACGTTACTAAAAAAATTGATCCTGATGCTCCACATGATGTTGTTTTGGTTTTGGACGCAACTTCAGGTCAAAATGTAATTAATCAAGTTGAAGAATTTAATAAAATTATTCCAATAACTGGTCTTATTATGACAAAGTTAGATGGTACGGCAAAAGGAGGTATCCTTTTAGCAGTTGCTAAAAAATATAAACTACCAATTATTGCCCTTGGATTAGGTGAAAAAGAAGATGATTTGCAAATTTTTGAGGCCGAAAAATTCGCAGAAGCATTTACTCAAATTAATTAATTAAGGTACTAGAAATTAAAGGTTTATAAAAACTACACTTATAATTTTCTCTAAATTCATAATGTCCGCAATTTTTAGCTATGGAAGAAATAATAAAATCAAATTTTCCATTTACAGGATAAAGCTCTAACTTTTTTTCAACAATATCAAATTTAAAATTAGCCTTTAAACTTTTTACAGCACTAATCATCACCAGAGTTTTGTTATCTTTTAAAAGATAATATGCAAAATCATCTGGGAAAACTGGGAAATCATACTCTTGCAAAAAATATTTTGCAGTTTTGGGAAACCATTCATAAGAGATTAATGGCAAAGACTCTTTTGTTTTATAGTTATAAATATAAAGATCTTTTGGAAAATCATTAATATAATTTGAATTTTCTCCCCGAGCCAAGACAGCTTTTTCGCGGGTTTTAAAATATAATGCAAAATTTTCATCGTGCGAATTCATTTGATCTATATGAAAAAGGCTATCTACAGATGCTAAATTTTCTTTAGCATTTGATAAATTACTTAAAGAAAACAAGATAATAAAAAATATGAAAAGATTTTTCATAATGTAACTTAAAAAAAAAATTTGAGTTATATTTGTTTAGATTGTGGCTTAATTTAAACTATCAACAAATGATTTAAGAGCTAATACAAGTTTATCATCATATTCCATCATATGATCGTCATATTTTGTAAAATATGAATATTTGGGTTCACTTGCTAAATTAAAAATTTTTTTACCCATCCAAAATGGAACTATTTGGTCAGCCTCACCATGCATTACTAATACTGGAATATTAATATTTTTAATTTTTTCATTATTTTCATACTTATCTTTTAAAATTAAACCTACTGGAATATATGGATAAAAATTTTTCGCAGCCTCTATCATTGATGTGAAGGGCGTTTCTAATATTAATCCTGCAAAATTTTTATTCTGAGTAATTTCAGTGGCAATGCCAGTTCCTAATGACTCTCCATAAATAATTATATCTTCTTCATTTAGACCTTTTTCTTTAAGCCAGTTTATTGCACTAACACCATCTGTATAAAGACCCTCCTCACTTGGTTTTCCTTTATTACCGCTAAACCCTCTCCATGCAATAATTAAAAAATTAACATCCATGTCTTTAAAATGATTTAACTTATGGATTCTGTTTTCAAGTGTCCCTGCATTTCCGTGAAAATAAACTATTGTTTTATAACTTTTTAAATTTTTATTATGAAACCAGCCTAAAAGATTAATATTATCAGTTGTTTTGATGGTAACTTTTTCAATGTCAACTTCTAAATTATCTCCAGAATAATTATTCTCATTAGGATGATACATTAAATTTCTTTGAAAAAAGAATAAGAAAATTAATATAATTAAGTAAATTGCAACAATACCAATAAATAATTCCAAAAAAAAATTCCTACGTTTTATTTTCATATTTTTTTCTATTTAATATTAAAAAAAATATATAAGAAATAATACTTAAGATTAAGAAAACTGAAAAAGCTGATTTAAAAGCAAATATTTCTGTGTGACCCATGCCTTTAACAATATCTATCACTAAGCCCATTAGCCATTGCATTATGAATGTTCCTGCAAATATTAATAAATTAAATGAAGTTAGTGCTTTACCAGCAGAATAACCTGAAAAAGAAAGGCCCACAGCTGGCTGTGTAACTGATAAAAAAATTGAACTTAAAATAAATAAAGTTATGTAGAATGCACCCGCTTTTGGGCCTAACAATATAATCACAAACATTACAGAAAAACTAATTGGCAAACCTAATTTAAGTATTCTTTTTGCAGTAAAACCTATAGCTGAAATTTTTGGTAAAAAATAACCCCACAAAAAAAAGGATATCAACATAGTTACATTGATCCAAAATAATCCTGTAGCGCTCTGAAGTGGTGTATAACCAGCAACTCTAGTCATCCATGGGCCAGCCCATAAAGTTTGTATAGCCATTAATCCCCCATAATTAAATAAACCCATTGGAATTACACTTATAAAAAATCTATTTTTCCAAACTTCAGATAAAGTTCCAGTATTACTTGGCTCTTCCAACTCTTTATTTTTAGTTAAATTCCATTTTGGAATGAAAACTAACATTAAAAAAATACTAATTAAAATTAAGATAGCGATACCTCCAAATATCCATCTCCATCCAAAACTAGGCAATAAAAGTTGTACAGGCAATGTGGATGACAAAAAACCTAATGATGCAATCATTAGCATCCATGAGTTTGCTCTTTGTTGCTGATTTTCTGCATACCATATTCTGTAACCCGTTAACGGAGCCATCAAACAAGCACTTACACCTACACCAATTAGAATTCGTGAAACTAACAATCCTGAAAAGCTTTCAGCTAAAGCAAATGATCCTGTTCCAACCAATGCAATTAATAAAAAAGAAGAGACAATTTTTTTTGGTCCATATTTATCTAACAAATATCCAAGCGGTATTTGCATACAAGCAAAACCTAAAAAATAACCTCCAGCTAATAATCCTAAATCAGCTGCTAATAAATTAAATTCTGAGGTTAATACTGGTGAAAGTGTTGCGGTAATTGCACGTAATAAACATGATAAAAAATAACCAAATGCAAATACAAAAAAAACAACAATAGCCTGTTTTTTTGGTAAAATATAATTTTCCATTAATTAAAAGTTTAAAGATATATCTCTATGAACTGAGTTACACCTTGCAACAAATTTAGCTTGTTCTTTAGTTAATCTGTTTTGAAGTCTAAGACCAATATTATGTTTAATAACATCATTATATTTAATTAATTCAGGCATCAAATTCTTATTAGCATCATCTCTCCATGAAACTTCTAAATTAAAAAGATCAAAAGTCTCTGAACTTACTTCAGACAATTTTTGCTCATCTACCTCATCATTATCTATAACAGATATTAGGTCATCTAATTTATTTGCAAATTCTTCGGTTCCAGAAATTTCTCCTAGTTTTTCAAAAAGATTATCAATTATTGATATTGTGTTTTCGTAATTTTTATTATCAATATTATATTTTAATTCTTTTATTTCTGGTGAAAGTTCTTTTAATTTTTCATTATCGTTTATAAACATTACTATTTGATCCAGAGTTTCATAAGCTTCATCAACGTTTTTTCTATATCTTTTAGTTCTTGTGTTTTTTGCTTTGTGCAATATTTCAAACTCTCCATTTTTAGCTTTCCAATTTTCAGGAACTTTATTTTGAAGTTCTTTAATTTCTAACTCGTAATTCTCGATCTTTAATTCTAATTTATTTTTATCTGATAAATTATCATCATCTAAATTTCTAATTTCAGCTTTTGTTTTTTTAATTTTCTGGTCTATTTTTCTAATTTTTTTCTCAATTTTTCTTACATTGAAATGCAAGTCCCTATAATCTTTTGTAAATAATTCATATTCTTGCTCCGTTTTTTGAAGTTTTTTAACAATAGCAAAAGTCCCCAACGCATTATCAAAATGCTCTTCAAAAATATCTAGTTTATCCATTGGAAGATTTGTGGGAGTTAATTTCTGCATGTCTTTTATTGCATTAGTAATTCTTTGTTCTTCAGTGTTGTAAATCGCAAATTTATACTCTTGTAAGCAATATTGTAACTTTGGATTCATCGGCGGTGGAGCAACGTTCGATGTTAAATATGTTCTTGCTGGTAGATAGTTTACTAATGATGGATAGAAACCGACAATTCCAAGACCTATTAATTGTAAAATAATGAATGGAACAACACCTTTCCAGATATTTAAAGTAGTAACAAGTTTTGAAGCTACACCTTTTAAGTAAAATAATGCAAAACCAAACGGTGGTGTTAAAAAGGAGGTTTGTAAATTCACCCCAATCATTACACCAAGCCAAATTGCACTTACATTAGCTCCTGGTTCAGCTAATAATATCGGAGCAATGATAGGAACAACAACAACGGCTATTTCTATAAAATCAAGAAAGAAACCTAGTAAAAAAATCACTGCCATTACAACAATAAACTGTGTCCAAAATCCCCCTGGCAAATCTTGAAGAAAATCTCTTACTAGCTCTTCACCTCCAAATGCTCTAAATCCAGAGGTTAACATTGCTGCACCTAATAAAATTATAAAAACCATTGAAGTTGTTACACATGTTTCTGTAACAACCTCTCTTAAAACATTCTCAATTTTGTATGCTCTCCAAAAACTCCAAACAATTCCAATTAAAAAAGTAATTGTAAAAAATCCTGTGATAAAAATTGCTGTAAGATCTCTAGTTTCTACAGCCTTAATATTTAAATTATAATTCTTAGACAAAATATAAATTGGAATAACAGATAAAATTGCAATTATAATTGGATAGTAAGCATCTTTTTTACCTTTATGTAAACGATAACCAGCCATCATGGTTGCACCTATTGCTCCAATTGATCCGGCTTGATTAACGGTTGCAATACCTAAAAGTATAGATCCTAAAACTGCAAAAATTAAAGCAAGGGGAGGAATAATTACTATTAAAACCTTAATCCAAAATTTTGAGTCAAAATTTCCTTTAAATGGAACGGGAGGAGCTGCCTTGGGATTTAGTCTTGCGTACACAAATACATAAATCATATATAAACCAACCAATACTAAACCAGGTAATAATGCCCCCAAAAACATATCTCCTGCAGAGGTAGATCCCACTCTAAATTCTCCAGGCATATTAAATTCACCAGTTAAAATTTTGTAATCAGTCTGACGCATAGTATTTGCAACGTCTGCTGCGCTAGCTAATTGATCTGCTATAATAATTAATACAATTGAAGGAGGTATGATTTGCCCAAGAGTTCCTGATGAACAAACAATACCACTTGCTAAACTTTTATCGTATTTATTATTAAGCATTGTGGGTAATGATATTAATCCCATTGCTATTACTGTTGCGCCAACAATACCCGTGGTAGCTGCAAGTAACGCCCCAACAAAAATTACTGATATTCCTAAACCTCCTGGGATAGGTCCAAACAGCTGCCCCATTGTAACTAAAAGATCTTCCGCAATTTTTGATTTTTGCAGCATGATCCCCATGAAAATAAATAAAGGAATTGCAATTAAAGTATCAGTTTCTACATCCCAGTAGTTACTCCTAAAGTTTGTAATACCGGCGGTTAACCATTCTTTGGGGCCATCAACAGCAAAATAAGCACTACTATCTCCTGCAAATAAGTAACCAAAAAAAGCAGCAAGCCCGATTGAAATTATTGCTGATCCAGGTAATGCAAAAGCTACTGGAAAACCAGAAGCTAATGCTCCAATCATTATAATTACAAGTAAAGCTAAAAATAAATGTTCCATTATTTAATTCTTCAAAAGTTTATGACTGCTACTCATAAAGTAGCTAGTGAATTGAGTTAACATACTTACTGCAAACACAGCTAAATAAACTGCCATTAGATAAAGTAAATATAATCCGTTTGAACCTTGCTGCGTAATTTCAAATGAAATTACAGGACCATTGATGATACTAGCTTTGCCCCCCATGCCTAAAAATATTACAATCAAACATAAAGGAATTCCTAGAATTAATGACCCAATTGCATTAGTCCATGCTTTTTTACGCTCACTAAAACCAGTATAAAGAACATCAACTCTTACATGGCCCTCGTGAATTAATGCATAAGCGCTTGCAAATAAATAAAGGGCTGCATACCAAAAACGAACTAAGTCACCTTGGAATGCTTGTTCATATTGAAAAATAAATCTTGATAATACAATTAAAAATTCACTTCCAACTACTAAAACTGCTAACCAAATAAACCCTACAGATCTTGTAAAATAACCAATTACAAAAGAAGCCAATATTAAAGGAAAATGTATATATGTAATTCTAAAGGCAGGTATTACTAAATTAATTTTAAGTTGTTCACCAAAAATTGGCTCAACTAGTTTCTCTACAACCATAAATGAGATTAAAAAATCTGCTACTCCAACAATTAATACAGCCCAGAAAGAAGATCTCACAACGTAAGCTGTAATTTTTGTTAAGATCTCAGAGTCTGTCTGTAATGTTTGTTTTATAGATTTCAAAACAAAAAATATAACTCCTATGAGAGATATAAAATAAAATAGTAATTGAATATATGATAAGTTTATTGCTAGTCCCTCTAAAGGCTTATTTAATTTTTTAAAACCAAATAATTCGTAATGAGCAAAAAGTTTTTTAACTCCTGGCCAATCAAACCAAACTGTTAAAACATTATTAATTAGAAAAACTAATGTTAAGGCTAAAATAGAATAACTAAATATTCTTATTAAAATAGATAAGTTATTTTTCGCCATCATATTAAAAATCTTTTAATGATATATAAAAAGAGGGCCCATTTAAGGGCCCTCTAGTAATAATTAGAATTAATTATACTCCTAATGCTCTATTTCTTTGAGCAACATATGGCCCGTCAGACAAGTTAGTCCAAGCACCAATTTCCTTACGACCTTTAACAAAGGCAGCATGTACTTTCTTAGCAAGAGCACTATGTTGTTGAACTTCATCGAAAACTTCAGCAGCACCTTTAGCGAAAGCATCGTAAACTTTATCGTTAAACTTCTCTAGTTTAACTCCACTTTCGTTAACTAATCGTGCTAGTGCAGCTCCGTTTTTAGCATTGTATTCAGCCATTGTAGTTGTATCAGCCCAATCACATGCAGTTTTAATAATTAACTGATCTGATTTTGACAAACTAGTAAACCAAGATTTGTTAACTCCACAAGCTAGTGTAGATCCTGGTTCATGCATTCCTGGATAGTAATAATACTTAGCAGCTTCCTGGAACTTCATAGCTTCATCGTTCCAAGGTCCTACCCATTCAGTTGCATCAATTGCACCAGACACAAGGTTTTCATAAATTTGTCCACCAGGAAGTGAAATTGGAGAACCACCAAGTTTTCCAAGAACTTGTCCACCTAAACCAGGCATACGCATTTTTAAACCTTTAAAGTCATTAGCTGATCTAATTTTTTTGTTAAACCAACCACCCATTTGCACTCCAGTGTTACCAGCAGCAAAACTTTGTGTTCCAAAATCATCAGTCAATTCATCCCACAACTCTTGTCCACCAGCAAATTTTAACCACGCATTCATTTCAGCATATGTGAAACCAAATGGAACGGCAGTAAAATATCCAAATGCAGGGTGTTTTTTAACCCAGTAGTAATCAGCACCGTGATACATTTGAGAGTTACCTGAAGCAACTTCGTCAAACGAGTCAAATGCTTTTACCCTCTCGTTAGCAGCGTAATAAGTAACTTGAATTCTACCGTCACTCATATCGCTTAATCTTTGAGCAAGTCTTTGTGCACCAGTTCCTAGACCTGGAAAATCTCTAGGCCAAGTAGCCACCATAGAAGCTTCAACTCTTTCTTTGGCAACTGCTGGAGCAGATAAAGCAACAGCAGCAACACCAGTTGCAGCTGCAGTTTTAAAGAACTTACGTCTTGAAGGTGATCTAGAAACCTTCAATGATTTTTTTTCTTTAATCATTAGTATCTCCTCTTCTTTGTTAATTAACTGTTCAGAGTAAATTACAATTGTGCATTTAAGTCTAGAGTAAAATAACTTTAAAAGATTGTATTACAATCTGAGGTAGTAAATAAGAGATTAATTAAAATTATTTTTTGTCAAAAAATGCTTCATACACCATCATGAAGATTGCAATTGCCATCAATATATAAACCGGCAAGACATCAAAAAAACCAATCATGGTTGATCTTGTTAACGTAGTTGCTAAACCAACTAAAAAAGCTGTTGCAAGTAAAGTTCCTAAAAATGTTGTTAATTTTTGCATTTAATTATTACATTCCTTTTCTAACCAATTAGCAATACCTAAAAATCTATGATCATCGTACTTAGCACCAGTTAACTGGACCCCTAATGGCATATTTGCATCACCTTGTAACAATGGGAGTGATATACATGGAGTTCCGAGATAAGACCAAACTTTATTAAATTCTGCAGAACCAGTTGTTTTTAAACTTTTGGGGGCAACACCAGGACTAGCAGGCGATAAAACTCCATGATAATCTTCAAATACTTCTTCATAAGACTCGTAACTTCTTTTCATGAAATCCAGGGCCTCAGCATACTCTTTTGCTGAATGTTTATTGCCTTTAACAATTGCATCTTGCATTGGCTTAGATAATTTTTTTTTATACTTTTTATAATATAATCCAAAATTATTTGCTAAATCAGTTTCATACATAATTTGATGATATTTATGAATATCTTTAAAATAAGAAGGGTTATCAAAAACCTCAATATTTTTTTTAAAAGATTTTATAAAATATTCAAAAGCTTCTCTGGATTTTTTTTCAATATTTTTCCAATAATCTGTTTTATAAAAAATAAATTTAGGTTCAAACAAGGGACCTTTTTTTGTTTCCGCAAGTATATTCTCAGCTGAATAATGAACGGTTGCAGGGTCAAAATTATCTTTTTTAATTAAAACTTTTGAAAGTAATGCAACATCTTCTACTGATCTTCCAAATACACCTATGTGATCTAATTTTTCTGAAGTTTTAAGTACACCATTTCTTGAAATTAACCCATAAGTTGGTTTGTAACCTACAACTCCACAATATGATGCTGGTCTTATTATTGAACCACCTGTTTGTGAACCAATTGATAAAGGTGCCATAAACGAAGCAACAGCTGCTGCAGATCCACTTGAAGAACCGCCTGGAGTTCTTGAATAATCATGTGGGTTAGTTGTTTTAGGAGGGCCAAGATATGCTAATTCAGCTGTAGCTGTTTTACCCATTACGATTGCGCCAGCTGCTAATAATAAATCAACTATTTCTGCATTTTGTGAATAAGATTTGCCCTTTCTAATTACAGTTCCACATTCGGTTGGCATATCAAGAGTTCCAACAATATCTTTCACAGCTACAGGAACACCGTGTAATGGTCCTAAAGGTTTACCTGATCTTCTATATTCGTCAGCTTCTGCTGCTTTTTCTAGTAGAAGTTTTTTATCAAAGTGTGCCCAAGCCTTTACATCTTTTTCAAATTTATTAATTCTTTCTATATACTTTTCACATATTTCTACTGATGTTAATTGAGCGTCTTTTATTTTCAAAGCAAGCTCTTCAGCTTTAAGAGTAAAAATATCTATCATTTTTTTTAGTTAGCAAATAATGTTTCTGGTAACCATAAAGCAATTGCAGGAAACATGTACATTAAAAACATAGCAAAAATCACAATTGCTAAAAACGGCATAATACCTCTAAAAATATCCATTAATTCAACGTTAGTTTTTTGAACTCCTTTTAAATAATAAGCTGACATTGCCATTGGCGGCGTTAAAAAAGAGGTTTGCAAATTTAAAGCAATTAACATTGCAAAAAAATATGGGTTAACTCCAAAAATTTCTAATAGGGGTAAAAAGATTGGAACAAAAATAATTAAAATTTCAGTCCACTCTAATGGCCACCCTAAAAGGAAAATTATAATTTGTGTAATTACTAGAAATTGCCAAGTTGAAATATTTATAGAAGTAAAAAAATGCTCGAAAACTTCATGTCCACCTAGGTAAGAAAATACTGAAGAAAAAGTCCAAGATCCAATAAATAACCACATAATCATAGCTGTTGTTTTAGCGGTTAAAAAAACAGACTCTTTAAAGTTTTGCCATTTAAGGGTTTTGTAGAACCAAGATAAAATCAATGCTCCAAAGGCTCCTGCTGCTGCGGCCTCTGCTGGTGTTGCTATTCCAGCTAAAATTGTTCCAAGCACTAACATAATTAATCCGAAGAGAGGTACAAAAGAAACTAATACCTCTTTTAAAATTTCTGCACGAGGTGGGATGTCTTCTTTTGGAGGTCTAGGTGCAATGGAGGGATTCAGCCATGCTCTTATAACCGCGTAGCCAATGTACAATCCTGCCAAAAGTAAGCCTGGAAAGATAGCAGCTGCAAAAAGTCTAAGAGGTGATAATTGAGCAATAACAGAGTAAACAATCAACATAATGCTTGGTGGTATTAGAATACCCAAACATCCTCCAGAACATATTATTCCTGATGCAAATTTTTTATCGTAGCCAGCTTTTACCATTGCTGGCCAAGCTAATAATCCCATCAACGTCACTACTGCACCAATAATTCCTGTTGCTGTAGAAAACAGTGTACAAGTAATTAATGCAGCAACAGCCATTGATGCTGGAAGTCTGTGTGCAGCTAATCTTATGGCAAAAAACAATTTTGCAACAATTCCTGCTCTTTCAACTAAATAACCCATAAACAAAAACAATGGTACAGCTGTCAGAACATTATTATCCATAACAGTGTAAGTGTTTTGAACAAATAATTGAAAAATTCTATTATCAAAAATGTGTTCCATCATAGTCGCGTCGTAGTAAGCGTAATATCCAAACGCGATACCCATTGCCATCAATGTAAATGCAATTGGAAAACCTAAAAGAACTGCAAATAGAAATATACCCATCATCAAAATTGCAACTTCTGGATTTGAAAGACTAAATAACATTTGATTTATCTTCCTCTTGTGATGTTCTCATCAACATTTGTTCTGTTTCCTCAGCAACTACCATTCGCATAGGCCATTGCCCTGTTTTAATGCAAATGATTGATCTAAAAACTTCTGCAATTCCTTGAATAATTAACAATGTACCTGCAGCAGGTATCATTGATTTAACCATATAAATTTGTATTTGAGCTGGACTACTCCAACTTGTTTCTTTTATTTTCCAAGCTATTGCAGCGTATTCATATCCGTAAAATGCTAAAGCAACGACGCCTGGAAAAAAGAAAATAAAATAAAGGACTAAATCTATCCAAGCTTGAGTTCTTTGTTTAAATAATCGGTAAATTACATCACCTCTTACATGGGCTTCGGTCGCTAAACAGTATGCACCTGACATCATTAGTATTGCCCCGTACATTTGCATACTAAAATCAAAATTCCATAAAGTTGGCTTGTTAAAAACATAAGCCATAACAACTTCGTATACTGTTCCGCCCATTAAAATCACAATACACCAAGAAAATGCTTTACCCATTGAGGTGCTAAGTGTATCCGCAAATTTAATGAAAGTTTCCATCAGTAAAAAATATAATAAATTAAACTAAAAAAAAAGGGGGTTTTTAAACCCCCTTTTTTGAATTTACTAAAGTTAATTAGATTTTAACTTTCTCAATTGGTCCAAACTCATTTTCATAAGCTAATTTGTAGTTCGGTTGATTCATCAACAGATACTTCATAGTTCTCTTAGCGTATGCTTTTTGAGAGTCTACCACTTTCTTAAAGAAAGCATCTTTTGCAGCAAACTCACCAATAACTTTATCCCAACCTTTTAATTGCTCTGCAAGGATAGCGTCTGATGTTTGGTAAACATTAACTTTATGCTCGTTCATCAATTTAGCTAAGTCAGTTGAATATCTAACTAATGCTTTAAAGTAGTTATCTGAGTTTGCAGCATAAGCAGCATTTTTCAAGATAGCTTGATGAGCAGGTGATAAACTATTTAGTCTCTTTGTATTCACTGGAATTTCAAACATTTCCTGAGATTGGTGGAAACTTCCTAAGTGATAGTGTTTAGAGACATCCTGCATTCCAAACTGTGAGTCTGATGTAGGGTTGTTAAACTCTGCAGCATCAATCAAACCAGTTTTCATTGCTGGTTGGATTTCACCACCTGGTAATTGTCTTACGACCATTCCCATAGCAGTTAGAACGTTAGTCGCTAGACCAACTGTTCTATACTTCATACCTTTAACATCAGATACTTTTGTTACATTCTTTTTAAACCAACCAAATGGTTGAGCTGGCATTGGCATATGAAAGAAACCAGTGTAATTAAATCCAACACTTTTAACTGCTTCTTCGTATAATGCTCTTCCTCCACCGTACTCCATCCATCCCATAACTTCTTGAGATGACATTCCGTATGATGGTCCAGTTCCGAAAAGAGACGCAGCTGCATTTTTACCGTACCAATATGCAGTCACCCAGTGACCCATATCAACTACACCTGAACTTACTGCTTGTCCAATTTCTGAAGTTTTAACAACAGCTCCAACTGGTTGAACATCAATTTTAAGTTCTCCAGCTGACATGTCGCTAACCATTTTTGCGTAATCTCCCGCCATTTCAAAAAAGATATTAGCGCCTGATGGCCAAGCTGCTTGCATCTTTAATGTTAGTGGTGCACCAAATGCAACATTTGGCATTGCTACTGCTGTAGCTGCTGCCGCTCCCGTTGCTGCCGCTGCTTTGAAGAACTTTCTTCTTGAAGGAGTTTTAGAACCCTTCAATGATTTTTTATTTTTAATCATTATATTCTCCTCTAGTTAATTAACTGGTCAGAAATAAAACATAGATTTAGATTAGAGTCTTTCTAAAAAGAAGTACAGATTGTCACAATAAAACCATAGATAGAACTTTTCTATTTTTGGTTGTGTTTAAATTAATTTATTGTCCTCATACACACAACATTTTTCGGCAGGTATGTGAAGTTTAACATTCTGATTAGGTATTTCGGTTTCTCTTGTAACTTTTGATTTAATTGTAAAATCTCCCATTTTAGCAGTGATCAATTTATAGTTTCCTAGGTCTTCAACCTTTTGAACATTAACATCAATTAAGTTCTCATTTTGGTTTTGTGCAATTTTAATAAATTCTGATCTTATTCCTAATTTAATATTTTTTGTTTTTAAATTAGATAAATTTGTATGGGTTTTAATTAAAGTGTTATTTATTTTTACACTATCATTCGAAGAGATTTCACTTTCAAACAAGTTCATGGCTGGAGATCCAATAAAGTATCCAACAAATGTTGTATTAGGTCTTTCAAAAAGTTCTTTAGGGGAACCGGTTTGAACCACCTCTCCTTCACTCATTACTATTATGTTATCCGCAAAAGTCATCGCTTCGTTTTGATCATGAGTTACATAAACTAATGTTGTTTTATATTGCTCATTAATTTCTTTAAGATTTCTTCTCAATCTAAATTTTAAATCTGGATCGATAACAGTTAGAGGCTCATCCATTAAAACAGCAGCTACGTCCTCTCTCACAAGGCCTCTTCCTAAAGATATTAATTGCTTTTGATCTGCTGTTAATTTTCTTGCAGGAGAATTTAAAAAAGATTTTAAATTTAAAGTTTCAGCAACTGAATTAACTCTTTCATCAGTTTTACTTTTAGAAAAATCTCTACATTTAAGTGGAAATGCTAAATTTTCATAAACAGTCATTGTATTATAAATAACTGGAAATTGAAAAACTTGAGCAATATTTCTATCTTCTGTTTTTAAATCTGTAACATCTTTATCATCAAACAATATTCTTCCAGCAGAGGGTCTCACTAAGCCAGATACAATATTTAGCATTGTAGTTTTTCCACATCCAGAAGGTCCTAAGATTGCATATCGATTTCCATTTTCCCATGTCATTGAGAAAGGATTTAAAGCATAGACTGGATTTGGATCATTGGGATTATACGAGTGAGATATATTGCTTAAATCAATTTTAGCCATTCAAACCTCCAAAAGGCGAAGATGCTAATTTTCCATTAGCATGAAACGCATAAGCTCTATTAATTTTAAAATTAATTTTTACTTTATCGTGTATCTTAAAATTTAAAACTTCCTCTATTGAAACTATAATTTTTGTATTTCCTCTTTTTAAGTGCAGCAATGTTTCTGAACCACTTATTTCTGCAAGCTCAACTTCAAATTCATGTCCATTTTCATTTAATTCGATATCAGAAGATCTTAATCCAATTTTTAAACCATCTTCAGTTAATTTAGATAAATGTTGTGGAGCCTCTACATCAATGCCTTCAAATTTAATATGATTATCTAAAATTTTGGCCTCTATTATGTTCATTGGCGGGTCATTAGAGATTTCTGCAACTTTCAATGAGTTTGGATTTTCAAATATTTCTTTTGCTGGACCAACTTGTAAAACTTTGCCCTCATCTAGAACAATAACTTCACCATTTAATTCCATAGTTTCTCTTGGATCTGTGGTTGAATAAATTAGTATTGTTTCATCTGCTAATCCTTTAGAAAATAGGTTTTTAAACTCCTCTCTAAGTTGCTCTCTCAATTTGTAGTCTAAGTTTACTAGTGGCTCATCCAATAATAATATTTTTGCATTTTTTACTAAGGATCTTGCAAGCGAAACCCTTTGTTGTTGACCTCCAGAAAGCTCTTGGATCTTTCTATTTTCAAAACCTACTAACCCAACAGACTTTAAAGCATCCATTACTTTTTCATTAATAACGCTCTGATCTATTTTTCTTTGTTTCAAAGGAAAGGCTATGTTTTCGAAAACATTTAAATGAGGATAGTTTATAAATTGTTGATAAACCATTGCTACATTTCTTTCCCAGACTGGAACTTTTAAAAAATTTTTACCATCAAATTCAATTTCACCACTGTCTGGTGTTAAAAGACCAGCTATTGTTTTTAATAAAGTCGTCTTTCCAGATAGTGTTCTTCCTAAAATTGTATAGAGATTTCCTTCTTTAAAATTAAAAGATACTTCGTTTAAATAATATTGATCATCAGGTTTATAAGATAAATTGTTAGCGACTAAATCCATTATTTAATAGCTCCTGATAAATTTCCTTTTGATAAATATCGTTCAACTATGAACGCAACAATAATTAATGGTGCTACTGAAACTAAAGCTGACGCTGACAAACTCCACCACGGAGTTACCGATGAATTTAATGCAACAATCTTAACTGGTAACAATTGAACTTCAGTGAAAGTTAAAATAAAAGCAAAGAAGAAATCAATCCATCCAAAAATTATACAAAACATTCCAGCTACAATTAATCCTGGTATTGAATTTGGTAACACCACTTTTAAAAATGCTTGATAAGGATTACAACCATCAATCAGAGCTGTTTCGTCAATTTCCCTTGGTACTTTATTAAAAAAGTCGACCATAATCCAAACTGCTATTGGCATTAATAAAACAATGTAAACTACAATTAACCCCGTTAGACTATCTAATAAATTTATCGAACTTAAAAATAAAAAAAATGGAATTGATAAAACAATTGGAGGCATAATTCTTTGGGAAATAAAGAAAAAAGTAATGTCATTATTTTTTACAAAACCTGCCTTGAATGTATATCTTGATAGTGCATATGCAGATAATGTTCCAAGAATAATACTAATTAAACTTGCGGTACAAGTTACAAACAAACTATTAAAATAAGGTTCAATTATATCTACCCCTCCTTTGGCTGGCGATTTAATTAAAACCTTCCACCCTTCTAAATTAGGTTCAAAATCTACCCATGGAATGTATGTTACCCCACCATTAACAGACTGAAAGTCTTTAAAGGATGTTGTTAAAGCCCAAAGAAAAGGCGCTACGACAAATACTGTCCAAACAACAATAAAGAAATATTTTAAAAAAATATATAATTTATTCATACTCTACTCTTTCAATAAAACTTTAGTTAAGACCTTTGCTATTATTGTTAAACTTATGATCATAATTATTAAATAGGTGAATGACATTGATGCTGCATAACCCATCTGAAATTCTCTTAACCCTTTTATAAAAATATAAAAACTTGAAGTTTCAGTAGAAGTTCCTGGGCCTCCAGAAGTTAAAACGTAAACTGTATCCATTATCTTTGAAGCCTCAATTAACCTAATAATTATTGCTCCAATTGATATTGGAGCCATTAATGGAAATGTTACATAAATGAATTTTCTGACTGGACTAGCACCATCAATCGCAGCAGCCAAGAATGGTTCTTTAGGCAATGATAATAAGCCTGCTAGTAAAAGCAGAAACATAAAAGGCGTCCATTGCCATACCTCAACAATAATTACCGTAAATTTTGCAATAACTGGATCAGTCAACCACTTTGGAGCTACACCAAAAATTGATAACATGTCATTTACAGGTCCTAAAGATTCATGGAAAAAAGTTCTCCAAATAACTGTCATGATCACCGGCGTAGTCATCATTGGAACTAAAAATAAAACCCTAAAAAATCTTTTAAATTTAATATCTTTCCAAACCATATGCGCCAGAGCAAAACCTATTACATATTGCAAAATAACTGTTGTGACTGATAAAAAACTCAATCTAAAAAATGATTCCCAGAATCTTGGGTCATCAGTAAATAATCTTATGTAATTTTCTAAACCTATGTAATCTAAACCAGGATTATAACTATTCCATCCTGACAAACTTAATCTAACTACGAAAATAATTGGAAAAATTAATATTCCTATCAACACAAATAAACCTGGAAACAGGAAGAAATATTTATGCTTAAAGTTCATTTATAAATAAAGGATTATATTATTTTTATTATATGTGGCCATTAAAATAAATGGCCACATAAAGTATTTTTAAATTATAGTTTGTTGTCTTCCATTTTGACACCAACAGCATAGGCATCTTGAACTGCTTTTTTACCTACTCTGCTTACAATTGCTTCCCACTCTTTAGCAACTTCATCTAAAGCTTCTTGAGGAGATAATTGTCCTGCTAAAGCTTTTGAAGTTCCAGTAGCAACAGCACTTGTAAATTCAAATACACCTGGAACTCTTAGAGGGAAAACTCTATTATTACTTTTTTCCATATCTAAAAGTGTTTTAGTGTAACTGTTAGCGATCTCTGGATCCCAACCCATACTATTAATGTAAATGTTAGGGTCAAAGTCTGAGTTTTTAAATGGGTTAACACCAAATCTACCAATTGCTAGGTCTGCTTGGTGGTTTGCTCCGTTAGAAAAGAAACAAAGATAATCAAACGCCATATCTTTTACTTTACTTTTCTTAGCAACACCTACTGCCCAACCCCAAACAATGTAAGGAGCTTGGTTGTATTGGTTTTCCCAGCTATTAGATACTCTATTCCAAACTTTGTTTGCACCTGGAAGTGGAGCTGCACCAACTTTATTTTTAATTGGGCTGTCATCTTGCATCGCTGCAATAAATGCATCATCCCAAGAGAAACTAAATAAAGTTTGTCCACCACCAAATGATCCGATTTCATCACCCAGACCAAAGTTAGTTCCTCCTGGAGGAACATATTTAGTAGCTTCAACCCAATCAGTTAATGCCTCTACAAACCCAGGGTTATTGATATTTGGCTTCATAGTTTCTAAATCAAAAAAGAAACCACCTGGAGTTCTTGGGTTTTTAGCGTACGCTACTGATCTGCTGAAAAAAGCTGCAAACATTAAGTCATCTTTTTTCATAACCTCAGCTGAACCGTATTCTTTTTCACCGTCTCCATCCCAGTCCCAACCATTGAAATATTTAGCCATTTCGCCATATTCTTTCCATGTAGTAGGAACTTTTAGCTCTTTACCTGTATCTGCTTTATATTTTTTCTGCATTTCAGGATTATCTATTACGTCTTTTCTGTATTTTAGATAATGTCTGTCACCATCAACTGGGTATTGGTACATAGTTCCATCCCAAGACGATACACCCATGTGAGATTTAGTTACGTCTTTCATCTCAGGTGAGTTCATGTACTTCTTAGGAACTGGTGCTAAATATCTTTTCCAGTCATTGATGAAGTTAGAAAATCCAAACACAATATCGTAAGGTGCTTGTCCAGCTTGAAAAGGAACCATTGCTTTTGAATACAAATCACCTGCTGGTGTATGTGTAACTTCAACTTTTGCGCCAGTTAATTTCTCAAACTGCTCAGCATGTAGAGCTGTTGGCTCTCCCATTACAGGAATTGCGTGAGTATTTATTTTAAGAGTTTTTCCTTTATAATTTTTCTTAGACATCTTCTCATAAGAACAATCACCAGGAATATCTCCAGTAGCTTTGATATGTGGAAACTGATCGCTCCACTTATCAGCATATGCCATAGGACTAAATATCATCAAACTTGATATGATAGCCGTCAAGCAAGTTTTCATTATTTTCATTATTACCTCTCTCTTCCTTTACTTAAATTATGGAACTAAAACAGCTCGTCCCTTAACTTTACCGTCATTAAGATCATGAAGTGCTTTATTAGCATCGTCCAATTTATATTCTTGCATGGATAGCTTAACTTTTCCTCGATCAGCTAACTCCATCAATTCATATAATTCAGACCACGTTCCCACTAAATTACCTACGATTGTTTTCTCAGAAATAATCAAATCAACTGCAAGTGATTTAATTTCTTCCCCGTATCCAACAATGTAGTAAAAACCACCATTGGAAGTCATTTGAATTCCCATGGCAGTAGATCCTTTTTCACCTACGAAATCGATAACCGCTTCTGAACCTTTTCCTTTAGTTAGTTCTTGAACTTTTTCGATTTCATTTCCATCAATTAAAACTCCTTGATCACCACCAAGTTCCATTGCATGTTTTAAAGCTGCTTCAGATTTCTCAACTATAATAATGTCAGCAGCACACATTGCTTTCAAACATTGAATAGCGATATGTCCTAAACCTCCAGCACCAATTATTGTACAGCTTTGACCTGGCAATAAATGTCTAGTTGCTTTTTTAACAACTCTGTATGCTGTAAGACCTGCATCTGAAAAAGGTGCAACATCTTTAGGTGCTAACACTTTTGGAAGCTTAATTAAATTTCTAACACTTGTTTTTAATAGTTCAGAGTATCCTCCCTCTTTAATACTTAATCCAGGAAATGCTCCAGCTTCAGCATGCATATCGTTTCCTCTCCTGCAATCTAAACAGGTACCACCTGTTCCTGAAATTAATGGGTGTAAAATAACTGGGTCACCTTTTTTATATTCAGTAACATCCTTACCTACTTCTTCTACCCATCCTGCATTCTCATGTCCCATTACACATGGTAACAAAGTTCCATCTGGATCTTGAATGTGTTTCCATACTCCTTCAATTATATGTAAATCTGTTCTGCAAACTCCCGCAGCACCAATCTTAACAATTACATCTGATGCTTTTTCAATTTTTGGATTTGGTAATTCTTCACCTGTAACCCATACTTTTTCTTTCATTTCTGGGTCATACTTATGCAAAACTTGTGCTTTCATCGTTTTCTCTCCCTTTTGATTTCTAAAATCCTATTAAAAAATTGAAGTCAGATGGAGTCAATGTCGCTTTTAAGTGTCCAATTAGTTTACAAATACAACCTGTGGTTAGTTGTTGAATACATCATTTTTATTTATCTTTTAGATATGGGAAACTTATCTTCGAAAAATATAGAATTTAAAAATATCCTTAGGAAAAGAGGAATGATGTCCTATGAGATGGGCAAAGAAATTTCAGACAGTTGGTCGAGATGTATTGCAGAGGGTCTTGATCCATTTAAAGATCCAAAACAAAGCGTAATATCATCTGTTGAATTAAAAGAGATTAAAGAAAAAAATGAAGCTCTTAGAAAAATAGTTCTCCCAGAATTGGAACTTTTATACTCACAAATTGCTGGAACTAATTTTATGGTCGCATATTCAGATGAGAATGGGTTGGTACTTGATACAATTTATGACAAAACTTGTCTTCAAACTGATGTTGGTAAAAGTGTGATACCTGGATCTATTTGGACTGAAAAGGTTTGTGGCACAAACGGTTTGGGGTTATCTGTTGAATTAAAAAAACCAACAATTGTATCTGGTAAAGAACATTTTTTTATAGCACATGAAAATATATCTTGTTTCGCAAGTCCAATAATAAATTATGACGGTAAAACTATTGGAATTATAGATGCTTCAACTGACTATATGTCAAGAGAACAACATACTCTAGCTTTAGTGAAACTAGCAACCAGAAGTATCGAAACAAAATTATTTTTAAAAAAATTTGAACATGAATTAATTTTATCGTTT
>CACGAU010000007.1 GCA_902571135.1 uncultured Pelagibacteraceae bacterium | reverse complement strand
CAAGAAAAAACAAGAAAGAGAAAAATTAGGATCTGTAAATTTAAAAGCAGATGAAGAAACAAGTAAATATGAAGAAGAGATAAAAAAAATGGAACAGGATCGTGCTGATCTTGTTACCGCTATCGTGAAACTGAAAGACAGCATCAATGAACTTAATCAAAAAGGAAGGGAAAGATTAATTGAAGCTTTTGAAAAAGTTAATAGAAAATTTAATGAAGTTTATACAAAACTTTTCAATGGTGGAAATGCCAAACTAGAATTGGTGGACTCTGATGATCCACTTGAAGCAGGTTTAGAAATGCTGGTTAGTCCTCCTGGAAAAAGACTTCAATCTATAACTTTGTTATCTGGAGGTGAGCAAGCGTTGACTGCCCTCTCATTAATCTTTGCAGTATTTTTAACAAACCCTTCACCTATATGTGTATTGGATGAGGTTGATGCACCGCTTGACGATGCTAACGTAACAAGATTTTGTAGTTTACTTGAGGAACTAATTAAAATCACCAACACCAAATTCATAATTGTAACTCATCATGCTTTAACCATGTCAAAAATGAACAGACTATATGGGGTGACGATGCCTCAAAAAGGAATTAGTCAGCTTGTGGCTGTTGATTTACAAAAAGCAGAGAGTATGGTTGCTTAAACTATATAAATGCCAAAAGACCCTTTCAAAACTCGCTTAGAGATTGCAAAAAGCAAGATTTCAAAGAAAAATCTCTACAATAAGAAGAATGACCCCTCGCCTATAGGAACTGCATTCAAATTGAGCACAGAACTTGTTTCTGCAGTGGCTGTGGGGACAATTATTGGGTTTATTTTTGACAAGACCTTTGGTACTAAACCCTGGTTTATATTAATATTTTTTTTTGTTGGTGTAGTTGCTGGAATAACCAATGTGATTAGATCTGCGAAAAAAATGCAAAAATAAATAAGTATTATGGCAGCAAATCCTATGTCCCAATTCGACGTTTATAGAATTGGACCTGAAATTAAAGTTGGAGCATTCGACATATCATTTACAAACGCAAGTTTGTTTATGATTTTAAGTACTGTATCTATTTTGTTAATCTTTAATTTAGGATCAAAAAAAAATTCAATACTACCAAACAAAATTCAATTATTAGCAGAACTTAGCTATACCTTTGTATCCAAAATGATTAGCGATACAGCTGGATCAAAAGCTAAACCATACTTTGCATTTATATTTTCTCTATTCATGTTTGTTTTATTTTGTAACATGTTTGGAATGATACCTTATACTTTCACTGTAACCAGTCATATCATTGTAACATTTGTGCTCGCAGCATTTATATTTATTGGAGTGACTGTAATTGGGTTTATTAAACATGGATTTGGATATTTAAAATTATTTGTTCCAAGTGGAGTGCCTGCAGTATTACTCCCTTTAATTGTTGTTATAGAAATTATTTCTTATTTAAGTAGGCCTATAAGTTTATCAGTTAGATTATTTGCCAATATGATGGCTGGTCATACAATGATGAAAGTTTTCGGAGGCTTTGTAATTAGCCTTGGAATAGTTGGTGGGTGGCTTCCACTAAGTTTTTCGGTTGCGTTAACTGGTTTGGAGATCTTAGTTGCTTTTCTTCAAGCTTATGTTTTTGCAATCTTAACCTGCATCTATTTAAATGATGCATTAAATTTACACCATTAATAACAGAGGAGGATATAATGGAATTAGAAGCAGCAAAAATGATCGGAGCAGGTTTAGCAGCAATTGCTTTAGCTGGAGCCGGTGTTGGTATCGGAATAATTTTTGGAAATTATTTGTCTGGTGCAATGAGAAATCCATCTGCAGCACAAAAACAATTTCCTAACTTGCTTTTAGGTTTTGCACTTGCAGAAGCTACGGGATTATTCGGATTGGTAGTTGCGTTAATCATTCTCTTTGCGTTTTAAATTGATGGTTAAAAAAATATATTTTCAGTCAATATTTTTTAGCTTCTTTTTTATTAAAGAAGCTTTTGCAGCTGAAAGCGGAGGTATGCCTCAATTAAATCCAGAGTTTTGGGTTTCTCAAATTTTTTGGCTAATACTTACTTTTGGTATTATGTATTTAGTTTTATCTAAACTAATACTACCAAAAATTAGTAACAACTTAGAATCGAGAAAATCTCAAATATTAGAAAATATTGAGGCTGCTGAGAAACAAAGAGAAGATAGTGATGCAAAACTAAAAGAATACGATGAAATTATATCTAAAAGCAAACTTGAGGCTAATAGTATTTTCAATCTAGCAAGAGAAAAAGCACTAAAAGACATTGGTGCAAAAAGAGAAGTGCTTGATAAGCAGATTGATAATGAAATTGCTGAGGCTGAAAAAGAAATAGATGCATTAAGAAAAAATGCGCCAGATAAAATAAATATAATTGCTATTGAGACTTCATCTGAGTTGTTGCAAAAACTAATTGGAGCTGAAGTAAATAATAGTAGTATATCTGCAATTGTTGACGATCTATCTAAAAGAAATGGAGATAAATACTATGGCAATTGATGCAACATTTTGGGTAGCCGTATCATTTATTATTTTTTTTGCAGCGTTAATTTACCTTAAAATTCCTCAAAAAATTTCTGAAATGTTAGATAAAATGATATCTGACATTAAAAATGAAATTGATGAAAGTGAAAAATTAAGAACCGAGGCAAAAACACTATTAGATAACTCACAAAAAAAATTAGATACAGCTCAGTCTGTTAGCAACGAAATTCTTGAGAACGCCAAAAAAGACGCAGATAGATTAATAATTGAGATGAATGATAAGTTTCATAAATCATCAGAAATTAAAAAAAATTTAGCTGAAAATAAAATAAGTCAGATGAAAGAAGCGGCTTTAAAAGAAATTAAGGACGCATCAATAAAGATTGCCGTGGACTCGGTTAAAAAAATAATAACTACATCTGTAGACAAGTCAAAATTAGATGCTGTGTTTCAAAAAAATTTAGATGAAACTAAAGCAGAGTTAAAAAAAATTAACTCATAATACACTTACAATTTTTCAAAAAAGCTATAAATTATTAAAATGAACTCTATAGTCATTGGATCAGGATTTGGTGGAATAGCAGCAGCACTAAGACTTAAGGCAAAAGGACATAACGTAAAATTAATAGAAAAACATCCAGACCTGGGTGGTAGAGCTAGAGTTTTTAAAAGAAATGGATTTATATATGATGCTGGACCAACAGTAATTACTGCACCCTGCTTAATTAACGAACTATTCGAGTTATTCAATAAAGATCCAAAAAATTATATAGAACTAACTCCACTTAAAATTTGGTACCAATTTATTTTTGAGGACAAAACTAAATTTAATTATTCAGGTGACGAAATAGAGATGAAAGACCAAATTGAGAAGCTTAGCAAAGAAGATGTGAATGGGTATGAAAAATTAGTTAATTTTACAAAAAAGATATTTGATAAAGGTTTTTTAGAACTTGCAGATGTGCCATTTGATAAGCCTTTTGTAATGATGCAACAATTGCCTGCTTTATTAAAACTAAAAAGTTATAAATCAGTTTACTCACTTGTTTCATCTTTTATAAAAAATGAAAAATTAAGAAGAATGCTTAGCATGCATCCTTTGTTAGTTGGGGGAAATCCTTTTACCACCACTTCTATTTATGGATTAATTCTTTATTTAGAAAAAAAATGGGGAATACATTATTCAGTTGGAGGGACAGGAAATATAATTAAAGGTTTTGAAAAGTTAATGAATGAGGTTGGTATTGAAATAATAAAAAACAGTGAAGTAACTGAAATAATAACAAAAAATAATAAAATAAGTGGTGTAAAATTAAATAATGAAAATGAAATTGGTGCAGATAATGTTGTTTGTAATGCAGATCCGCCTGCATTTTATGAGAAGATGTTAACCAAAAGCAACAAGAGTTCCATGTTGTTTAATTGGAAAAAAAATCGAATGGAATATTCTATGGGTTTATTTGTTTACTATTTTGGAACAAAAAAAATTTATGAGAATGTTGAACATCATACAATAAAGTTTGGAAACAAGTATAAAGAACATCTTGATGACATATTTGATAAGAAAAAATTAAATAACGATATTAGCTATTATCTTCACAGACCTACAGCGACTGATAAAACTATGGCACCAGAAGGGAATGATTGTTTTTATGTGTTAGTACCTGTTCCTAACAATCAGTCAAAAATAAATTGGGAAACTGAAGGTGAGAAAATGAAAAATCTTGTAATTGAAAAAATGGAAAAAGACTTAATGCCGGATCTTAAGAATAATATAGTTGAGGACTTTTATCTAACACCTGATTACTTTGAAAAAGAATTAAATACAAAATTTGGATCAGGGTTTTCAATTCAACCTAAATTTACACAATCCGCATACTTTAGATTTCATAATAAATCTGAAATATATGATGGTTTATACTTTGTTGGTGCAGGAACACATCCAGGGGCTGGGGTACCAGGTGTTCTCTCTTCAGCAAAAGTTTTAGATAAATTATTTTAATGTTAACAAAGAATTATTTAGCCATTTACGCAAAATCTTTTAATTGGGCAGGTTTTTTTTTACCAAAAAAAACCTATGAAAAATGCTCTGCGCTTTATGATTTTTGTAGAGAAGCAGATAATATTGCTGATGATGAAAACAATATTGAAATAAAAAAAGATAATTTTATTAAATTTAGAAATAATTTTGTTAATAAACATTATGATGATCCGGTTATTAAAAACATGTGGGGTCTTATTAATGAATTCAGTATTTCAACTAAAATTGTAGACGATTTATTTGAGGGTATTAATTCTGATATAAAAGAAAATGTTAAACTTAATTCAAAAAAAGAATTATTAATTTATTCCTATAGGGTGGCTGGAACAGTTGGATTAATGATGGCTAAGATATTGAATGTTCACAAAGAAAAATCTCTAAAATCAGCTATTGATCTCGGGATTGCTATGCAATTAACAAATATTTCAAGAGATGTTATGGAAGATAAAAAAAATAATAGATTTTATATCAATGAAAGTTTTGAGGACATAAAGAATACAATCAAGCTTTCAGAACAGTTTTATAAAAACTCATTTTACTCAATTAAAGAAATACCATTAAGTTTCAGGTTTTCTATTTTAGTAGCAAGAAGAGTTTATAGAAAAATAGGATATAAAATTTTAAATAAACAAAACATAGAAAATTATAAAAAATCAGGAAAAATTTATGTTTCAAATATTGAAAAAATTATTGAAACTTTTTTATCTATTTTTGACTTAATTAAGTTATCACTTATAAGTAAAAACGATGATAATATTAATCATGATCATAATTTAATTAATGAAGAAATAAATTTAAATGAAAGAATTTGATTACATAATTATAGGTGGAGGTTGTGCAGGTCTTTCATTAGCATATGAGCTGGAAGTTTATGAAAAATTAAAAGATAAAACCTTAGCAATCATTGAACCAAGAGAAGATTATAAAAGAGATAAAACCTGGTCATTTTGGAAGGTTTTTTCCCATAATTTTGATGACTGTGTAAAAAAAAGTTGGAATAATTTTACAATAAATACACCTAATAATACAAAATATATAGATTGCAAAACTACGCCATATCAAACAATTGATAGTGGTATGTTCTACGAAAAAATACTTTCAAAACTTAAATTAAATAAAAATATTCAGTTTTTTAAAAGTACTGATGAAATAGATAAATCAAATTCAGTAGTATTTAATAGTGTACCTAATTTTGAGAATAAACAGAGTGAGTTATGGCAACACTTTTGTGGAGTTGAAATAGAAACAAATAAAGACTTTTTTGATGACAAAATATTCAATTTAATGGACTTTGCTTGTGATCAAAGAAATAAAGTTCATTTTTTTTATACGCTACCATTTACTAAAAGAAATGCATTAGTTGAAACTACTTGGATATCTGAACTAAATAATGAGAAACTGAAAGATTATGATGAACAAATTGATGATTATTTAAGTAAACATCTAAATATCAGAAACTGTAAAATTAATTTCAAAGAGACTGGAGCAATCCCACTTTTTAGACAAAAAAATTTAAGTAAATCAAATGAAATTTATATAGGCTCAGCAGGAGGCATGACTAGATTAAGTACAGGTTATACTTTCCTAAATATTCAAGAACAAAGCAGATATATAAGAGAAAACATAGAAAATATAAAAAATGTAAATCTATTTAAAATTAATTCGAAATATGATTTTTTAGATAAAATCTTGTTGAGGGTTCTTAAAAACAATTCCAATGAAATGGGAAATATATTTTTCAAAGTCTTTAATTCAAAACCTAAAACAGCTATCAATTTTTTATCAAATAAAAGCAGTTTTTTTGAAGATTTAGAAGTAATTCTAAAAATGCCAAAGTGGAAATTTTTAAAAGAATTAATTTAAGATGATCAATAAAATAAATAAAATAAATCTAAATCATTCATTTATTTTTTTCTTTGTTGTAAACCTTTTTTGTATTTTGCTATTTAAGTTTAATAATTTAAATATTTCATCAATTTTGTGTTTACTTTTAATTTTAATTATAGGTGTTTCCCATGGGTCTTTAGATCATTTAAAAGGAAAAAAACTGCTAAGATTATTTAATATAAAATCAACTTATATATTCTATATCACGTATATTTTAATTGCAGCAATAGTAATACTAACTTGGATAATATTGCCATCAATAACTTTAATTGTTTTTTTAATGATTGCCTCCTATCACTTTGGAAAAGAGGATACACAATTTTTGATTAATGATAGATCCTATTCCACTCAAATACTTTATTTTTTTAAGGGATTTTTAATTATACTTGCTCCTTTATATTTTCATTTTCAGGAAACAATAGCGATTTTTAAATTATTATTAATTGATAATGAGACATTTTATTCAAGTTTAAATTTTATTGAGACAAATAATGTAATTCAAATAGGAATATTCTGTAGTACCTTTTCTAGTATTTTTCTTTTTCTAAAGAATTTTGAAATTAAAAAATTTGTAGTTTTTTTAGATTATTTTTCAATTTTAATTTTAAATTACTATTTGTCTCCACTAATTGCTTTTACTGTTTATTTCTGTTTTTTACACTCGATCAGGCATTCAATTTCACTAGCTATTGATCTTGATCCAAATAGTTTAGTTAATGGATTTAGATTGTTTGTTAAAAAAGCTTTACCATTAACAATTTTGACAGCTATTTTTTCTTTTATTGCTCTATATCTGCTAGAAAATTCATACAATTTGGATAGTGCAATTTTAAAAATAATATTTATAGGTTTGGCGTCTTTAACCTTTCCACATATATTGCTGGAATATTTTTTAGAAAAAAATGAAAAATAAAGAATTAAAAATATTATTATCTGCACCTCGTGGGTTTTGTGCTGGGGTAGAAAGAGCAATTGAAATAGTAGAAAAATCTATACAAAAATTTGGAGCTCCAGTTTATGTGCGTCATGAAATAGTGCATAATAAATATGTTGTAGATGATTTAAAAAAAAAGGGAGCAATATTTGTTGAAGAGCTGGAGGAGATAAAAGATAAATCAAGACCAGTAATTTTTTCAGCACATGGTGTTCCAAAAAAAATACCTCAAGATGCAAAAAATTATAAAATGACTTATGTGGATGCTACATGTCCACTTGTTTCTAAGGTTCATAGAGAAGCGGAAAATCTTAATAAAGCTGGCTATCATATAATATTAATTGGTCATGAAAATCATCCTGAAGTAATTGGAACTATGGGTCAATTAAATGAAGGTTCTATAGATCTAATCCAAAATGAGAAAGATGCTTTAAACTATCAAAATAAACTAGACAAAAAATTAGCATATATTACTCAAACCACTTTGTCAGTTGAAGATACAAAAGAAATAATCAAAATTTTAAAAACCAATTTTCGTAATATAAAAGAACCAATGAAAGAAGATATTTGTTATGCAACTACTAACCGTCAAATGGCAGTAAAAAATATTGCAAAAAATTGTGATATGTTTTTTGTTATTGGAAGTAGAAACTCCTCAAATTCTGTTAGGCTAGTTGAGGTAGCAAAAAAATCTGGCTGTGAAAATTCGCAACTTATTCACTCAGAAAGCTTAATACCGTTTGATGAAATAGAAAATTGCAATACTATAGGTATATCTTCAGGAGCATCCGCACCAGAAATATTAGTTGAAAATTTTATTAATGATTTAAAAAATAAATTTTCTATAAGTATCGATGAAGTTGAAATAATTAAAGAAGATGTAGTATTTAAAGTTCCAAAAAAATTAAACTAAAAATGGCTGTCTATACAAAAATAAATCAAAAAGAAATTAATATCATTAATAAAAATTTTAATATTGATAAAGTAATAAGTTTTAAAGGTATTAAGCAAGGAATAGAAAACACAAACTATCTTCTTAAGTCAAAAAAGAAAAAATACATTTTAACTATTTTTGAAAAAAGAGTTTTGCAAAATGAAATACCTTTTTTTATGAAATTAATGGATAATTTGAATAATTCAAAAATAAATAGTCCCAAGCCACTGAAAACCAAAGAAAATAAATATCTTATTAAATTAAAAAATAAAACCGCATGTATTGTGTCATTCTTAGAGGGTAAAGATAAAAAAATATTAAATATAAATGATTGTTATTCAATTGGTAAAACAATTGCTCGAATGCATGTGGTCACAAATAAAATGAAGCTTAATAGAAAAAATTCGATGGGTATTAGGAATTTAAAACCTTTGTTGGAAAGTATTAAATTTAAGTCAAAAAAATTTTCAAATCTAAAAGTATTCTTAAAAAATAACCTAAAAGATATTAATAAAAATTGGCCTAAACAATTACCCAAAGGTATTATCCATGGCGACTTATTTATAGATAATATATTCTTCAAAAAAAATAAACTTTCAGGAATTATTGATTTCTACTTTGCTGCTAATGATTATTTTATGTATGAAATTGCTATTTGCATCAATGCTCTTTGTTTTGACTATAAAAAGAAAAAATTCCAAATGAATCATAAGAAAATTAAAAATTTAATCAAAGGGTATGAAAGTGTTAAAAAAATTTCAACAAAAGAAAAGAAATCAATAAATATTTTGTGTAGAGGTGCAGCATTAAGATATTTGTTAACAAGATTGTACGACTACTCAAATACACCAAAAACAGCATTGATTAAAATTAAAGACCCTAATGAATATTATCAAAAATTACTTTCTCATAATAATTTAAGTTCATTTAAAGACTATTTAAATTAATGATTACAATTTATACAGACGGTTCATGTTTAACAAATCCAGGTAATGGTGGATGGGCTGCCATTATAAATGATGAAAAAGAAATAAGAAAAATTAGTGGTAGTGAAAAAAACACTACAAATAATCGAATGGAGCTACTTGCTCCGATTAATGCACTGAAGGATATGAAACCTGGTATTGAAATAAAAATTTATACTGACTCTCAATATGTAAAAAATGGAATAACCGAGTGGATTAATACTTGGTTAGCTAATAATTGGAAAACATCAAAAAAAGAAGATGTTAAAAATAAAGATTTGTGGATTGAATTATATAATTTGAATAAATCACTTAATGTTCAATGGAATTGGGTTAAGGCCCATGATGGAAACCCTATGAATGAAGAAGTAGACTTATTAGCTAAAAAAGCTGCGAATTTAGACTAAATTTAAAAAGTTTTCTGCTGCTGAAATTTCACAAGATCCAGTATCTTTTTCTTCTTGTAACTTAACAACCTTCATATCTTCAACATACATCGTGTATCTATTTGATCTAATACCTAAACCTCTACCACTTTTATCAACATCCGCACCTATATCTTTAGTAAAGTTTAAAAAAGGGTCTCCCATCATAATAATTTTATCGCCTACATTATTTTCTTTTCCCCAGGCATTCATAACAAAAGGATCATTTACAGAAATGCAAATAATATGATCAATACCTTTTTCTTTATACTTATCATACAACTTAACATAACCAGGTAAATGTTTAGCAGAACACACTGATGTATAAGCGCCTGGCAATCCAAATAAAACTACTTTTTTATTTTTGAAAAAATCTTCAATTTTTTTTTTAGTTGGCTCACCATTTTCTAAAACAAATACTTCTGAATTGGGTAGTAAATCATTTTCGTTTATTTTCATTATGTTCTATCTTTAATATGTTGTTTTACTTTTTCAATATCATTTTCAACAATATCATAATTTTCTTTTTGATCTAAAACAAAAGTTAATTCATTAGGCAATTCTGCTTTCACATTAATTGCACTATGAATGGCGCCTGGAAACTTGCAAGGATGCGCTGTTGCAAGTACGATATTGTTTCCTTTTAAGTTATGTTTATCAAATGCTCCATATCCAATAGCTGTGTGTGGATCTAAAACTACAGCAAATTTTTCATATACATTTCTAATTACCTCTAAGGTCTCATCTTCACTCATTCTAGCTGATAAAAAGTTTTCGCTAATTTTATTTAATTTATCGTCATTAATTAAATACTGTCCCTTCTCTTTAATATTTTTCATATCTAGAGAAGTCTGTTGATCATCTCCATTATTAAGATCAAATATAAGTCTTTCAAAATTACTGGCTATTTGTATGTCCATACTTGGAGAGATAGTTTCTGAAACTTTTTCTGCATCATAACTACCTTTTGAAATTGCTCTATGTAAAATATCATTTTGATTAGTTGCAACAATCAATTTATCTATCGGCAAGCCCATTTTTTTGGCTAAATATCCTGCATATACATCTCCAAAATTTCCTGTCGGCACTGAAAAATTTGTTGGTTCACTTGCATCCTCAACTGATAAATAACTATAAAAGTAATAAACACTTTGAGCAATAATCCTCGCCCAGTTAATAGAGTTTACACCTGACATGTTAATGTCATTTGAAAATTTCTTATCTGCAAACATGGATTTAACTAAGTTTTGACAATCATCAAAATTTCCCTTTATGGCTATGTTAAATACGTTTTCGTCTTTACCTGTTGTCATTAATTTTCTTTGAACTGGTGAAACGCGATTATCCGGATGAAGGACAAAAATATTAATATTTTTTTTACCTTTAATTGCGTCAATTGCTGCAGCACCAGTATCTCCAGATGTAGCAACAACAATATTAATCTTTTGATTTTCATTATTTAGGTAATACTCGTAAAAGTTACCTAAAAGTTGCATAGCAACATCTTTAAAAGCTAAAGTCGGACCATGAAACAGTTCTAACACAGTTCTGTCTCCAAGCTTTATGAAATCTACAACATTATCTCTTCTAAATGCAGAGTAAGACTTATCAATAATTTTACTCAATTCAGCTTGTGACATGAAATTACCTATAAATGGATAAACGATCTTTTTGGCTAACTCTGAGTAGCTTAGTTTTTTAAAGTCTTTAACCTCATTTTCAGTATATTTAGTTAATTTTTCTGGAATAAATAAGCCTCCATCATCAGCAAGGCCTTTGATAAAAACGTCTTTAAATTCAAAGGTTTTTGATGTGTCTCTTGTACTTACGTATCTCATTTAATAATTTTTTTTCCTAAAATATAAATATATTAAAAGAATTGAAATCGCCATAGAAAACCAAGTAATTGCATACTTCTTATGATTATTTGAAATTTTAGCAGTAATCACTCGTGGTTTTGGAATTTTATAATCACCGTTTAAATAAATGACATACTCTGAAAAATTTCTTCCAGTAAATTTTGAAATATCTTCTCTATTCAAAGTAAACCAATAATTTTTCTCAATATCGTTTTCTGGTTTGAATGTACTTGGTTTAGTTTGTAGCATAAGAGTGCCAACTATTTGATTTTGGTCAACTAAATTTAGTTCAGGTAGGTCTTTTTTTTCAAAAGGTATCCATCCCCTATTCATTAAGTAATTTTGGTCACCAATTTTTATTGGATTAATTACCTCAAATCCAGGTTTCCCTGCATCATTTAAATTGTACAAGTAAATTTGTTTATCAAAATCAATATCTCCACTTGTTTTTATTCTAAGATAATTTTTTTTTTCAACATTGGATAATTCCACTGGGTCGTTTTTTAAAGAATTTTCTATTTGCTCAATTAGCTCTAACTTCCAATTTAATCTATAAATTTGCCAAAACCCTAGGGAGAGTAGAGTTAAAATAATTAAATAAACAAAAACTGAAAATAGTAATTTATTCTTCAAGGATAAATATTAACTTCCCCAAATATAAATTGCAGCAAATAAGAATAACCACACTACATCGACAAAATGCCAATACCAAGCAGCTGCTTCAAATCCAAAATGATGATCTTTAGTAAAATGACCAAGTCTTCCTCTCCATAAACACACTGCTAAAAATATTGTTCCAATTATTACGTGAAAACCATGAAAACCTGTCGCCATATAAAATACAGCTCCATAAATATGGCCAGAGTAAGTAAAAGTAGCATGATGATATTCGTATGCTTGTAATAAAGTAAAAAAGAAGCCAAGAATTACAGTTAGTGTTAATCCTTGTATAAACCCTTTTCTATCATCTTCTAATAAAGCGTGATGAGCCCAAGTAACAGTTGTTCCTGATAATAGTAATACTAGAGTATTTATTAAAGGAATGTCCCAAGGATCAAATGTTTCAATATCTTTTGGTGGCCATACATTTCCAACAAATTCATTTGGAAATAAACTTATATCAAAGTAAGCCCAGAACCATGCAACAAAGAACATGACCTCTGAAGCAATAAATAAAGTCATTCCATATCTGTGATGAATTTGAACAACAGGAGTGTGATGACCTTGATGTTCAGCTTCGATTACTACATCTCTAAACCACATATATGCACCATAAATTAATAAAGCTAAACCAAGATACATTCCCCACGAAATACCGTTATGCATATAAAAAATCGCACCTATTGCTAAAACTAAACATGCAAAAGATGTATAGATTGGCCAAGGGCTTGGATCAACTAAGTGGTAATCGTGTTTTTTTTCTGCTGACATTTTTCGTGATTATGATTGTTTATAGTAATCTGTCGAGAAAAAAGTATACGACATTGTTACATCTTGTAGATTTTTTGTTGTTGGATCGTTTACAAGTTCAGGGTCTAAATAAAAAGTCATCACATATGTAGCCTTCTCACCAGCCTTCAACTCTTGTTTTTCGAAGCAAAAACATCCTAATTTACTATAATATTTACCAAAACTAGCAGGTGAAACATTGAAACTAGCTACTCCAAAAGTAGTGTCATCACCGTAGTTTTCTACCTCAAACTCTATTCTATTAACCTGACCGACTTTAACGTCAATTACATTTGATTTTGCCTTAAAATCCCATTCTAGATTATTTACATTTGTATCAAATCTTACACTTACTACTTTATCTAATACTATATCAGGTGCTTCTTTTGAAACCTGTGTAGTTCCACCAAATCCAGTTACCCTACAAAATAAATCATATAAAGGCACTGCAGCAAATGACAAGCCTAACATCAGAACAAAAATTCCTGCTAACAATATTGGGGTTAATGTTTTGCCTTTCATCATATCTGCCTATCAAATACCCCAACGTTATAAAGAGTAAAGACAAATAAAAAAACCATAAAAGCCAAAATTGCTATTGCAGTTATTATATTTTTTTTCTTTGTCTTTTTATCAGGTGTTATCATAAAATTTTATCTATTAAAAACAGAACAAATATTAAGAATAAATATAAAATTGAATATCCAAATATTGTTTTTGCTTTTTTTGCATCAAATTTGTTTTTTTTGAATTTATAAAGTTCGAAACATAAATAATTATAATAAATTGTCAAAATTAATGATGGGATTAAAAAAGTTATCCCCACAAAGCCAATTGCGTAAGGCAAAACAATTACTGGTAACATTGTTAAAGAATAGACAAATATATTTAATTTTGTACTCTCAACACCATTTGTTAGTGGAAGCATTGGAATTTTAGCTTTTTTATAATCATCTGATTTATACAAACTTAAAGCCCAAAAATGTGAGGGCGTCCAAAAAAATATAATCAAAAAGAATGTAATTGGCTCAAAAGTTAAAGAATTGGTAGCTATAGTCCAACCAATCACTGGGGGTAGTGCTCCTGCAGCTCCTCCTATCACAATATTTTGTGGAGTCTTTCTTTTTAACCAAATTGTATAAATAAACACATAAAACAAAATAGTAAAAAGTAATAAGCTAGCTGAAATTCTGTTTGAATAATAATCAAGCGCAATTACAGAAAAAATCGAAAGAGAAATTCCAAAAACTAGAGCTTGGTTTTTGTTTACTTTGCCTGTCGGAATTGGTCTGAGGCAAGTTCTTGTCATTAATGCATCAAGATCGGACTCATACCACATGTTTAAAGCACCAGCAGCGCCTGCTCCAATTGAAACTAAAATAATTCCAATAATTGCATCCTTTGTTGGGATAATATTCGGTGCCATTAATAAACCAACCGCACATGTAAAGATAACCAAAGACATTACTCTTGGTTTCATTAATTTAAATAATTCAGATAAATTAAAGGCGTCTTCTTGAGATAAGTTTCTATTTTTTAATTTAGACTTAATCATTAATTTAAAGTTAAAAAATCTTATTTGCTATATTTAGCTAGTAGACTTTTCAACACCCTCTTCATCTTCAAACTTTGGTAATTCCTCAAAAGTATGAAAATTAGGTGGAGATGGTACTGTCCATTCCAAAGTTGTAGCACCTTCTCCCCATGGGTTTTGTGCTGCAGCCTTTTTCTTATAAAACGCATAAGCTAGGTTTATAAAAAATACTACTAATCCGATTACAGAAATATAAGAACCAATTGAAGAAATGTAATTCCATCCAGCAAAAGCATCTGGGTAGTCAGCATATCTTCTAGGCATTCCTGCAAGACCTAAAAAGTGTTGTGGGAAGAAAACCAAGTTAACTCCAATAAACGTTAACCAGAAGTGTAATTGACCCATCCACTCTGAGTACTCATAACCAGACATTTTTCCAAACCAGTAGTAAAACCCTGCAAAGATTGCAAATACAGCTCCTAAAGATAGTACGTAATGAAAGTGCGCAACAACGTAGTAAGTATCATGCATTGCAGTATCCACTCCAGCATTTGCTAAAACTACTCCAGTAACTCCACCAACAGTAAATAAAAATATAAATCCTAAAGCCCAAACCATTGGAGTTTTAAATGAAATCGAACCACCCCACATAGTTGCTATCCATGAAAATATTTTTATACCGGTAGGAACTGCTATGATCATCGTTGCAGCTAAAAAATATGCTTTTGTATCTGTACTTAAACCAACTGTATACATGTGATGAGCCCATACAACGAAACCAACAATTCCAATAGCAACCATAGCGTAAGCCATTCCTAAATATCCAAAAACTGGTTTTCTAGAAAATGTTGAAACAAT
The DNA here is from genome assembly GCA_902571135.1 of uncultured Pelagibacteraceae bacterium. Lineage (GTDB taxonomy): Bacteria > Pseudomonadota > Alphaproteobacteria > Pelagibacterales > Pelagibacteraceae > Pelagibacter. Next base: position 67,607 of record CACGAU010000007.1, on the reverse strand, counting down.
ATGACTGATCATTCCAAAACCTGGTAAAATTAAAATATAAACTTCCGGGTGACCAAAGAACCAAAATAAATGCTGGAATAGAACCGGATCTCCTCCAGTTTGTGCATCAAAGAAAGCTGTTCCAAAGTTCCTATCTGTAAGAAGCATAGTAATCGCTCCTGCTAAAACTGGTAATGATAATAATAATAAGAAAGCTGTTACTAGTATTGACCAAGCAAATAATGGCATTTTATGAAGTGTCATGCCAGGTGTTCTCATGTTTAAAATTGTAGTAATAAAGTTTACTGCACCTAAAATTGAAGAAGCTCCTGCTAGGTGTAAACTTAAAATCGCAAAATCCATTGCTGGACCTGGTTGACCTGCTGTAGATGATAAAGGAGGATAAATAGTCCATCCGCCACCAACACCTGTTTGACCTGGAGGGCCATCCATAAAAATCGACATTATTAATAAAATGAATGATGTTGGTAATAACCAGAATGAAATATTGTTCATTCTAGGAAAAGCCATATCCGGTGCACCAATCATAATTGGAACAAACCAATTACCAAATCCACCAATCATAGCTGGCATCACCATAAAGAAGATCATTATCAAGCCATGACCAGTGACTAAGACATTATATAAATGATAGTTTCCACCTAAAATTCCATCACCAGGATGCATCAATTCCATTCTCATTAAAACTGAGAATGCTGTACCAATTACACCTGCAATAATTGCAAATATTAAATACATTGTTCCAATATCTTTATGGTTAGTTGAATAAGCCCAACGCTTCCAACCAGTTGGTGTATGATGATCGTCGTGTGATGCTGTTTGTGTATACATATTATTTACTCGCTAGTTTTTTAAATTGATCTTCTTCTATAATTTCTTTTGCAAATTTAATTTTCGCTCCCGTTAGCCATTCTTGATATTCTTCATCAGAAACCACTCTAACTGTTATTGGCATGAATGCGTGTTTAATTCCACAAAGCTCAGAGCATTGACCATAATAAGTTCCAACTTTTTCAGCTTTAAACCAAGTTTCATTTATTCTTCCTGGTACCGCATCTCTTTTTACACCAAAAGAAGGTAGTGCCCACGCATGAAGAACGTCGTTTGCTGTAATTAAAACTTTAACTACTTTATTTACTGGTACAACAACTTCATTATCCACTGCTAACAGTCTTGGTTGATTAGCTTTAAGATCTTTGTCTTCAATCATATAAGAGTCGAAGATAATATTTTCATCAGGATACTCATAACCCCAATACCACTGGTAACCTATAGCTTTAACAGTTACATCTGCTTTAGGAATTGTATCTTGCGAATAAAGAATTTTAAAAGATGGAACAGCCATAACAATTAAAATTAAACAAGGGATTAGAGTCCACAATACTTCAACTGCTACGTTGTGAGTTCTTTTTGAAGGAACTGGGTTTGCTGATGCTCTGAATCTAACACAAGCATATACCATCAGAAATAATACAAAAACGCTGATTGCAATTATAATTGGTAACAACAACTTATCGTGAAAATTCACAATGTCTCTCATTGTTGAAGATGCTGCCTCTTGAAAGCCTAGCTGCCAATCTTTTGGTTGGTTAGCAAAAGCATTAGATGCAACGAAATAAGATAGAAATATATATAAAATTTTTTTCATTTTTTTACCCTATATAGAGCGTCTTTTAAAAAAATACACTTTTACTTTTAGCGACAAAATATCAATTAATGGCGTAATTTATGATCGATAGAACAGAAATTACAGCCGTTTCAGATCTCAAGATGTTTTCATTGATTTTAATAGGTTGAACACCATTAAATTTAAGAATCTCTTCCCTCTCCTCCTCAGAAAAATCTCCCTCCGGCCCTACGATTACACAAGTAGGCTTAGTAGTTAACTTTTTAATGTCAATTTTTGTATTAGCAGTGTTGAGATCGGTAAAAATTAAATCAATATCATTATTTAGAAAGCTTTTTAATTTTTGAGGATCCTCAATTGATGGAACTGTTATTCTATTTGATTGTTCAGCCGCTTCTATGATTACTTTTTCCAATCTCTCTTTATTAATCTTTCTAACAATCGTTCTTTCAAAGATAATAGGTAAAAACCTAGTTACACCAAGCTCTGTAGCTTTTTGGATCATGAAATTAAAGTAATTTGATTTAATAGGAGAGAAAGCTAGCCAGAGCTCTTTAGTATTTTCTTTCTGTCTTAATTGTTTCGTAACATTAAATTCAACTATGCTTTTGGTTATATTTAAAATTTTAGCTTCCCATTCTCCAGTATTATTAAATAAAGAAAAAACTTCCTTCTCTTTAAGTCTCATAACTTTTGAAACATAGTGAGATTGAGATTTATCAAGTTTGTCAGTGAAATTAAGAGATAAACTTTTTGAATAAAATAATCTAATGTTACTCATATTGATAAGTTAGTTTATGAAAAATATTAAAGCAATAATTTTTGACGCTTACGGAACTTTATTTGATGTCAATTCAGCTGCTGAGAAATGTAAAGACAAAATTGGTGATAAGTGGGAAGGTTTTGCTAATCATTGGAGAACTACACAATTAGAATATACTTGGCTAAGAAGTTTAATGAAACGTCATAAGGATTTTTGGCAAGTGACAGAAGATAGTTTAGATAAATCTATGAAAGCTTATGAGATAGACTCTTCAATGAAAAATGAGTTATTAGATCTTTATAAAATTCTTTCACCATTTAAAGAAGTTCCTGAAGTTTTAAAATCATTAAAAGAAAAAGATTTTAAACTTGCTATTCTTTCAAATGGTACTCCTTCTCTTCTTGATGAATTGGTTAAGAGTAATAATTTAGGTAATATATTTAATGATATTTTTTCAATTGAAGAGGTTGGAGTTTATAAACCAGACTCTAAAGTCTACGATCTTCCAATAAAGAAGTATCAAATTCAAACAAATGAAGTTGCTTTTTTAAGTGCAAATACTTGGGATGTTTCAGGTGGTGGAAACTATGGTTATAATTCTATTTGGGTGAATAGAAGCAAAAATACTTTTGATAATCTAGATTATATTCCAAAACATCAAATCAAAGATCTTAGCAAGTTACTTGATATATTATAAAAAATTCTTATTTACGAAATATGAAAAATATTGAAGTTAGTAAAATTATTGACCCTATTCCAGCTTCTGATGGTGCTGGAGTTAAATTAAAAAGAAGCATTGGTGTTGAGCCAAACTACTTTGATCCTTTTTTATTGCTAGATGAATTTGGATCAGAAAATAGTGAGGATTATATTGCAGGTTTTCCTCCCCATCCTCATCGAGGAATTGAAACAGTGACTTACATGTTAGCTGGAGATTTTGAACACAAAGATAGTACAGGTGGTGAAGGTAGAATGACTGCAGGGGACGTTCAATGGATGAAAACAGGGAGTGGAATTATTCATTCAGAAATGCCTGCAATGAAAGAAGGGAGACTTCATGGTTTTCAATTGTGGATTAATATGCCTGCTAAATTAAAAATGAGTAAGCCTGAATATATTTATATTGATGCAGATAAAATGAGTGTTCATAAAGATGATGATAAGCAGGTAAAAGTAATAGCTGGAAAATTTGAAAAAGCTGAAGGTCCTGTTAAAGGACATAATGTTGAGCCAGTTTATTTTGATGTAGAATTAAATAAAGATAAAGAGTTCAATTTTAAATTACCATCTACTCACAATACTTTTATTTATTTAATTAGTGGTGAAATAGAAATTGGAAAAGATAAACACGATCAAGTTAAAGATAGTACTTTAATATTACTAACTAAAGGTGAAGATTTAACAGTTAAAGCTAAATCAAATGCTAAATTTTTAGTGATTTCAGGTAAACCAATTAATGAGGAAATAGCTAGGGGTGGACCTTTTGTAATGAATACTAAAGCTGAGATCTTGCAAGCAGTTCAAGATTATCATAATGGTACATTTGTAAAATAAATTATGAAAGCTGTAGAAATTAATAAAACGGGTGGACCTGAGGTTTTAGAGGTTAAGGATATTTCTTTAGATAAGCCAGGTCCTGATCAAGTAACCATTGAACAAAAAGCAATTGGTCTAAATTATATTGATACATACCATAGATCAGGTTTGTACCCTTTGAAACTACCGATTGGTTTAGGTTTAGAAGGTGCTGGAGTTATTACTGATGTTGGTGAGAATGTAAAAGACTTCAAAGTTGGTGATAAAATTTCTTATGCAGGTATTCCTTTGGGTTCATATTGTTCACACAGAAACTATCCAACTAAAAATTTAGTCAAAGTACCAGATGGTATTGATCTTGAAGTAGCAGCAACTTTGATGACAAAAGGATTAACAACTTTTTATCTTTTACATAAAACTTATCCAGTTAAATCAGGAGAAACAATATTGTTTCATGCAGCTGCTGGTGGTGTTGGTCAAATTTTTGGTCAATGGGCTAAAAGTCTAGGCTGTACAGTTATAGGTACAGTTGGATCAGATGAAAAAGTAAACATAGCAAAAGAAAATGGTTATGATCATGTTATAAATTACAATAAAGAAGATTTTGCAAAAAAAGTTTTAGAAATTACGAATGGCAAGGGTGTACCTGTTGTTTATGACGGTGTTGGGAAAGATACACTAGATGGATCGATTGAATGTTTAGCAGTAAGAGGAATGATGGTTTCTTTTGGAAATGCATCAGGACCTTTGTCAGATATTAATGTGCCAAAAGTAATTCAGCCTAAAGGGTTATATCTTGTAAGGCCTTCCATGCAACAATACCTTTCTACAAGAGAAGAGTTAGATGAAGCATCAACAACAATGTTTGAAAAAATTAGCTCTGGTAAAGTAAAAATTAAAATATTTAAAAAGTATAAACTGGACGAAGTTGTTCAAGCTCATCAAGATCTTGAGGGAAGAAAAATTTTAGGCCCAGCTGTACTAATCCCTAATTAACATCAACATCCATATCCGACATATGGAGTTTAAGCGCATTCGTTGATATTTGAATTTCTCTTATAAAAAAAATTATAGATATAATCATTGATAGACAACAAGATCCGAAAATTACTCTAGCAAGAAATACTTCATCCAAATAAAGTGCAAATACTGTAAGCATATTAAATAGAAAACCAAAAGACGCAAATAAGATTGTCCACCTTAAGAGTGTTATTCTTCCACTTAAATTAATAAATTGTTTTTTCCACTCTGGAGGGATGTGTTTTTCATATACATGTTCATCATGAAGCTGACGAATTAAAATACTCAAAGAATGAAATCTATTACTATATACACTCATTAATAAAGGAATTGCTGGAAACATAAGGGCTGTGACTGTGTAATCTATATTCATACGAATCAATTTGATTATGAAACTAGCCTTTGTTATTTACAAGTAAAATATGAACCAATTAAATCTTTTCGTTGAATTAACTAGATTAAAAAAACCAATTGGCTTTATGTTGTTATTTTGGCCATGTGCATGGGGTTTAACATTGGCTTATGATTTTTCTTCAAATTTAAATAATTATTTTTTTTATTTAATTTTATTTTTTTTAGGTTCAGTGTTGATGAGATCAGCTGGCTGTATAGTAAATGATATACTGGATAAAGAATTTGATGCAAAAGTATTTCGGACAAAAAATAGGCCTATCGCATCAGGTAAAGTTTCAATAAAACTTGGCATTTTTTATTCTATAATTCTATGTTTTCTTGCTCTTTTGGTTCTATTAAATTTTAACTCATTTACAATTATTTTAGCTTTAGGTTCGATGCCACTTGCATTCACTTATCCACTTATGAAAAGACTCACTTACTGGCCCCAACTATTTTTGGGTACTACTTTTAACTATGGGCTTATTCTGGGTTGGACCGCTGTTAATAGCAATTTAGAAATAATACCTATTCTGTTCTATATCGGAGCCATATTTTGGACACTGGGCTATGACACTATTTATGGGTATCAAGATATTAAAGATGACGAAATAATAGGATTAAAATCAACATCAATTAAATTTAAAGGTAAAGCTAAAGAATTTTTGTTTGTATGCTATGCATTTGTAATTATTTTTTTTATTGTCGGAGGATTCAAAATGAATTTTCACTTTAGTTATTATTTTTTAATGTTAATAGCACTTATACATTTATTTCTTTATCAGATAAAAATATTTGATTTAAAAAATCCTTCCAGTTGTTTGAATGCTTTTAAAAGTAATAATTTATTTGGATTAATAATATTTTTAAATATTTTAATAGTTAAAATTTTATAATGGATAAAACAACAATTTATAAAAGATTATATAAAGATTATTCTAAAAAATATTTAAATAAAATTATAATTGCTGCTTTTTTTTCTATTCTAGTAGCAAGTAGTACTTCAGCTATTGCTTGGCTCTTAGATCCGGCTATAGAAAAAATATTTATAGAAAAAGATCAATCCTTATTAATTTTAATACCCATAATGATTATCTTTGCATTTACAACTAAGGGTTTATCTTTGTATTACGCGAAAGCAACAATGATTGGAGTTGGAGAGTCTATCAAGAAAAAATTACAATATGATATGGTTAATACCTTGATTGGAACTGATACTCAAATAATTGATAAAAAACACTCTGGAAAATTCATATCAAATTTAACTTATGATGTAACACATATTACAAACTTGTTAAGTAATGCGATATTAACTTTGTTCAAAGACTCATTAACCTTAATCGGCCTATTATTTGTGATGTTTTTTCAAAATTGGAAACTTGCGCTTATTTCGATTGTAATGATACCACTTGCGAGTATTTCGGCAAAAACATTGGGCAAAAGAATTAACAAGGTAACAACTGAAGCTCAGCAAAAGTCAGGTTTTTTGACCACTTACTTAGTTGAGTTATTTAAAAATCATAAACTAATTAAAATATTTCAAAAGGAAAGTTTTGAAAAAAATAGAGCAGATGAATATTTGACACAATTAAAAGAAAAAAATCAAAAAATACAAACTGTTTTTGTAAGAATGTCTCCAATTATGGAAACCCTTACAGGTATAATGATTGCAATTTTAATATTTTATTCTGGAATATTAATTTCTAAAGGTGAACTTGATATAAATAATTTTTTCTCTTTTTTAGCAGCTATGATGCTAGCTTATCAACCTGTAAGGTCATTATCGACACTTAATATGGTTTTAAATCAAGGTTTATCTGCTGCATCGAGGATAATGCCAATCATTGACCAAAAGAATATGATTAATAATTCTCCAGATGCAAAGGATATAAAAATTAAAAATTCAGAAATCAAATTTAAAGATATAAATTTTTCATACGAGTCTGAAGGAGAACAAACATTAAATTTAATTAATCTTGAATTTAGAGGAGGAAAAATGACCTCTTTAGTTGGGCACAGTGGTTCTGGAAAATCAACAATAATGAACTTAATACCAAGGTTTTACGACTCTCAGTCGGGGGATATTACTATTGATGACCAATCAATTTATAAAACAACAATAAACTCTCTTAGAAAAGAAATCTCGATGGTTAGTCAGGAGACCACTTTATTTGATGATACAATCATAAATAATATTAAGTATGCCAATGAAAACGCCACAGAGGATGAGGTGTTAACTGTATCAAAGCTATCATTTTGTGATGAATTTATTAATAAATTGCCAGATAAATATGAGACTATGATTGGTGAAAATGGAGTTAGGTTGTCAGGTGGAGAAAAACAGAGATTATCCATAGCTCGAGCTATGTTAAAGAAAAACTCAATTATATTACTAGATGAGGCAACTTCCTCTTTAGATTCTGAAACTGAATCAAAAATTCAAGAAGCTCTAAAAGTTTTAACAAAAGATAAAACTACAATTGTAATAGCGCATCGATTATCAACAATTTTAAATTCGAGTAATATTTATGTAATTGACTCTGGAAAAGTAGTGGGGTCTGGTAAACATGAGGATCTTTTAAGAAAATCTGAATTATATAAACATTTCTATGAGCAACAAATTCAAAAATAAATATGTTTTTTTTTTATCAATTAATTGTTTCATTATTGTTGTTAATCTCACCATTAATAATTCTTTTTAGAATTTTTAAAAAAAAAGAAGATAAAAAAAGATTTATAGAAAAATTTGTTTTTCCAACAAGAACTAAAAAAAAAGGTAAACTTATTTGGTTTCATGGTGCAAGTGTCGGGGAGATATTGAGTATTATTCCTTTAATTAAAAATTACGAAAAAAATAAATTAATTAGTCAAATTTTAATAACCTCAAGTACCTTAAGTTCATCTAAGGTGTTAAGAAAATTTAATTTTAAAAAAACTATTCATCAGTTTTATCCAATCGATCATATATTTTTCTCTAAAAAATTTATAAACTTTTGGAAACCAAATGTAGCACTCTTTGTTGAGTCAGAAATTTGGCCAAGTATGTTTAGTGAACTCAAAAATAGAAGAATTCCACTAGTTTTACTAAATGCTAGATTAACTTTAAAAACTCAAAATAATTGGATGAAAATTAAAAATTTTGCGAAATCTATTTTTGATAAAGTAACAGTTGTTTACCCACAAAATAGAGAGACTAAATTTTTCCTAAAAAAAATAAAATTAAAAAATATTAAATTAATTGGAAATCTAAAATTTGCCGAAGATCCAAACGAGAACTTAGGTGCTATTAACTCTAAACTAAAAAATGAATTCACAAAAAAAAAAGTATGGGTTGCATCTAGTACTCATAATAATGAAGAAATATTTTGTGCAAAAACACACATTGAACTAAAGAAAAAAATTAAGAATTTAATTACAATCATTATTCCAAGACATATACACCGTGTTAATGAAATAGTTGATAAAATCGAAGAACTTAATTTAAAAGTATGTTGCCACAGTTCATCTATTAAAAGTTTAAGAGATATTGATATTTATATTGTAGATACTTTTGGAGAAACAAAGAAATTTCATAAAATTGCTTCTTCAGTTTTTTTAGGTGGATCTATTATAAATAGAGGTGGTCAAAACCCGCTAGAAGCTGCAAGATTTGGCGCAAAAATATTTCATGGTCCTAATACGGATAACTTTAAAGATGTATATAAATTGCTTAAAGATTTTAAAATTTCAAAACAAATAAATACACCAACTCAGTTAGCTTCCTCAATAATATTTAAAAAAAATAAACATTCAGGATCAAGGATAAAAAATATAGGAGATAAAATCCTAAAAAAAACTATAAAAGAATTAGATAATTTATTTATTAATGAATTTAAAAAAACCTAAATTTTGGGATTTTAAGGAACCAAATTTAATTGCATATATACTATTACCGTTTGCAGTTCTACTACAATATCTGAATAACCTGTTTAAAAGAAATGATCCATACAAATTTAAAATCAAAACAGTTTGCGTTGGAAATATTTATATTGGTGGAACAGGAAAAACTTCATTAAGTATTCAAATTAATAAAATTTTGAAAAAAAGAAATATCAAAACATGTTTTGTTAAAAAATTCTATACAGATCAGGCTGATGAACAAAAACTTTTAGAAAAAGAAGGTAAGCTTTTTTTAGGCAAAACAAGATTTGAAGCTATCCAGAATGCAGAAAAAGAAAATTATAAATTTGCAATTCTTGATGATGGTCTTCAAGATCCATCAATAAAATATGATTTTAATTTAGTTTGTTTTAATACTTTGAATTGGAAAGGTAATGGACTAACAATTCCTGCCGGTCCATTAAGAGAGAATATAAATAATTTAAAAAATTATAACCATGTATTTTTAAATGGTAATTTAGAAAATATTGATTATTTAAAAGATGAAATTCAAAAGATTAATTCTGAAATTAAAATTCATGTTGGAAAATATGAACCAATAAATTTGGGAGAATTTGACAAAACTGAGAAATATTTTGTTTTCTCAGGAATAGGAAATCATAAAACATTTATTAAAATGCTTAACAATTATGGATTAGATATTATTGAAAATATAGAGTTTCCAGACCATTATAATTATAAAAGTAATGATGTAGAAAAAATTATATCTAAAGCTAGAAAACTAAATGCTAAAATATTAACAACTAAAAAAGACTACCATAGATTAAATAAAAAATATTTAGATGAAATTAAATTTATTGAAATAGAGTTAAAAATTATCGATGAAAATAAAATTATTGAAACAATTTTATAAAAAATGAAATATTTAAATTATTTTATACAATTCATTTTAACAATTTTATGTTTTATATTTTTTAAAATTCTTGGCCCAAGTTTATCATCAAGATTAAGTGGGAAAATTTTTGAAAAAATTGGACCTTTTTTTAGACCAAAAAAAACAATACATTCAAATATTAAAAGAGTTTATCCAAACATAGAAATTAAAGAAATTACAAATATTGCTAACTTAATGTGGAATAACTATGGGAGAGTTTTTGCAGAATTTATGTTTATGAATGAATTTAGATCTGGAAAACTTTCTCAAAATATAGAAATAGTTGGTCAGAATATACTTGAAAATATTAAATCTAATAACAAGCAAGTCATCTTTATTTCTGGGCACTTCAGCAACTTTGAATTAATGGCGATGCATTTAGAGAAATCAGGAATAAATTTATGTGCAATATATAGACCATTAAATAATATTTTTTTAAATAACTTTATGGAAAGAATTAGAAAAAAATACATTTGTAAAAATCAAATTAAGAAAGGAATTGGAGGATTAAAAAAATTAATATCTTTTAAAAATAAAAATTTATCCACAGCTTTAATGATTGATCAAAGAGTCTCGGAAGGTATTTTATCTAATTTTTTTAATGAAAAAGCATTAACAACCACAATACCTGCTCAATTAGTTAAAAAATTTAATATTCCAATTGTTCCAATATATATTGAAAGAGTAGCTGGTTTAAAATTTAAAATATGTATTAATGAACCAGTTTACTTTTCAAAAGAAACTTCAGTCAAAACCATCACAGATGAGCTGAATAAAATTCTAGAGAAAATGGTTGTTAAAAAACCAGATCAATGGATTTGGTCGCATAATCGTTGGAAATAGATATTATTATTCTTTTCGCATTTCTCTTTTTTCAGAAGCTTCTTTGTAAGAGAAATACGGCTCTTGTAATTCTACATTCCAATAAGTTAAATCTTCTAAATTAATTTTTTTTCCAGAGACAGCACACTCAACATAGTCTCCTTGCTCAACTATTTGAAAATTATTTGGTAAATATTTTATTTTTGCTAATTTTTTCATTATTTTTAGTTTATATATTTCTATATGAAAATTGGAATAATAGGAAGTGGAGGAAGAGAGCATGCAATTTGCAAAAGTTTAAAAAATTCTAACAAAATTAATAAATTATTTTGTTTTCCAGGAAATGCAGGAACAGAAGAAATTGCGGAAAATATAAAAATAGATATGAATGATTTTGAAAGTATAAAAACTTTTATAATTGATAATAATATTGATTTAGTTGTAGTTGGTCCAGAACAGCCTTTAGTATCTGGTTTGGTAGACTATTTAGAAAAATTTAAAATAAAAGTCTTCGGCCCAAATAAAAAAGCATCACAATTAGAAGGTTCAAAAATTTTCACAAAAAATCTTTGTAAGAAATTTCATATTCCAACAGCAAAATTTGGAATTTTTGAAAACAAAAAAGAAGCATATAAATTCCTCTTGAGTTCAAATTTTCCATTGGTAATTAAAGCTGATAATCTTGCTGCAGGAAAAGGTGTTTATATCTGTAATAATAAAATTGAAGGAAATATTGCTATAGAAGAAATTTTTAATGGAAAATTTGGTGATGCAAAAAATTTACTGATAGAAGAATTTTTAGAAGGAGAAGAAATGAGCTTCTTTACAATTCATGATGGAAAAACATTTAAATATTTTGAGACAGCACAAGATCACAAAAGAGTTTTAGAGGGAGATAAAGGAAAAAATACTGGTGGCATGGGCGCTTATTCACCTTCTAGATTAATTAATGAAGAGCTTAAAAATAAAATAATAAATAAAATAATCAAACCTACACTTAAAGGTTTGTCTGAACTAGGGACTGAGTATAAAGGTTTTTTGTATACTGGTTTAATGATTGTAAAAAATGAGCCATTTCTAATTGAATATAATGTAAGAATGGGTGATCCTGAGTGCCAAACTATTTTACCTAAATTAAAAACAGATTTAATTGATATTTTTTTAGCTTGCTGTGAAAAGAGACTAACAGATGTAAACCTAGAATGGTCTCAGGAAAAAAGTTTGTGTATTGTTTTATGTTCTAAAGGATATCCCGATACATTTAAGAGAAATATTGAAATAGAAAATTTAAAAAAATTAAATCTCAATAAAAATGAATATTTATTTCACGCTGGAACTTCTGAAAAAAACGGAAAAGTATATGCTATAGGTGGAAGAGTGCTAAATTTTATAAGTCTTGCACATGATTTTAAATTTGCTAGAGAAAATATAATTAAAAAATTAAAAATTTTAAATTGGTCTGATGGTTTCTACAGAAGCGACATTGGACATAGAGTGATTAAATAATGAGAATTATTTCTGGAATTTTTAAAGGAAAAAAAATTTTAGACCCTAGAGATTTAAAAACTAGACCATTAAAAGACTTAGTAAAAGAATCCATTTTTAATATTATTGTTCATTCAAATAAATTAGGAATAGAATTAAAAAATTCTGATGTATTAGATTTATTTTCTGGAGTTGGATCATTTGGCATTGAGTGTTTATCAAGGGGTGCTAAAAGCGTGACTTTTGTTGAAAATTATACTGGGGTCTTGCCTGTTCTAAAAGAAAATATACATAAATTAGACCCTATCAAAAATTATGAAATTATTGAAAAAGACATATATGAAGACAATCTAGATTTTAATTTAAAAAGTCAATTTGATCTGATTTTTATGGATCCACCCTATAAAGATAAAAATTTAAAAGTACTATTTTTAAAACTTGAAAAAACAAAGATTATTAAAAAAAATTGTATAATTATTTTGCATAGACATAAAAATGAAACCGATATCATTCCAGAAAATTTCAAAATTACTGAAGAAAAAAAATATGGAATTTCTAAAGTTTTATTTATTTCACAATCAAATTAAAATTTTTTTTGTTTCTTTTTTAATCAATTCAACTGCCGGCTGATCAAATGGATTTAAATTTAGACATCTACCAATTAGAATTGTTTCTAATATAAAAAAAGTAAATAACTCGCCCAAAGTTTTTTCATCTCTACGTTTAATTTCAAAACTTCTAAAAGGAATTTTTTTTTTAATAAAAACTTTTTCAGTTGCTTTTTTTTGAGCATATAAAATTTGTAAAACATTTTTATTTCTTAAAAATTGATGTGAAGATAAAATACGACTATTTTTTATCTTATAAGATTTTTGATCATTAACATAAAAGAAAGTAAAAAAATTATTTTGATTTCCATCTAAATAAAGTTGCATTACACTATGGTTATCTTTAGGCATGTTCGATACGATAGGTAATAAACCTAATTTTTTTTTTCCTAAACTTTCAGCTACCAACTGTTGATACCACTTAAATAAATTTTCTGAACATTCGTCATAATTAATTATAATTGAATTAAATTTTTTTTTTTTAATAAAGAAAAGTGTAGAGTTAACGTTATTTATTAATGAATTTAAAAATTTTTTATTTTTAATTAACATATTAAATTGCTTGAAATCGTTTGATTTTAGACCCATCAACTCGGCTGGCAACATTCCAACCTCAGACAAAACTGAATATCTTCCACCAATAAAATTATTATGGTGAATAATTTCGGCTTTTAATTTTTCTCCAAGAAGATAAAGATAATTTTTTTTATTTTCCGTAATTATAATATTTTTTTGTTTATTTTTAATAAGGATATTTGAGTTAATTATAGTTTCAATTGTATTTCCAGATTTGGACACAATTAAATTAACATAATTTTCTTTTTTATCCCTTTTTTTTTTAAAATTTTGAAGATTATCAATAAATATAAAATTTTTTTTTATTTTATTGTTTAAAAACTTATAAATCGCCTGAGCTCCTAAAGTAGAACCACCCATGCCTATTAATCTAAAATCAGAAAACTTTTTATACTTTCCTATTCTTTTTTTTTTAAAACTATTTTTATATTTATTACTTAAAGACTTAATAACTTCACTGTTATCATTTATGATTAAATTTAAATTTTTCTTAATTTTGTTTGTAAATTTTTTTTTTTTGAAATTTATGAAGCTTATGCTCGACGTAAGCATTATTTTTTCTTAATTTTTTTAATTAATGATTCTTCAATATTTTGATTGGAACTATTAATTTTTTCATTTGTTTGATTATTATTTGAAACCAATTCTTTAATTTTATTTTCATTGAGATTTGCCTCGTTTTCTAGATTTTCTGGCAGAGGCAGTTTATTGTAATCAGGCGGTAAAATAAGAGGTGATTTTTTTTCAACTAAAAACTCATCACTGCTAGTTTTTTTTTGATTGGTAAACCCTTCTTTAACTGTCGCGCAGGAATAAATAAATAATAAAATTTTAATTAAAATTAATATTCTAAGATATTTCATAAATTTTTACTCTCTTTATAAGTAAATTCCAACAATATCATAAAAATAACACCAAACGTAATAAATATATCTGCGATATTAAATATAAACCAATGAAAATCTTGGATATGTAAATCTATAAAATCTGGAACAGCTTTATATAAAACCCTATCATATATATTGCCAAGTGCTCCTCCTAAAATCATCATAAGGGAGTACTTTTTAAAACCTGAGCTATTCTTGGTCATATAAAAAATTACTACAATTAATACTAATATTACAATTGTTAAAATATTATAAAGATTTTGATCATTAAAAGAAAATAAGCCAAACGCAATTCCTTTATTCCAAATGAGAGTTATATTTAAAAATTTCGAAGAAAGTATTTCAGATCCGAGAAATTGCTTATCTAGATAAATTACATAAATTTTTGAAATTCTATCAAATAAAAAAATCAGCAGAATAAAAGATAAATTAATAAAAAAATTTTTTTTTATCATTCTATATTCACAGCACAATTAGATCTATCGCAAACTGTCTCTTTAATCTTCCAGCAAATAGAACACTTTGATCCATTTGCCTTACTAGTTATTGCAGTTGTTTCAATATCATCTTTGTAACTTACTTCGGCGCTTGAAGTAATACAAAGTTCAGAAAAATCTGTATTTTCTGTAAGACTTTTTAATTTTTTATTTAATTGTATTTTTAAATCTGCTTCCAAGCTTGATCCTATATTCTTACTAGCTCTTTTTTCTTCAATACTTATGTTGCAAATATTTCTGATTTTTATCAATTCGCTCCATTTATTGCTAAGCTTTTCATTTTTAAATTTATCAGGAAATTCTAAAAACTTTTCAAGATGAATACTTTTTTGGTCTTTAAATAATAATTTAAAAATTTCCTCTGTAGTAAAAGACAGTATGGGTGCAAACCATTTTAGTAGAGCATTTAAAATAATATTGAGAAGTAAAATTGTTGATTTTCTTTTTTCTGAGTCTATAGAATCACAATAAAGAGTATCTTTTCTGATATCAAAGTAAAAAGCAGACAAATCAACTGTGCAAAAGTTTAACAACTCTTTATATAGATTATGAAAATCATAATTTTTAAAATATTTTTTAAATTTTTTATTTAAAACATAAATCTTATGTAGCATTAACTGTTCTAACTCGGGTAAATAATCTATATTTAGCCCATCAAAATTTATTGTTTCATAATTATCATTAATATTTCCTAGTAAATATCGAAAAGTATTTCTAATTTTTCTATAAGACTCTGCATGTTGGTCTAAAATAGAGTAATCTATTCTTAAGTCCTCAGCATAATTAGATGATGCTACCCATATTCTTAAAATATCAGCACCATATTTTTTTAAAATATCCTCAGGAGCTATTACATTCCCTAAAGATTTTGACATTTTTAAGCCTTTACCATCTACGACAAATCCATGAGATAAAATTGTTTCAAATGGAGCTCTCCCTCTAGTTCCACAAGACTCTAATAATGATGAATGAAACCAACCCCTGTGTTGATCTGATCCCTCTAAATACATTGATGCTGGCCATTTTAAATCATTTCTTTTTTCTAAAACAAATGAATGAGTAGACCCACTGTCAAACCAAACTTCAACGATATCGCTTAATTTTTCATAATCCTCAGCTTTATATTTATCACCTAAAAATCGTTGAGGATCGTCTGAAAACCAACAATCAGAGCCTTCTTGTTCATAAATAGACGCAATGTTATCTATAACTTTATCATCAACTAAAATTTCTTTTGTTTTTTTATTTACAAAAATTGGAAGAGGTACCCCCCAAACTCTTTGTCTTGAAACACACCAATCAGGTCGTGTTTCTATCATTGATTTTAGTCTTTCTTTACCTTTGCCTGGATAGAAAGTTGTTTCATCGATAGCTTTTAATGCTTTCTCTCTTAATTTGTGACTTTCCATTGAAATAAACCATTGCGGTGTAGCTCTATGAACAAGTGGAGCTTTGGATCTCCACGAATGAGGGTAAGAGTGAACTAACTCACCATTAAATAATAAATTTTTTTGCTCTTTTAGTTTTTCAATTACAATAGGATTTGCTTTAAATATATGAATTCCTTCAAACAATTTCACATTGTTTGTATATTTTCCATCTCCATCAACTGTTTCTATTGCTTTGATACCGTTATTCAAACAAAGATTAAAGTCATCAGGTCCGTGACTAGGTGCACAGTGCACTATTCCAGTTCCTTGCTCAGTAGTTACAAATCTAGCCTCGAGCATTGGAATATCATGATCATAATCAAGATTTAAAAAAGGATGACTACAAATAGTATTTTTAAATTCTTTACCTTTAAACGTGAGAATTTTTTTATATTCTTTTAATTCACACTCTTTAACGACTGATTCAAGTAGAGCGTCTGCAATAATAATTTTTCTATTTTTAAAATCACCTTCGTCATTTATTTCTAAAATAACATAATCAAGAGACTCATTGTATGCTAAAGCTTTATTAGCTGGTATTGTCCATGGAGTTGTTGTCCAAATAACTATTTCACCTCCAACCAAATCTTTTAAATTAGATGATTTAACTTTAAACGAAGTATAAATTGTATCTGATTTATGATCTTGATATTCTACTTCAGCATCAGCAAGTGCAGTCTTTTCAACTGTTGACCACAACACAGGTTTAAAACCTCTATATAAACTTCCTTCTTTTAAAAATTTACCTAGCTCCCTAACTATTTGTGCCTCTGCATCAAAGCTCATTGTGGAATAATAATTTTCCCAATCTCCAACGACACCTAATCTTTTAAATTGATTTTTGTGAACTTCAATCCACTTCTCAGCAAATGTTCTACATTCTTTTCTAAATTCAACGATTGGAACTTCATTTTTGTTTTTTTTATTTTTTTTATACTGTTCCTCAATTTTCCATTCAATTGGCAAGCCATGACAATCCCAGCCTGGAACATAAATAGAGTCTTTTCCATCCATTTGATGAAATTTTACAATAATATCTTTAAGAATTTTATTCAGAGCTGTTCCCATGTGAATATTTCCGTTTGCATAAGGAGGACCATCATGTAGGACGAATTTTTCTCTGCCTTTACTTTCGTTTCTTAATTCATCGTAAAGATTTATTTTTTTCCAATATTCAAGAATTTCTGGTTCTTTAGTAGGCAGGTTAGCTTTCATAGAAAAAGCTGTTTTTGGCAGATTTATTTGTGATTTAGTCATTTAGTCTTTCTTGCAATATTTAAATCTCTTTTTATTTGAGCTCTTAACTTGTTAACATTATTAAATTTTTTTTCTTTCCTTATAAACTTTAAAAACTCTACTGTTAAAAGCTTATTATAAAGATTTCCAGAAAAATTAAATAAATGAACTTCTAATAATATTTTTTTTTGGTTAAATGTTGGTCTATATCCAAGATTAGCAATTCCTTTAAGATATTTAGAATTATTTTTCCTTAAAACTTTCACAGCATAAACACCTGGTTTTGCTAAGACATAATCTTTTATATCTATGTTACAAGTTGGAAAGCCAATTTTTTTGCCAACCTGTCTTCCCTTTTGAACTATTCCTTCTATTGTCCAATTTCTATTTAAAAGCTTATTTGATTTTTTTAAAAATCCATTCTCTAGCATGCCTCTAATTAAAGATGAGGATACGATCTTTTTATCTTTAATTAGTGGTTTTGGCTTTACAACTTTATAATTATAAGTTTTCTCATTTTTTATTAATAAGTTAACATCTCCTTCTCTTTTGTTTCCAAATCTAAAATTATTACTAACAAAAATAAATTTAGAATTTAATTTTTTATTAAGAATATTTTTTATAAAATTTAAAGCTTTGGTTTTTGAAAAACTCTTATCAAATTTTTTTGTTATTACAAAATCTACTTTTAATTCCCTAAGCAATTTAATTTTCTGATTTATATTTGAAAGTCTAAAATTTTTAATAGAACTATTAAAAAACATTTTTGGCATTGGGTCAAAATTAATAACACCAACTTTTAAATTATATTTTTTTTTATATAATTGAGCCAATCGAAATAATTTTTGATGACCTAAATGTAATCCATCAAAATTACCTATCAAAATTATTGATCCTTTATGATTTTTTTTTATTTTAAAATTATAATAGTGTTTTACCATTTTAAATCCGATTGAACAAAATTTACAATTACTTCATATTCCTTTGAAACTTTTTGTATACCTTCAATTTTAATTTCATTTCTATGTATTCCATTGGAAATTAGTAAAGAGTCATAATTTAAAAGATTTGCACCTTTAATATCAGTGTTTAGATTGTCACCAATTGCTAAAATTTTTTTATTATTATTGTCAATTGATAGATCATATACTTCTTGATGTGGTTTTCCAAAATAAACAACTTCTCCTCCCATTTTTTCAAACACCATAGCTACTGAACCAGCACAAAGTTCTCTTGTATCTCCTTTATCTACAATTAGATCGGGATTAGTACAAATCATCTTTTTATTGGTGTGTTGTTCAAGAAGATTTTTGTAATAGCTTAAATCTTCAAAATGATTTTCAAACAATCCAGAACACAACAAATATTCAGATTTTTTAATTTCATTTTGTTTGAATTCTTTAAAATCGTTGAACAAGTCAAAATCTTTTGGTGGTCCAATGTGAAAAAAAAATTTTTTTCTATAATTTTTTGTAAGAAACAATAATGCAGCCTGTCCAGATGTAAAAACATGATCTCTTAATATTTTTTTCATACCCATTTTTTCTAATTGTCTTGTGACTATACTCGTTGGCCTAGGGGCATTTGTTAAAAGGACAAATTTTTTTTCCATTTTCTCTAATTCTTCGAGAACCCTAATTGCTTGTTTGTGTAGATTTATTCCGTTGTGTACAACGCCCCATAAATCAATGTAAAAAAGATCATAATTATCAGCAATGGACTTTAGGCCCTCATAATCTAAATTTTTAGTCATATTTTATGGTATAAACCATAAAATCAAGAATTTCCTAGCAATATTAATATCCAAAAGAGTTTCTAATCTTGAAATAGACAGTGAAATATCTATATGAAGCTCATATTTATAAAGAATTATAAAGGAGAATTTATGAAGTTTAAACCGTTACATGACAGAGTTTTAATTGAAGTATTAGACAGTAGTGAAAAAACTGCTGGAGGAATAATTATCCCTGACACAGCTCAAGAAAAACCTCAAGAGGGCAAAGTTGTTGCTATTGGTGGTGGAGCAAAGACAGAAGATGGAAAAATAATTCCAATGGACGTTAAAGTTGGTGATAAAGTATTATTTGGCAAATGGTCAGGAACTGAAGTCAAAATTAATGGGAAAGAATACAGCATAATGAAAGAGTCTGACATTATGGGTATTTCAGGTAAGTAATTTAATTTAAAGGAGAAAAATAATGGCAAAGATTGTTAAATTTGATGCTGAGGCAAGAGCAGCAATGATTAGAGGTGTAAATATCCTAGCTGATACTGTTAAAGTGACTTTAGGACCAAAAGGAAGAAATGTTGTAATGGATAAATCTTATGGTGCACCTAGAATTACTAAAGATGGTGTTTCTGTAGCTAAAGAAATAGACCTTGAAGATAAGTTTGAAAATATGGGCGCACAAATGGTTAAAGAAGTTGCTAGCAAAACTAACGATGAAGCTGGTGATGGAACTACCACTGCAACTATACTTGCGCAAGCAATTGTCAAGGAAGGTGTGAAGTATGTAACAGCTGGCATGAATCCAATGGACGTAAAAAGAGGAATCGATGCTGCTGTAGAAACAGTAAAAGAAAGCCTTGTTGCATCTGCAAAAAAAGTTAAAGACAGTGATGAAATTGCACAAGTTGGTACAATTTCTGCAAATGGTGATAAAGAAATCGGAACGATGATTGCAAAAGCAATGCAAAAAGTTGGAAACGAGGGTGTTATTACTGTTGAAGAAAATAAAGGTATTGAAACAGAATTAGATGTAGTTGAAGGTATGCAGTTTGATAGAGGATATCTATCACCATATTTTATTACCAACAGTGATAAAATGACTACAGAACTAGATAACCCATTTATTTTATTACACGAAAAAAAATTAACTAATTTACAGCCAATGGTTCCTCTTTTAGAGGCTGTTGTTCAAGCTGGCAGACCACTTATGATTATTTCTGAAGATGTTGAAGGTGAAGCTTTGGCAACTTTAGTTGTAAACAAACTAAGAGGTGGTTTAAAGGTTGTGGCTGTTAAAGCTCCAGGTTTTGGTGATAGAAGAAAAGCTATGCTTGAAGATATTGCTATTTTAACAGGTGGTCAGGTTATATCTGAAGATTTAGGTATCAAACTTGAAAATGTTAAACTTGATGATCTTGGATCTTGTAAAAAGATAAAAGTTGATAAAGATAATAGTACTATTGTAAATGGAAGTGGTAAAAAATCTGACATCGAAGCTAGATGTGCATCTATCAAGCAACAAGTTGAAGAAACTACTTCTGATTATGATAGAGAAAAACTTCAAGAGAGACTTGCTAAGTTAGCTGGTGGAGTTGCAGTAATTAAAGTTGGTGGTGCAACCGAAGTTGAAGTTAAAGAAAGAAAAGATAGAGTTGAAGATGCTTTGAATGCAACTAGAGCTGCTGTTGAAGAAGGTATTGTTACTGGTGGTGGTTGTGCACTTCTTTATGCTGCTCAAGAACTTGATAAAGTTAAGGCAAAAGGTGATGACCAGAAAGCTGGTGTTGACCTTGTGAGAAAAGCATTAGAGGCTCCTATTAGACAAATTACTAAAAATGCTGGTGTAGATGGTTCAGTTGTAGTTGGTAAATTGTTAGAGCAAAAGAAAAAAACTCATGGGTACGATGCTCAAAGTGAAGAGTATTGTGATATGTTTGCAAAGGGTATAATAGACCCAGTTAAAGTTGTGAGAACTGCTCTTCAAGATGCCGCTTCAATTGCTGGATTATTGGTAACTACAGAAGCAATGATTGCTGACAAACCAGAGGAAAAAGATGCTGCTGGTGGAATGCCTGGTGGAATGCCTGGTGGTATGGGCGGCATGGGTGGAATGGGTGGAATGGGAATGTAATACGGTTCCCCGACCAAAACATTCTACTTAGAAGAGTTAAACAAATTAGAAACCCTCAGAAAGAAATTTCTGGGGGTTTTTTATTTATAAGTTAATTTTTCTATTTTTTCTTTTAATTCATAAAAAACATTATCCCATGAATTAAAAGTTTTTTGTTTAATAATTTCAACAGATGGATACCAAACAGTTTTTTTATCATCTTCAAACCATCTCCAATCTGAATTATAATTTAGTAATAGAATAGATTTAATATCTAATATTCCTGCCAAATGAATAATTGATGTATCGGAGGAAATAACTAAATCAAGTTCCTTCATAACTTCAGATACTTCAAAAAGAGATTTATCACCAAAATCAAACAAATTTGAAAATGAATTATAATTTAAAAACTCCTGATTTCTAATATTTTGAGATAACTTAAAGAAATTTATTCTTTTTATATTCAAAATTTCTTTAAAATTTTCAAATGATATTGATCTGTACTCATCTAAGGGAAAATTTGGATTGCCCGACCATGATAAACCAATATTAATATTATTTTTATCTAAATTTATTTTATTATTATTATCAAAATTTAGAGGATAATAATTGATATCATTTATATCTTTAATTCTCAGAAATGTGGGTAAACTACATAATGATAAGTGAAAATCAAAATTGTTTGTTTTTAAATCATTATACTCAATAACATGAATATTTTCATTTAAATTTGATAATAATTTTACAAGTTTAGCGTTAACAACAAAAGTAATTTTCTTTGTATATTTCAATAATTCAATTACAAATCTAGAAAATTGTATAGTATCTCCTAATCCTTGTTCATCAGATATTAAAATATTTCTATTAATGATCTCATCAGTATTTAATGGAGTTTTGATGTTCTCAAATTTTTTTATTGGTTTGTTAAATTTTTTTAACCATCTGTACTCATATAAATCAAATCCTTTATCTAAATTTCCTAAGGTTAGATAACATAATGATAAATTCCATAAATTTGAGTTATCAATTTTTTTTAAATCTTCACTTTTTTTAAAATAATATATTGCTTTATTAATTCGACCTAAATCTAAAAAAAGAGTACCAATATTGTAATAAATTAAATAATCCTTTTTTTCTTTTAATTTTTTTTTATATATCTTTAAAGATTGTAAAAATAATTTTTGCTTTTTGAAATTTGATGCTAATAAATCACTAATAGAATACTTGAAGTTATCTAAATTTATTAATTTTTTACAGATTTCAATTGACTTTGAATAATTTTTATCAAAGTATTGATCAAAAGCAAAACCATATTGTATTTCTTGTTCATTAATTAGATGGTTGTGTGAGTTTAATATTTCTTTTAATTTATTTTTCTGTTCTGTAGCAATATATATGGCAATTAAATTTTGAATTGTTGAAATTCTATTGGGTACTAACTTTAAACATTCTAAAAGTTTTTCTTCGGCATCATCATAGTTTTCATCTTGTAAATTATTTAATCCTTGTTGAAACAATTGTTTTGCTTTTTCAAAATCATTCATTTTGTTCATTGATGATATAAAAAAATAGAAATTATTCTTTTAATATTTAAAATTAAACATATTTTGTTATCTAATACAAATTTCAATGAACAAATCTTTTGATTTCCTTTTGAATTTGACCCTTAAAATGATGAACAATGATGAATAATTTTAAAAAAAGATAAGTAAATCAGTAATTATAGAATTACTTAAATAGAATGTAATTCATCATTTTATAAACAAAATTTAAAAGGCCATCTTAAGATGGCCTTTTTTTTATGTGAAGTTTAATGATGTCGAAAAGATATAGTGGTAAATCATTTAAAGACTCTAGTGTTAAAAAAAAACCTAAATTGAGCTTTAAAGAAAAAAGAAAACTTAAAAAAGATAAGCAAAAAAAGACAAATTAATCCTGAATTTTGAAAATTATTCAAGCCAGTTATGAGTTTTTTTGAGTTTTAATATCCTTTTAAATATGTATAAGAGCCAGAATTTATGAGCAATAATATAAGAAACATCACAATTATAGCCCATGTTGATCATGGCAAAACTACTCTAATTGATAATTTAATGAAACAAAGCGGTTCATTTAGAGAGAATGAAGTTGTTGATGAAAGATTAATGGACTCGGGAGAGCTCGAGAAAGAAAGAGGAATTACAATTTTAGCTAAACCTGCTTCAATTAACTGGAACAATTCAAGAATAAATATAATCGATACTCCAGGCCATAGAGATTTTGCTGCTGAAGTTGAAAGAGTTTTAAGTATGGCAGATGGAGCATTACTATTAATTGACTCTGCAGAGGGTGTTATGCCTCAAACAAAATTTGTATTATCAAAAGCACTGAAACAAGGATTAAAGCCAATTGTTGTTATTAATAAATTAGATAAAGCTGATCAAAGAGCTAATGAAGTTTTAGATGAAACATTTGATTTATTTGTTAGCTTAGATGCAAATGAAGAACAATTAGATTTTCCAGTTCTTTATGCAAGTGGAAGATCAGGTTGGGCTGATCATGAAGTTGATGGTCCAAGAGAAAATTTAAATCCTTTGTTAGATTTAATTGTTGATCATGTAAAACCTGCCGAACTTGATAAAACTAAACCTTTTGCAATGTTATCAACACTACTTTATGCAGATAGTTTTTTAGGAAGAAGTTTGGTTGGAAGAATTACACAAGGCACCGCGAAAGCTAATCAATCAATAAAAGCAATCAATTTAAATGGTGATATAGTTGACGAAGGAAAATTAACAAAAATATTTAGATATGAAGGAACTAAAAAAGTTCCAATAGATGTTGGTGAAGCTGGGGATATTGTTGTTGTTGCTGGGTTAGAAAAAGCAAACGTTGCTGATACAATATGTGACCTAGAGGTAAATGAACCGATCCCTGCGACTCCAATAGATCCTCCTACAATGTCAATTACAATTACTGTAAATACTTCACCTTTAGCTGGAACTGAAGGTAAGAAACTAACCAGCACTCAAATAAGAGATAGATTGGTTCAAGAAGCTCAAAATAATGTTGGTATTACATTTTCAGAAAACGAGGGTAAAGACTCTTTTGTTGTAAGTGGTAGAGGTGAGCTAATGTTAGAAATTCTTTTAACTCAAATGAGAAGAGAGGGTTTTGAAATGACAGTTAGCCCTCCAAAGGTTTTATACAAAACTGATGAGAGTGGAAATAAACTCGAGCCAATTGAAGAAATTACTATGGACCTTGATGAAGAACATTCATCAAAAGTAATTGACTCAATGAATAGAAGAAAAGGTAAACTAATAGAATTAAAAGATACTGGAACTAACAAAAAAAGATTAATTTTTCACGCACCTACTAGAGGCCTAATGGGGTACACAAGTAGATTTCTTACACTTACAAAAGGAAACGGAGTGATCAACAGAATATTCCATAGCTATGGTCCTTTTGAAGGAGAAATGGAGGGTAGAAGAAATGGAGCTTTAATCTCGATGGAACAAGGAAAAGCTGTTGCATTCGCAATCTTTAACTTACAGGCGAGAGGAGAAATGTTTGTTACACATAATGACTCTGTTTATCCTGGAATGATTGTTGGTCTTTCACCAAAACCAGGTGATATGATCATAAATGTAATGAAGGGTAAGAAACTTACAAATATGAGAACTCAGGGCACAGATGAGAATGTTGTACTTACACCTGTAAGAAAAATGTCAATTGCAGAACAATTAAGTATGCTTAATACAGATGAAGCTTTAGAGATAACTCCAGACTCATGTAGATTGAGAAAAGCAATTCTTGATCCCCACGAAAGAAAAAAAAGCGAAAAAGCTATAGCTGCAGCCTAATCAAAAGTTTTATCAACTAAATAAAGTCCTAGAGCAACACAAGGACCTATGCCAAATGCGAACAATAAAGTTCCAACCCCTACTGTTCCTCCTAAATACCATCCAATACTTACAACTGAAATTTCTAATGTTGCTCTTACTACAGCTATAGGAAAATTTGTTACTTTTTGTAATCCTATCATAAGCCCATCTCTAGGACCGGCTCCTAAATTTGATACTAAGTAAATACCCCCGCCTATTCCAACCATGATTACAGAAATTACAGCTAAAAATAATTGATGAATATAATTTGATGGTGTTGGAACATATTTAATACAAAGATCAATCATAATTGCAATTATCAAAGCATTAAATATTGTGCCCATCCCTGGTTTTTGCCCAAGAGGAATCCATAAAATTAAAACAGCAATACTTATTAATAAAGTGATAGTTCCAATACTTAAATTAACATTTAAAGAAATACCTTGGGCTAAAACACTCCAGGGAGAGGCTCCTGTGAATGAAACAATTAACAATCCTTCACCTAATCCAAATAAAGACAAACCAAAACATAAGAAGAAAAATGTAGAAAATTTTGGTTTAAAATTAAATGGTTTTTCTGAACTCCATTTTACTTTTGGAATTTTTTTTATTTTTAAAAACATAATTGTAATAAGCTATATCTATTAATGAAAAATTCTAATATTGTAACCAGCAAATGAAAAAGTTTGCAATTATTTTACTTGTTGTATTTTTCTCATCAATTTCTCTAGCTCATATAGGTCATTATAACAAATTTGACAAAATAGAAATGGAGATCTTGAGAAATGATGAAGTAATCGGATATAATAATTATTATTTTAAAAGAGATGGTGAAAAAACGATAGTAAAAAATCAATATAAATTTGAGGTAAAATTACTATCTGCAACAATATTTAAAGTAGAGGGATATGGAGAAGAAATCTATTTAAAAGATAATTTAATATCTTTTCAATCAAAGACACTTCAAAATAAAAAAGAAAAATTTGTTAACTTAAAACTAGATAAAAATAATAAAAAATTTGATATTAAAGGATCTTCATACTCAGGTGAAGCTTCTATTAAAAATATTATTGGAAATTGGTGGAGTCATAAAATTTTACAAGCAGAAAGCCAAATAAGCCCTATTTCTGGAAGTATAAAAGAACAAATAGTTACTTTTATTGATAAGGAAAATATTTCAATTAATGGCAAACAATACGAAACAGATCATTTCAAACTTACATCTAAAGATATGTCTCTTCCAGAAGATAAAAAATTAAATTTCAACATTTGGCTTGATAAAAAAACTTCAGTGATTGTTAAAATTACATATGAGAGAATGGGAAATTGGGAATATCGCTTAAAAAATCTTGAATAAAATTATTTATTTATTTTTTTAAAAAGATCGTTTGCACTTATCCATCCAGCTTCTACTCTAGGACCTACAAACCAATCTGCACACACACCTAAATTTAATTTAGTATTCCAATAACTTTTAACTTTTAAGGGTCTTGAATTTGAGGAATATTTCCAACCATGGTTTAATGAAGTTAGTGTTTTTGTTTTTTTAATTTCAGTAAGTTTAAAAAATCGATCAATCAAAATCTTTGAATTTTTTTCTTTATTTTCTCTATTTTTATTTATTTTTTTATTTGCCCATAAGTTTGTGCTTTGTAATGTCCATAAATCATTATTACTTTTAAATCTTTTTTTACTGTTTTCTTTAGCTGCCCATCCTAAAATTTTGTCATCAAATAAATAACTTGATATGTTTTGATTTGTTTTTTCAATTTCGATCATGACTGTAATATTTGCATCCATTTTAATTTTTTGTTTGATGAACGGATCTTTTATAAATTTTTTTGATAATTTTTTTAATTGTGGGAATGGACAAGTTAATATTAATTTATCATAATATTTTGTTTGGTTGTTCTTAAAATCTAATTTCCATTTATTTTTAATATATTTAATCTGCTCTAACTCACTTTGAAAATTACATTTTAGATTCTTTATTAGATGTTTGCTAATATCATTGTTGCCTTTGCAGCCAATTATTTTAACATGATTTTTATTTTCTTTTTTTAACTTATGTAAAAAAACATGTTTGCCACCCCATTTTTTTAAAATTTTTTTTTTACATAATTTTTCAACAAATTTTTTAAATTGAATTGATTTAGGAGAAATATATTGTGCACCATGGTCAAATCCTTTTGACTTATTTAATCTTTTAAAAGAAGATCTACCACCTGGACCTCGAGCTTTGTCATAAATATGTACAGAATTTTTTTTACTTAATAAATTAGCTATTGTTGCTCCAGAAATTCCAGAGCCAATTACACAATAACTACTCATTTTCCTGCAACAGTCATACCTTCTATCATCATAGTTGGTGAATTGACTGAATATTCAAATTCTAAATCATTAGCTAAAATTATATTTTTGAACATATCCTTAAAATTACCAGCAATTGTTATTTCATTAACAGGATATTTAAATTCTCCATCTTCAACTAAAAAACCAGTGGCCCCTACTGAATAATCTCCTGTTACAAGATTAGATCCGTGGCCAATAGTTTCAGTAATATAAAGACTTCTTGAATTTTTTTTCATAAGATCCTCATAGCTTATATTTCCTTTTTCAAAATATAAATTGGTAGTTCCACCACTTCTTCCATTTGATTTTAAATTTAATTTTTTTCCATTGTAAGTGTCCACAAGATAATTTTTAAGTATTCCATTCTCTATAAGTTGTAATGTATTTGAATTTACACCTTCTGAATCAAAATTTTGAGAACCCATTCCTTTAATTATATCTGGTTTATCAATTACATTTATCGAATTAGCA
Organism: uncultured Pelagibacteraceae bacterium; assembly: GCA_902571135.1. Lineage (GTDB taxonomy): Bacteria > Pseudomonadota > Alphaproteobacteria > Pelagibacterales > Pelagibacteraceae > Pelagibacter. The sequence goes on along the minus strand of CACGAU010000007.1, from coordinate 39,386 downwards.
AAAACCTGTTGATCAATTTTATCCTTTAAAAATGAAGTACCTCTTGCAATTGCAGAGGCAGATATTGCACTTGCAAAAGCACTTAACATCCCCTTTGAAATTCTTTTATCAAAAATTATGCTAATCTTCTCACTTCCAATTTTTTTAGGGCTCAATTTTCTAATAGTTTGCTTGGCAGCTTTATTTCCGAGATCTATTGCTTGCTTAATATCAGACAAATGACGTTTGCTAGAAAATTCGTAGTCTCTTTCCATGCTATTTTCATCTTTTGCAACTGTTACACAAGAAGCCGCAAAAGAAGAAGTTTTATAACCGTCACAGAAACCGTCACTATTAGCTAGTATAAAATTTGATTTATTTTCAGTGAAACTAGATTCTGTATTTATAATTTGACTATCTGTTGAAGCAGACTCCTCTAAATCTTTTAAATATTTTATTTTTTTATCGTTTTCGAATCTTGTTTCATCGTACAAATTAAGGCTACTAATGTGTTTGGCTAATAAATTTTTATCAGGCAAAGAATTAAATTCATCCTCTGGTGTAATTTTTGTAGTTTCAAAGCATTTTTCAATTAAAGTTTTTATATTTTCATCTAGTAAATTTGATGATGAAATTGATGACCTTCTTTTACCCGAATAAGTTTCTATACTTAATGCCAATCCATCTGATCTATCTGAGGCTTCTAGGGATTTATTTCTAAAATTAACTGTTTCTGAAATTGAGTGACCAACTGTAACACTTGCATCAGTTGCTCCCATTTTTTTTGCTAAATCTAAACAATATGAAGCTTTCGATTTTAGAAATTCTTGATCCTTAACCATAATACTTTAAAGTTTTGTTCCACCAACTGTCATTTTATCGATCAAAATTGAAGGTTGAGCAACTCCCACAGGAACTCCTTGTCCTGCTTTTCCACAAGTTCCTATGCCTGGATCTAACATCATATCATTTCCTACCATCGATACTTCTTTAAGTATTGATGGTCCATCACCAATAAGTGTTGCGCCTTTAATTGGAGATCCAATTTTACCATTATTTATTTCGTAAGCCTCAGTACAATTAAATACAAATTTTCCAGATGTAATATCTACCTGGCCACCTCCAAAACTTACTGCAAAAATTCCTTTATCAACAGATTTGATCATCTCATCTTGAGTTTGATTGCCACTTAACATCATTGTATTTCTCATTCTTGGCAAAACAATATGTCTATAATTTTCTCTTCTTCCAGATCCGGTAGATCTTGTATTCATTAATCTTGCATTGTGCCTGTCTTGCATAAAGTTTTTAAGAATACCATTTTCAATTAAAACTGTTCGCTCAGTTGGCGTTCCCTCATCATCAATAGTTAAACTACCTCTTCTATTATCTATGGTACCATCATCAACAATTGTTACTCCCTCACTTGCAACTTTTTCTCCCATAAGATCGTGAAATGCTGATGTTTTTTTTCTATTAAAATCTCCTTCTAGACCATGACCAATTGCTTCATGAATTAATATGGCAGGCCAACCAGGTCCTAAGACTACTTTCATCTCACCTGCAGGTGCTGGTTTGCTTTCTAAATTTACTGATGCAATTCTAAAAGCCTCTTCACAAACATTTTTCCAATTATCATTTTTTAAATAATCATCATAAGATTGTCTGCCACCAATTCCATATACTCCCGTTTCTTTTCTTCCATTTTTTTCCAACATTACAGAGACATTAAATCTAATTAATGGACGTATATCGGTGAGCGCTTCTCCACCTGATCGAATAATTTCAATTGATTTTTGCTCTCCAGCAAAACTAGCAGTCACTTGTTTTACTGATCCATCTTTTTTTCTTAAAAAATCATTTACTTTATTTAAAACTTCTAATTTCGAGTCTAAAGTTTTTTGTTCAATTGGATTAATATCTTCATAAAATTTTTTGTTAGATTTTGGAATTTCATGATTATATGTGCCTTTAATTGATTTAAGAGTCGATTTAAGGTTTTCTGAAGAATTTTTTAGTGAATCTTTTGATATTTCATTTGAATAAGAATAGGCAACAACCTCATCTGAAATGGCTCTTAAACCAAATCCTAAATCAGAACTATAGTTTGAGCTTTTTATTTTATTGTCATCTAACAAAATTGACTCTGATTTAGACTCCTCTAAATAAAGCTCACCGTCATCACAATTATTTAGTGTTTCAGACACTATTTTATCTGCATCTTGTCTTGTTAAATCAGATTTGTTAAAAAAATTATTCATTCATCTTAAATAGTGGTTTGTTGATAATTTTCAACTGATCATTTTACGCATGTACAATAAATTATTAAAAGTTAATTATTGTTAAATGAAAGTATTTTTTAATAACTCTTGTAAAATCTGTAGATCAGAAATTAACTTATATAAAAAAGAAAATATCAAAGATATTGACTGGATAGATATAACAAATAACTCAGATGCTGAAAAAGAAACATCTAGAAATGATAAAGAATTATTAAGAAGATTACATGTTAAGGAAAATGGTAAAATTATTCAAGGTGCAGAGGCATTTCTTTATGTTTGGAAAAAAATTCCAAAATATAAATTTTTATATAAATTTTTCAAACTACCGATAATTTTCACAATCTTTAAATATGGGTATGAAATAATTGCCTTTTTTTTATATTTAAAAAATAAAAAGCAACTTAAAAAACTAAGTTAAAAAAAATATTAAAAATTCACTAAGTAAAGACATAGATAATAAAAACATAATTAATAAAATTGAATACATAAGAGTTATAACTCTATTTCTTTTTCTCCTCAGTCTAACAAAAGTTTTATCATCTAGATCTGAAATATCTCTTTCACCAACTACGGGATAATCATAACTCCATCGCCAGGTAGATTGGCCTAATCTAGAGTCTAGACTGTTAAAATACCTTATCCATGCAAGAACATATTTTAATCCTAGATACAAAATAATCATTAGTATTGAAGAAAGTAACATTCTTAATGATACTTAATTATCCAGTATAATTTAATTGATATTTTTGGCTCTTTTTCTTGCGATTAACTGCGTAAGAGCATCAACCATGGTATCTGAGGCCTTAAATATTTCATTATTTTTAAACTCATGAGAAATATTTTTTTCCGGATTGGTTTTGTCTTCAATAACTATTCCTTCATCTGGTGAATTATTTTTTATATAAATTAATAAAAGCCATTCATCATCTGAAGCTTCATCCCATTTAACAAATATTTCTCCTGTTTCAAATCTTCTGTCTATACATCTAAAGATGGACATATGTCTTGTTATGTGTCTTTTGTTTAATTGAAATACTAAACTGCTAGCACTTCTGTAAAAACTTTCGAGAGCAAACTCAATTTTCTGTCTTGCTAAAGTATATTCTTTTTCTTTTTGTAAAAGTGTTTCTCTATCTTCATCTCCTTGAATTTTAACTCCTAAAGCCTCTACTCTTTCTCTAATTTTTTGATCTCTTATAATTCGATATTTTTCTTTTAATCTTTCTATTCTTTGTTGTAAGCCAACATAATCCTCTCTCTTTTCTCTTAAGGAAATTTTTTCCAATTTCTCTAATTCTTTAACCTCTCTAACTCTGAATTTTTCAATTTGCTTATCTAATTTTAATTGTTGTAAAAATTGCTTTTGTTTTTCTGCTTGTTCAATTCTTAAAAGAGCTTGTTCTTTTCTTAAAAATAGTTTTATTTCTTTTGTTCTTTGTTTTTCCAATCTAATTTCATCTTTTAAAGCTTGTTCTTTTAATTTAACTTTTAATTCAACCTCTTTTTGCTTTTCTTTTGCGGCTTCAATCTTTTCTGATCTTTCTTTTTCTTGTTTTTCTATTTTTAATCTTCTTGTTTCATCTTTTTTTAGAATTTTGTATTGTGAAATTGTGTCCGCTATTTTATCAAAAAATGCTTGGATATATTTTTCAAAACCAAAATTTAATCTAAACTTAAACTCAGGCTTTAGAGAATTTTGAAAGTTAACTAGCTTTAAAAGAAAATCTGGTTTCTTTGGTGATGTAGATTTAAATTTTTTTGAAATCTTTGTTGATTTTTTTAGATTTTTTGATTTTTTTGATTTATTATTTTTTTGTTTTCTTCGACTCTTAATTCTTTTTACTAATTTATTTTTAATATTAAATTTATTTGACTTTTTAGATGTTTTTTTAACTCTTTTTTTTATTTTTCTTTGGTTTTTAGAAATACTTTTTTTTGATTTTTTTTTCTTTTTTTTCATTTTAAGGAAGTTAGTTTCTACCAATTATTTATTGATAAATATAGTCTCTTGTAACAGGCGTAGAAGAATAATTCTTTGTTAATTGAAATTGGTATACAACTTGATCTCCCCACTTAAATGCCATCTCACAACCAGCAAGATAAAATTCCCACATCCTAAAAAATCTTTCATCAAACATTTCAATAATTTTATCTTTATTTCGAATACAATTTTCTTTCCAATGTCTTAATGTATGTGAGTAATGAAGTCTTAAAACCTCAATATCTGCAACGATTAGGCCTGCTTTTTCAATTGGTGTTGTTACCTCACTTAGACTTGGGGTATAGCCTCCTGGAAAAATATACTTAGTGATCCATGGATGTGGATCTCTTGGTGGATTAACTGATCCTATAGTATGAATTAATGATACTCCATCATCTTTTAAAAGTTTTTCGACTTGTGAAAAAAATTTTTTATAAAATTTTCTTCCTACATGTTCAAACATCCCAACACTAACTATTCTATCAAATTTTTCATTAAGCTCTCTATAATCCATTAACTTAAACTTTAATTGATTTTCTAAATTAAGCTCTTTTGCTCTTTTCTTGCAGTAATTAAATTGATTTTCTGAAAGTGTAATACCTGTTACTTCGCAGTTTGCACTTTTTGCAATATCTATTGCTAGAGAACCCCATCCACATCCAATATCTAAAACTTTTTGATTTGGTTTTATATTAAGTTTTTTTATTATATGTTGAATTTTATTATTTTGAGCAGTTTCCAATGTATCTGTTTCATTTTTAAAATATGCACATGAATATTGTCTTTTAGGATCCAAAAATAAGTCATAAAGATCATCCGAAATATCATAATGATGCGAAACATTCATCTTAGATTTTTTTATAAAATTAAAATTAGTTAAATATCTATAAGAACCTCTTAATCTATTAATTAAATAACTAAAAAAATTTAAGTCTCCTCTTCCAAAATTCATTAAAGAAAGATCCAAAAAATCAGTTAGCGTTCCATTTTCTATGATTATTTCACCATCTGTATATGCTTCACCAAAATATAAATCGGGATGAAATAGTAACTTATAATGAAGATTTTTATTTAAAATTTTTAATTTTATAGGGTTTTCACTTTTTGGATTTCCAATAATGTAACTTTTTGAATTAGCGTCAACTAATATAAATCCATCTTTTTTAAAAACATTATTTAAAAATCTAGCTAATTGCATTTAAGCCGCCTGAGTATTTTTTAATGAAAAATTTAATTTTTCTAAATTATTGATTAAATCTGTTTCATCTTTAGAATTTAAAATACTAAGTGGTGGTAAAAGATTTTTATAATATATTTCTTTTTTACTAAAGTACGTGTGTAAACCTGAAATCAAATTATATTTTTCAAATTCAGCTCTTACCTCACAAAGGTTTTGGTTTACTGTCTGATCATGTCCATCATTAAAATCATCATATACTTTTCTTGCCAGTGAAGAAGTAGCATTACATGTAGCTGTAATAATTCCTGAACAACCTAATTGAAGCCCTTTGAATAATTTGGACTCTGATCCAGGTAAAACTGAAAAATTATCAATCTTTAAGTTTTCAAAAAGGTTGTAAGAACTATCTTTTACTCCAATAATATTTTTTGGATATTTTTTTACTAACTCTTCAATACATTCAATACTAAACTTATAACCACAAAGTTTTTCAAAATTATATAACACTATTTCACAATCAGAAATTACCTCTACTATTTTGCTATAAAATTCTATTACTTCTTTATCTCCATATTTATAATAAGCAGGCGGCATAATTAAGAATCTATTAAAACCTAAAGATTTAGAAACTCTCATTAAATTAATTGTTTCACCTAAAGAATTTAAACCAGTGCCAATAATATATTTTTCTTTGTGTTTGCTTGAAGTCAGATGATTTAACAAATTAATTTTTTCAGAGACAGGTATAAGTTGAGCCTGCCCTGTGCTTCCAAATATAGCTACTCCGTGACAACCATTTTCTATAACCATTTCTGCGTGCAGAATGGTTTTTTTAATATCAAGCGTCAAATCATCATTTAAGATAGACATTGAAGCCGCATAAATGCCTTTAATTTTACTCATAGTAAAAATTTATATAAAAATATTAATTAGTAAAGTTTATAAATTAACTATGAAAATATTAGCTATTCAAAACAGGATGGGTATAGGTGATACGGTAATTTTCCTGCCCTATATTAGAGCTATTTCAAATAAATTTGGAGTGCCCGTTAGTTTGTTGGTGAAAGAAAATTCAAAAGCTAACGAGTTTTTAAATCAAACAAATTATATTGATGAAATAATTCACTTAGAAAGAGATAATAAAATAAATAAAAAACATGATGGTTTTAAAGGATTTTTTAAATTAGCAAGTGATCTTAAAAAATATAATTTCGATAAAGTTTTTATTTTTAATTCATCTTTGAGGTATAACTTAATTTCAAGATATGCAGGTATTAAACAAATATTTCAATACCCTTTATTTGAAAAACAAAATCAACATATTACAGAATCTGCTAAAAAATTAATAAAAAGATATTTAAATATTGAAACTAGTGATAATCCAGAAATTCAAATTGATAATGATCTGGTTCAAAAATCAGCAGTAAAATTTAGTATAAATGATGAACTTAATATTTTGTTGGGTATAGGTGGCTCTGGTCCAACAAAAAGAATCCCATCAAAAACTTTTCTAAACGTAATGGAAAGATTAGAAAATATTAAAAAATGTAAGTTTTTTTTAGCTACAGGTAAAAATGAAGATGAGCAAAAAATCTTAATGGAAATATTAAGTACAAAATTTAGAGAAAAGTGTGTTGCTTTAGACAACCTCAGTATAAAAGAAACATTACCTATTATAAAAAATTGTAATGTTGCAATTTGCAATGATACAAGTTTCTCACATTTATCATCAGCATTAGGAATTAAAACGATTACATTAATGGCAGATACACCATTAATTTATGGTTCTTATAATACAAATATGTATCCAATAATTCCTGATGGAGAAACTACTGTTTCTCACAACACTCACGGGAAAGATAAAATAAATCCAGATAAGATTTATGAAAAACTAATATCAATAATTAATTAAGAAATATCTTTAAGAACTATTTCTTTAGCTTCATTGACTATAGCTGATAATCTTGAAGTCTCTGGAGAAATATCTGGGTGAATTTTTTTTTGTATTTTTTGGTAAGCTTTATTTAATGCCTCTTTGGTTGGTTTTTTATTAATATCTAAATTTAAAATTTTATATGCCTCAGATATTGATAATGATGAAGAGTTATTATTTTGATACTGATTAAAAGAAAATCTTCCAGAATTCCTCAAAGTTTGAATAAGTCTATAAAGAGAAAGCAATTGTATCAATGATAAACCTTTAAGTTTAACTAAAGCAAGACTTGCAAGAGTTAATGGCAATGTGAGTAGAAATTTTCCACCAATAGCAAATAAAACTGCTAATAAAGCCAACAATAAAATTGTTATCAGCCTCACTCCTTTTGACATTTTTTTTGGAGAAATATTTGACCACCATCTTAATAAAAAATATAAGATGACTAAAATTACAAGTAGATAAATAATAATATTCATATATTTCCTTATTAGATGAAAGTACCACAACTTAAAAAAAAACTAGAGATAAAAACTTGTCACAATATTGATTGGGAAGACAATTACAGCTGGATTCATCAAGATAATATTTTGGAAGTTCTCAGAGATAAAAGCAAGTTAGATCCTGAAGTGAGAAAATATTTAGAAGATGAAAATGCTTACTCAGAGCATCATTTAAAAGACACAAAAGATATCCAAAAAAAATTATTTGATGAGATTAAAGCAAGAATTAAATTAGATGATGAATCTTTGCCCTATAAAGATCACACCTATGAGTATTGGACAAAAACTACAACAAAAGGAAATTATTCCATAAAACTTAGAAAAAAAATTGGTTCAGAAAATATTGAGGAAATATGGAATGGAGATAAAGAAAAAGAAAAACTTAAAACTGAATATTTTGGAGTTGGAGATTTAGAAGTAAGTAACAATGACAAATATCTAGGATACTCTTTAGATCTTAAGGGATCTGAATATTATACAATTTATTTAAGAGATATAAAAACAAACAAAATTATTTCAAAAGAAATTGGAGAAACATCAGGGGGAATAACATTTAGTTTGGATGATAAATATATTTTTTATTCTAAACTTGATGAAAATCATAGAGCAAGAACAATATACAGGCATAGAATAGGTGATTTTGAGGGCAAAGATGAATTAATATTTGAGGAGAAAAGCGAGGCTTTTACGGTAGGAATTGGAAAAAGCTCAGATGAAAAATATTTTTTTATAAATACTTCTGACCATAATACTTCAGAGCAATATTACTTTAAATCAGATGAATTAAATCCATCTCCAAAACTTATTATTAAAAGAGAAAGAGGTGTTCTGTATTCTGTTAATTCATGGGATGGTAAATTTTATAATCATACAAATAAAAATGCTGAAGACTTTAAAATTGATATTTGTGACAATTTAGAAAATCAAAATTGGAAAACATATATTCCAGCAAAAGAGGAAGTTTTAATTGGTGGATTAACATTTCTTAAAAATTGGATTATTCGTGGTGAAACATCAGATGCACTAGATAAATTATTTGTCAAAAATATTTCTTCAAATATAGAAGAAGAATTAATTTTTTCTGATGAATCTGTTTATGTTCCAGGAGTAAGCTTAACTCAAAAAGATAGAAATACTGATGAAGTTCATTTAGGGTACTCATCACCTAAAACTCCTTCTAGAGTATTTAAATATAATTTAGCAACAAAATCTAAAGAACTTGTTAAAGTACAAGAGATCCCATCTGGTCATAATAAAGATGACTATATTGTTGAGAGAGTTGAGTTTAAATCTCATGACGGAAGAATGGTTCCATTAACAATCACGAGACACAAAAAAACAAAAATTGATGGGTCTGCAAATATTTTATTGTATGGATATGGGTCTTATGGAAATTCTATGTCTCCAAGTTTTTCTTCTACAAGATTAAGTCTTATCAATAGAGATATAATTTGGGCCACAGCTCACATTAGAGGTGGTATGGAAAAAGGTATGAAATGGTGGAAAGAGGGAAAGTTAACCAACAAAAAAAATACTTTTGAAGATTATATTTATGCAGCAAAATATTTGATCAAAAAAAATTATACCTCGAAAGGAAAAATTATTGGCATGGGTGGATCGGCTGGAGGATTGTTAATGGGAGCTGTAGTCAATCAATCTCCTGAATTATTTTTAGGAATTATAATGGCTGTTCCTTTTGTGGATTCTTTAACAACAAATCTTGATCATTCTTTACCTTTAACTGTGGGAGAATTTGACGAATTTGGAAATGCAAAAGAGAATAAAGAACACTTTGATTATATTTTTTCATATGCGCCCTACAACAATATTAAAAAAATGGATTATCCACATATTTTTATTACAACAAGTTTAAGTGATAATAGAGTTTTATTTGATGAACCTGCAAAGTTCACAGCAAAACTTAGAGACTATAAAACAGATAATAATTTACTTCTTTTAAAAACCGAAATGAATGCTGGTCATGGTGGAAAATCTGGAAGAGATGGGGCAATAGAAGAAATTGCTATTGACTATGCATTTGCATTAAAGATTTCAAAAAAAATTTAGTACATTTTAAATCTTGAAAAAAACAAATTAATTACCATATAAAATTAGTAAGTCGCCTAATGGGGCTTGCACAAATAAACTTGCTTAACAAAGGAGGATATTATGACAAGTAAGGATCTATCTATATTTAACTCACTTAGACCTTTTTCAATTGGTTTTGATGATATGTTTGACCAATTCGAAAATATGTTGGGAAATGGCAATTTGACGATGCAGTCAAATTATCCACCCTACAACATCCGAAAGACAGGTAAAGACAACTATGCAATTGAAGTAGCATTGGCTGGCTTTAGTAAAAAAGACGTTGAGGTTGAATTCGAGGACAATTTATTAACCGTAAGAACAAAACAAGTTAATAAGTCTGAGGAAAGTGATGTTAATGGGGAAATTATTCATAAAGGTATTTCTCAAAGACAATTTGCAAGATCATTCACTATAGCTGATGATGTAAAAGTTAATGGTGCTGAGCTTAAAGATGGTCTTTTAACAATATCTTGTGAAAGATTAATTCCAGAACATAAAAAAAAGAAGCTTATTGAAATTAAATAAGTCTTAAACCTTGCTTGTGGGGATTTCTCCCCACAAGTTTAAATTAATTATTTCTTTGCCATTATAGCATTTAAAAAAAATGCTAGTAATCCAGCAGGTATAAGTCCAGTTGTTAACAGTAGTTTTAAACTTATTCCAAAATCTGGAATATTTTTCACAAAGTCTGGTAACAATGACATTCCAATTCCAAAAGACAAAGAAAGAGCTAAGATTAATAGGTTTCTTTGATCCATTTCTGCCCTTGAAATCAATTTAATACCAGCAGCTACAATCATTCCAAACATAATGATTGCTGCTCCACCAATCACAGACTCTGGCATTGCAGCGATTATTCCACCTAATTTTGGAAATAATCCCATTAGAACCAAGACTATTCCTGCAATAGTTCCAACGTGCCTACTTACCACACCTGTAAACGCAACTAGTCCTGCATTTTGTGAATAGGATGTATTTGGCATCGCATTAAATATTGCACCAAACGCAGTACCAACACCATCTGCCATAATTCCACCTGATATTTCTTTATCCGTTGCCTCTCGTTTAGCACCACCCATTGTCGTAGCACTTATGTCTCCAATTGTTTCAATTGTTGTAACTACTGACATAAACAACATTAGAATTATTGCGCCAGGTACAAAATCAATTCCATATTGAAGTGGCATTGGAAATGCAAACCATGCTGCAGATGCAATTTTGCCATAGTTAACCATTCCTAGTGCTGCTGCAACTATGAAACCAGCTACTATTCCAATTAAAATTGATGCTGCAGAAGCCATTCCTTTTCCTCTAAGATTGAAAAAGATAGCAACTATGAACACTGAAGCCGCAACTGTTAAGTGATTTGCATTTGCAAAGATTTCAGGTTTATTATTCATTAACCATCCACCTCCACCAGCATACATAAAACCAACTTTAAGCAAACTAAATCCAATCATTAGTACAACTATACCAGTGACTAATGGTGGGAATAGATGTCTTATTGGTTTTAAAACTTTTCCAATAAAAATTTGAAAAATTCCTCCAATGAACGCTGCTGTAAATACAGCGCCCAATCCTGCTGCTTTAAATGGTAGCATAATTGGTATAAACGCAAAACTTGTTCCTTGAACAATAGGAAGTCTTGCACCAATTTCTTTGTATCCAACTGTTTGGATAATTGTTGCAACTCCCGCAACAAACAAAGCCATTTGAATCAAAAATATTTTTTGTTCAGGCGTTTGACCAAAAACTCCAGCCACAATAATAGGAACCGTTATATTACCAGCAAACATTGCTAGTACGTGCTGAATTCCTAAAGGTATGGATTTATTTAATGGAAGTTTTTTATCCGGACTGTTTGTAGAGCCCGCTCTTGTTTTTCTTGAAGCCATGTAACCTCCGTCGTTAACTAAATAGACGTTACATTATTGGCTATGAATTAATATAAAAAAACTGATTACTTTAGAACAACTGCACCTTAGATACTAAAAAAAACCTATAATGAGCAGATTTATTTTAATTAATAAATTTTAAAAGCAACCGTTTGAAACAAAACCCACAACTATATTTTCTGAATTTATTTCAAACCTACGTTCACATGGAACAAGGTATTTTTTACTATTATAAACTAGCTCAAAATTGCCTTTAGCATTTTTAAAGTCTTCGTCTGGTTTTCCAAGCTCCATCTGAAGTTCGCTAGCTGATTTTCCAAGGAATTTACTTAATTTTTCATTTTCTTTTTCAACAATTGCATCTGTTTTATCTTTAACAGTTTGACACCCTGAAAAAAAAATTAATATAATTATAAGACTTATTGATGATTTTAATTTTGACATAAGTTCAAATTAACATTTTTTGTTTCATAAATTATTAACTTTTAAGTTGTATAAATAATTTATTTATTATTACTTTTAAGTTTGATTATAGTAACAATTGTGTTCTTTATTTGATGGTTCAAGCATATGAATGAAAAAGCCCTAGAAAAAATACTAAATATATTTTTAAAAGAAGTTTTACCCTTAACTGAAAAAGGTGTTGCCAAGGGTAGTAAAATATTTGGGGCAGCCATAATTAAAAAAGATGATTTATCGCTTGTAGTTGCAGAAACAAACAATGAAATAGAAAATCCATTGTGGCATGGAGAAATGCATACTCTTAAAAAATTTTATAAATTAGATGCAAATACAAGACCAAAAGAAAAAGACTGCATGTTCTTAAGTTCACATGAGCCCTGCAGTATGTGTTTGAGTGCAATCACATTTTCTGGATTTGATAATTTTTATTATTTGTTTCCGTATACTGCCACAAATGAGGAATTTAATATTCCTCACGATTTAAATATACTCAAAGAGGTATTTAAAATTAATGATGGAGAATATAATAAAGAAAATTCCTATTGGAAAAGTCAGAATATAAATTTACTTATTGAAAATTTACCCACTTCAAAAAAAGAAAATGTATTAAATCAGTTAGACGAAATTAAAAAAAAATATCAAACGTTATCAAATAAATATCAGGAAAATAAGGATGGAAATTCTATACCATTAAATTAAGTAATGAATACAAATCTTAAAATTTCAAATATAACTAAAATATATCCTGGGTGTGTTGCAAACGACAATGTTTCACTCGAATTTAATAGTGGTAAAATTTATGCTCTTCTTGGAGAAAATGGTGCTGGAAAATCTACACTAGTTAAAATTCTATCAGGTGTCATCATTCCTGACGAAGGTAAAATTTATTTAAATGAAAATAATCTAAAGCTTAACTCGCCATTAGATGCAAAAAAAAATGATATTGGAATGGTATTCCAGCATTTTAATCTTTTTGAAACTTTATCCGTATTTGAAAACTTAATAATAGATTCAGATGAACAAAGGGAAAGTTTAAGAGAAAAAATTGATACAATTATGAAAAAATATAATTTTTCAATTGATCTTGATATACCTGTTTTAAATCTTTCAGCGGGTCAAAAACAAAAAGTAGAAATAATTAGATGTCTAATAAGAAGTCCTAAAGTTTTAATTATGGATGAACCAACATCTGTATTAACAGAGCAAGAAACAAGTGAATTGTTCTTATCTTTGAAAAAATTTTCAGCAGAAGGAATTTTAATTATTTATATCACTCATAAACTAAAGGAAGTTATGGAACTTTGTGATGAAGTTGCTGTAATGAGGAGAGGAAAGTTAGTTTCTGTAAGTGCAATAAACAATGAAAATGTTGAGTCACTTGCTACCAAAATGGTTGGTCAGAATCTAAAAACTATAAAGAAAAAAAAAGAGAAAACTTCATCAGATCAATTAATAAATATAATAAATCTTAATTTTATAAGCGAAGATCCTTTTGAAACAAATTTGAGTGATATTAATTTTTCTGTTAATCGAGGTGAGTGCTTGGGAATTGCAGGTATATCGGGAAACGGCCAGAGTGAATTATTTCAAGTATTAAGCGGTGAAATTATATCAGACAAGAATTCTATAGAATTTAATAAAAATTATATTGGAGATTTAAATCCCCAAGAGAGAAGAGAATATTTAATGGCCTTTTCTCCAGAAGATAGACTTGAACAAGCTGCTATTCCACAAATGGCAATTTTTGAAAATGTAGCTCTAAACAATTTTAAATCCTCGAATTTTTTTAATAATGGATTAATAAATGAAAATAAAATTAAAGAACATTCAAAAAAAATAATTTCGGACTTTAATGTTAATACAGACAACATAGAGTTAAAAAGCCAATTTTTATCTGGAGGCAATTTACAGAAATTAATTATCGGAAGAGAATTAATCACCTCTCCAGATTTATTAATTTGTTTTAATCCAACTTGGGGGCTAGATGTTGGGGCAATAAATTATATCCATGAGACGTTGATTAAAATCAATGAACAAAATAAATCAATTATATTAATATCTACAGATACTGATGAGTTATTAAAATTAAGTGATAAAATTTCAGTAATTCATAAAGGGAAATTATCAAAAATTATGAATGCTGATGAGGTTACCTCTGAGAAACTTGGGATACTTATGGGAGGTGGAAATTGATTAAAATTGTAAAAAGAGATCAGCCTTCTAGAGCTATTTTTTTCTTTACACCTGTTTTAGCTATTTTTCTAACACTAGTAGCGGGAGGTTTGATTTTTTTTATTTTAGGTTTTAAACCATTTGAAGCTCTTAAATTTTTTTTCATAGTTCCAATTGCAGATAAATATGGTTTCAGCGAATTACTATTAAAAGCTACACCTCTTTGTTTAATTGCAATCGGTTTATCTTTTTGTTTTAAAAGTAATAACTGGAATATTGGAGCCGAAGGGCAATTAACTTTCGGGGCGATAGTTTCGGGAGGAGTTGCATTATTGTTTTATGAGCAAGAAGGTTTTTATATTCTTCCAACAGTAATTTTAGCTGGTGCAATCGGTGGTATGCTGTATGCATCCATACCCGCAATCTTAAAAACTTACTTTAATACAAATGAAATATTAGTAAGTCTTATGTTGGTATATGTTTCAAAATTAATTTTGGACTATCTTGTTGTTGGTCCTTGGAGCAATCCAGAGGGATTTAATTTTCCTGAAACCAGACAATTCAGTGACTCTGCTAAACTTCCGTTATTATTTGAAGGACTAAGAATTCACGCAGGAATATTTTTAGCTTTAGCCGCAGTGGTTATCAGTTGGTTTGTTTTTTATAAAACGTATTTAGGGTTCCAAATGAAAGTTTCAGGTTTTAGTTTAAAGACAGCAAGATATGCCGGATACAAAGGTAAAAAAATGATCATACTCGTTTTTTTAATAAGTGGTGCTTGCGCAGGTTTAGCTGGAGTTGGAGAAATAACTGGACCTATTGGTCAGCTTCACAGAGAAATTTCTCCAGATTATGGTTTTACTGCTATAATCGTAGCGTTTTTGGGTCGTTTACATCCTGTTGGTATTATCTTTGCATCACTAGTTGTTGCAATAACTTATTTGGGTGCTGAAACAGCTCAAATATTTATGCAAATTCCTAAATATACTGGTCAGGTTTTTCAAGGAATGATTTTATTTTTTCTTCTTGCATCAGATTATTTACTTTTTTTCAAAATTAAATTTATAGGTTCAAAAAAATGATCATCGATATAAATTTTATTGGACTGATAATTGCATCAATAATGGCCTCCGCTGTTCCTTTAATCCTAGCGTCTTGTGGTGAACTGATTACAGAAAGGTCTGGAGTTTTAAACCTTGGTGTTGAAGGAATGATGATCATTGGGGCTATATCAGGCTTCGCACTAATGACAGTGACAGGAAGTTTGATTATTGCAGTTTTTGGTGCAATGTTAGCTGGAGTTCTAATTTCAACTATTTTTGCATTCCTGACTCAAACATTAATCACTAATCATGTTGCTACTGGTTTGGCGCTAACCATATTTGGAATTGGTATTTCTGCGATGATAGGAAAAAATTTTGTAGGTATTCCTGGAAAAGAGTTTCCTGTTTTGTTTGAAGGTTTAAAAGATACAATACCACTTTTAGGCCCAATATTATTTGGACATTCAATTGTTTTTTATTTTGCTTTTGCCCTTCCTTTCATAACTAGCTATTTTTTAAAAAAAACGAAAATTGGATTAATTGTAAGAGCTGTAGGAGACTCACCTGAGTCTGCGTCTAATCAAGGAATAAATGTTAGGTTAGTTCGTTACGCTTGTATACTTTATGGAGGCGCAATGAGTGGACTTGCTGGTGCATATTTATCCATGATTTATACTCCTCAGTGGATTGAAAATATGACAGGTGGAAGAGGTTGGATCGCATTAGCTCTGGTAGTTTTCTCAACGTGGAACCCAATTAAAATTTTAATTGGTGCTATGATTTTTGGTGGGTTAACAATTATTCAATTTCATATGCAAGCAATTGGAGTAAGAATTCCTGTGCAATTTTTAACAGCTCTACCATACATCGTTACAATAATAGTTTTGGTTGTAATTTCTCGTGATAGTAGAAAAATAAGGCTAAGTACTCCTAGTTCTCTGGGGAAATCTTTTCATAAAGACAATTAATTATAAAATAATTATTTTTTTTTAGATAATTTAATCTAAGTTTAGTCTTATTAAAAAATCAAAAGGGGAAATAAATTTATGCATAAATTTTTTATTCGTTCTTTCGTCTCTTCTTTAGTTTTATTATTTACGTTTACTGTAGCTGCAATTGCAAAAGATGTTAAAGCAGCATTTGTTTATATTGGCCCAACTGGTGACCATGGATGGACATATCAGCATGATGTAGGTAGAAAAGCTGTTGAAGCTGCCGGATTTAAAACAACTTACGTAGAAGGTGTTCCAGAAAGTGCTGATGCTGAGAGGGTTCTTAGACAATTAGCTAATTCTGGTCATGATGTTATCTTTACAACTAGTTTTGGATACATGAATCCAACTAACAAAGTTGCAAAAGAATTTCCAAATGTAAAATTTGAACATGCTACTGGATATAAAAGAGAACATCCAAATGTTTCTACATACGCAGCTAGATTTTACGAAGGTAGAACAATTTTAGGAACAATCGCTGGAACTATGACAAAATCAAATGTTATTGGTTATGTGGCATCTTTTCCAATTCCTGAAGTTATCAGGGGTATCAATTCATTTACTTTAGCGGCTCAAAAAGTTAATCCAAATATTAAAACTAAAATTGTTTGGGCTTTCACTTGGTACGATCCAGGTAAAGAAGCAGAAGCAGCAAAAGCTTTAATTGACCAAGGTGCTGATGTAATTGCTCAACATACAGATAGTACTGCTATTGTTCAAATTGCTGAAAAAGCTGGAGTATATGCTTTTGGACAAGCAAGTGATATGGACAAGTTTGCTCCTAAAGCTGTATTGACTTCAGTTGAAAACAATTGGGGCCCATATTACGTAGACAGAGTTAAAGCTGTTGCGAACGGTACATGGAGCCAAAAAGATACTTGGCATGGTATTGGAGACGGTATGGTGGTGATATCAGATTTAGATTCACAAATGCCAGCTGACCTAAGATCAAAAGTTAAAAAACTTCAAGCAGATTTAGCATCTGGTAAAGTTCATTCTTTCACAGGACCAATTTATGACCAGAAAGGTAATTTAATGGTAGCAGAAGGAAAAACTGCAGATGATGGAATGCTTGCGGGTATGATGACTTATGTTAAAGGTGTTGAAGGAGATATACCTAAGTAATCAGTTTTCAATTTAAAAATTTTAAAAGGCCGGTTTTTTAACTGGCCTTTTTTATATCTGATGTTTTTTTTTGATTTCTTCAATCCTTAATTCTTCATAAATTTCAAAGGGCTGTACTATCCAAGGATTATCAGGAAGTCTATTTGCACAGAAGTCTGGCTCAAATGTTGATTTCTTTTTTTTAAATAATGTTGCAGTTTTAATATCTTCTATTTTATCTTTAATGGGTTCATATTTTTTTAACCAATCTATACTTTTGTTAAAAGTAATTCCTGTATCAGATAAATCATCACATAAAAGTATTTTTCCACCCATATTAGGTGCTATCGAACTCATTTCTCTTGAAAAAACAATATCACCCTGCTCATCCTCTACTCCCTTACCACTGTAAGATTCGACTGCAAGATACGCACATTTTAATTTAAAAATTCTACTTAAAACATCTATCATAGGCGCTGCTCCACGCATTATGCCAACGAGTATTGTTGGTTTATATCCACTCTCATCAATTTGGATTGCTAGTTTCTCAACAGTTTTGTTGTACTCGTCCCAGCTGACAATCATTTTTTCAGACATAATTTTTTATATCTAGTTATTTAAATAATAAAACTAAAACTGCAAGAACGATAAGTGCTATTATTGAAGAAATTAGAATATACAACCTATGAATGTTTCTTCCTCTTAAATTAAAATAATGTCTTGCTACACCAGAAATGACAGCAATCGCACATAATATTAACCAATTATATTGATGATAAACTAAAAAGCTCGAATGCCCAGAAAGCATTATAAACAAAACTAAAAAAGTTGAATAATTATTGTGAATTGATCTTTGTTTAGCTGCTAAAGATAAGCTCATATCAAATTTTTCACCTCTTTCACTGCTACTAATTATGTTCATTTGATTAGGGATGATTACCGTGAAAACATTACCAAACATATTGGATCCGATGATTAATCCAACACTTAAAATTGCAAATTTCGGACCAAATAATTTTGTAAGTCCAAATGATACAACTGCCAGCAAAATTATTCCCGTGGATATAAATAAAATATTATTCTCAATTAATTTTGATTTACATAAAAGATCGTAAACAAACCAAGAAATAATCAATGATAAAAGTGAGATAATAATTGCATAACTAGGGGGTATTAACAGGACACGCTTATCAACCATTAATACACCAGCGTTATAATAGTAAATTACAACTAATAGCAACATTCCGGTTACAAAGGTTAAGTAACTTTGCCATTTGAAGATTACTAATCTATTTAAGTAATCCTGAGGTGGAGATGTTTTTAACCTCGAAAGTTTGTAAAAAAAACCTGAATGCATCAGATATCCTTCACCATCGATATCATCACTCGTTATATTTTTATTTAAATTATTATCTAAGTAATTAAATAAAAAACTATTACCTACCCATAATATTGCAAATAATACATGGCCCCATCTTAGAATAACTTCTAACCATTTTATTGTATAAGGTAAAAATTCCATCAATATTTTATTTTATCTACTTTTTTATCCCAAATTTCAAATGCTTTTAAAGCTTCATCTCTAAGCATTTGTACCATTTTAATTTTCCTATCATCAATTTTTTTTGGAATTTCTGTATAAATAAACGAGTCATCGAAATCTATATTTTTTGCATCTTCTCTAGTGTTTGCATAATATATTTTATCTAACCTTGACCAATAAATCGCTGAAAGACACATCGGACAAGGTTCACAGGAAGTATAAATCTCGCATCCAGAAAGATCAAAAGTATTTAAATTTTTACAGGCTTCTCGAATTGCTACTATTTCTCCATGAGCAGTCGGATCATTTGAAGAAGTAACTTTATTTGAGCCCTCTGCAATAATTTTATCATTTTTAACTATAACACTTCCAAAGGGACCCCCAATAGTATTTGCACTATTTATTGAAAGTTCAATAGCTTTTTCCATAAATTTTTTTTTATCTTCCATTTTAATTTTTTATTTTATTTTTAATTTTGTTAATACTCATTAAAATTCTTTCAGGTGTTGCAGGTGCATTAAGTTCAGGTGTAAACTGGTAATTTCCAATTGAAGCAACTGCATCTTTAATTGCATAAAAAACACTCATGGCTAGCATCAAAGGAGGTTCACCAGTTGTTTTTGCTTTATTAACAACTTTTTCTTTATTTAATCCTTCTTTAAAAATTTCTACATTAAATTTTTTTGGAATATCACTTACTGCAGGTATTTTGTAAGTCGATGGAGAAAAAGTTGTTATCTGACCATCTGATTTCCACTTCAATTCCTCTATTGTAAGCCAACCTTGTCCTTGTACAAAACCACCCTCTATCTGGCCCAGTTCTAGTGCTGGATTTATTGGTTTCCCAGCATCATGTAAGATATCCACTCTTTCCAGTATGTTTTCACCCGTCAATGTATCAACAGTTACTTCCGAAACAGCTGCTCCGTAACAAAAGTAATAAAAAGGTCTTCCTCTAAATTTTTTTTTATCAAAATTAATTTTTGGTGTTGAATAGAAGCCTGATGATGAAAGAGAAATTCTATTTAAATATGCCTCTTGAATTATGCTTTTAAATTCAAATTGTCTATTTCCAAATATTATATATTGATTTTTATAGACTGCCTCTTGATTATAGATCTTATATTTTTTCTTAATAAATTTTTCTAAATTTAATTTAATCTTTGCTACTGCATTTAACGCTGCTGCTCCATTAAGGTCTGTAGTTGATGAAGCTGCGCTAGCTGAAGTATTTGGCACCTTAGCTGTATTTGTTGATGAAATATGAACTAAACCATAAGGTAATCCAAAAGAATTAGCCACTAATTGAGCTATCTTTGTATGGGTCCCCTGGCCCATTTCAATACCTCCATGATTTAAATGAATACTTCCATCTGTGTAAATATGAACTAATGCTCCTGCTTGATTTAAATGAATTGTTGTAAATGAAATACCAAATTTTAAAGGTGTAATAGCTATACCCTTCTTTTTAAATTTATTTTTTTCATTAAATTTTCTTATGTCCAAATATCTTTTCTTGTAATTAGATTTACTTTCTAATTTTTTAAATATTTCATTAATGACATTATCTTCAACAGTCATTCCATAATGAGTTACATTTTTTTTATTTTTTTGATAAAAATTTTTTTTTCTGACTTCTATAGGATCTTTTTTTAAATACCTTGCGATATTATCTATAATATTTTCTATAGCCATCATCCCTTGATTTCCACCAAAGCCTCTAAATGCAGTTGAGGTTGGAATATTTGTTTTACATAAATTATTTGTTACCTCGATATCTGAAATATAATATGCATTGTCTATATGAAGCAAAGCTCTTTCATTTATAGCAGCTGATAAATCAGGTGACATTCCACAATTTGAAGATAAGTTTAATTTTAATCCTTCAATAATTCCTTCATCATCAAAACCAACTTCATATTCAGATAAAAATTCATGTCTTTTACCAGTCAATATTATATCATCATCTCTATCTAATCTTAATTTTACTGGCTGCCCTGTTTTTTTTGCCAACAAAGCACAAATACACGCCGTCATAAAATTTGTTTCTTTTCCACCAAATCCACCTCCAATTCTTCTGACTTCAACATTTATTGAATTGCTTTTTTGATTAAACATTTTTGCAATTAACTGTTGTGTTTCCGATGGATGTTGTGTCGAACTATAAACTAAAAAATTATCGTCCTCTTTAGGAACAACAAAAGCTGCTTGGCCCTCTAAATAAAAGTGCTCTTGACTTCCGGTTGTAAAATTTCCTTTTAAATTATTTTTTGAATTTTTTATTTTTTTAGAAGGGTTGCCTTTTTTAACTTTTCTAGGTTTAAATAAGAATTGTTTCTTATTTAAAGCTTCTTTTATTGTAATAATTGGTTTTAAATCTTTATAGTTAACTTTAGCTTTTAATACTGCCTTTCTAGCAAGTTCTGTAGTTGTAGCAGCTACAGCGAATAATGGCTGACCAAAAAACTCTACTTTTTTTTCTGGAAAGATTGGATCACCTTCAAAAACAGGACCTACGTCATTCCTACCAGGGATATCTCTTTGAGTAACTACCGATATAACTCCTTCACTTTTTTTTACTTCAGTTAGGTCTATATTTTTGATTATTGCATGGGCTTTTTTACTTAAACCAATAGCGCCATAAATTGTGTTTTTTGGCTCATTAATATCATCGGTATACTCTGCATATCCACTCACATGCTTATATGCACTATCATGTGGTCTTATTTCTTCAATATAGTTCTCTTTGCTCATTTAATTTACTCTTGATAACTTATTAGAATTTATTTCTACAAAACATTTCATCAATAAATTTTTTGCTATCTCTAGTCTGTATTCTTTACTAGCTCTCATGTCTCCAATAGGACTTAAATCTTTTTCTAAATATTTTTTTGCTTGATCAAAAGTATTGATGGTAAGAGGCTTGTTTTTAAGAATTTTTTCACATGCTTTAGCTCTTTTTGGCACAGCAGCCATACCTCCATATGCAATATAAACCTCTTTAATTTTATTATTATTAATCTCAAAATTAAAAGATCCACAAACAGATGAAATATCATCATCAAATCTTTTTGAGATCTTAAATGCCTTAAAAATATTTTTCTTAAATAATGGTATTTTTATTGAGTGTATAAATTCATTGTTTTTTAATTTAGTTTTTCTGTAATCAAGAAAAAAATGATTTAAAGGTATCTTTTTTCTTTTGTTAAAACTTTCAATTAAAACCTCTGCATTTAAAGATAATAGAATTGGCAGTGAGTCACCAATTGGAGATGCAGTTGCAATATTGCCACCTATAGTTCCAACATTTCGAATTTGAACAGAGCCATATCTTTTTAGAACCGAATAAAAATCTGGATAATATTTTTTAATTTCTTTTTCAAATTTTATTAAAGGTGTAGCAGAACCAACTTCTAAATAATTTTTATTTACTTTTATAAAATCTAATTCATTAATTTCTTTTAAATCAATTATAAATGGAATTTCTTTTCTTTCTTTTGTAACTTTTAAAGATAAGTCAGTTCCACCAGCAAGAAAACTAAAGTTAGAATGTTTTTTAATTATACCTTTTAAATCTTTAATATTTTTTGGTGAAAAATAAATTTTATCATCTTTTTTAATATAAACATTTTTAGGTTTAATTTTTTTTAATTGCTGAATAACTTTATTTTTATTTTTAGAAAATTGATCATTCTTGTTTATCTTATTTAAACTTTTGGCAGCATCAATTATAGGTCTATAACCAGTACAACGACATAAATTACCTGATATAGAATCTGTTATTAATTCATTATTCAGACTTTTATTATTTTTAAACATTGAAAATAAAGACATGACAAATCCTGGTGTACAGAAACCACATTGTGAACCATGAAATTTTACCATTGCATCTTGCACTGGGTGAAGTTTTCCATTTTCAGAAACTAAATCCTCAACAATTATAAGTTGCTTGCCATTCAATGAGGGGACAAATGAAATGCAAGAATTAATTGCTTTATATACAATTTTATTATCGACTAATTCACCCAAAACAATTGTACATGCACCACAACCACCCTCCGAACATCCTTCTTTAGTTCCGGTCTTTTTTAATTCAGTTCTAATATAATTAAGTAACGTTTGATTTGGATCGGGATTTTTGATTACTATAAGCTTGTCATTTAATAGAAATTTAACAGAACTCGATATCACTTAACTACCTCTATAAGTAGAATAACTCCAAGGTGAAACAAGTAAAGGAACATGGTAATGCTGTGAGGGATCTGAAATACCAAATCTTATAACAACATCATCCAAAAATGGTACATCGCTAGCTGAAGATGTATTTTTAAAATAATCACCAATATGAAAAATTAATTCATATTTACCTTTAATAAAAACATCTCCCTCTGCTAATGGTGAATTAGCTCTACCATCGTCATTGAGTTTTGTTGACGTTAATTTTTTTCGTTCTGAATTATTAATATAAAACAACTCAACCAAGATACCTTTGCCAGGCTTACCAGAATACACATCTAAAACATGAGTTGTTAGCTTTGTCATAAAATTATAGTATCATTTAATTTCAAACTTAAATTTTTAAAAGTTATATGAGAACAATAGATAACATTAATGATCTTAACAAGTCTGATTTTTTGTCTATATTTGGTAATGTTTTTGAAAAAACTGAGTCAGTTGCTATGGAAGCTTTTGAGTTAAAACCATTTAAAAACTTTGAAGATATTGTGTTTAAAATGCTTCATATTTATGAAAATTACGAAAAGAATAAAATTTTAGAGATTTTAAATGCACATCCTGAGCTTGCTGTAGCAAAAAAAATGACTTCTGAATCTATATCGGAACAAGCCTCTGCAAAATTAAACCAATGTTCTAATGATGAATATGAGGAATTTAAAAAATTAAATGCAGAATATAAAAAAAAGTTTAATTTTCCTTTTATAATTGCCGTAAAAGGTAAAGATAAAAATGAAATTTTGAATAATTTTAGACAAAGAATACAAAGTGATGTAGAAAGTGAATTCCTTGAAGCAAAAAAACAAGTAAAAAAAATTGCAACCTTTCGCTTAAATGAAATAAAAAAATGAAAAAATTTATAAGTGCAAAAATGATTAATTTAGCAGATCCGAGAATTGGATCTAAAATTATATTTAAGACTGACGATTTTTTTGCAGCTGCTCATAGAATATTAAACATCGAAACTCCAGTTTTTAAAGAGGGATTATTTGATAAACATGGTAAATGGATGGATGGATGGGAAACAAGGAGGAGAAGATCAAAAGGTTTTGATTATTTAATTTTAAAACTTGGTAAACCTGGAAAGATATTTGATATAGACATTGACACAACACACTTCAATGGAAACCAACCCACACATGCTTCGTTAGAGGGTTGCTTAAGTAAAACAAAGCCTAATAAGAAAACAAAATGGATTTCTTTACTAAGTAAAAAAAAACTTGGGCCAAGCCGAAATCATAGCTTCAAATCAAACAACAAATCTGTTTTTAATTATGTAAAACTAAACATTTTTCCAGATGGTGGAGTTGCAAGACTAAGGCTTTATGGAAAAATTGAAATGGAGAAAAACTTTTTAAGTAAGAAAACTATCAACCTCACGTCTGTTTTAAATGGCGCTTCAATTATTGGTTGCAATAATGAACATTTTGGTAGGGCTGAAAATATCATAGCACCTGGTAAAGGAAAAAATATGGGAGATGGTTGGGAAACAAGAAGAAGTAGAGGAAAAAACTTTGATTGGCTTATAATAAAATTTGGAAAACCAGGATTAA
Source organism: uncultured Pelagibacteraceae bacterium (assembly GCA_902571135.1). GTDB lineage: Bacteria > Pseudomonadota > Alphaproteobacteria > Pelagibacterales > Pelagibacteraceae > Pelagibacter. The sequence goes on along the minus strand of CACGAU010000007.1, from coordinate 14,440 downwards.
TAAAAAAACTAGAGATAGATACCCATCATTTTAAAGGAAACTATCCTGATAGTTGCTCAATTCAAACTGCAAGTATTTCAAAAGATTTGTCCAACAAATCAATAGTCAATAATTCAAAAAATTGGAAGTTTATTTTAAATAAGTCAAAACTTTCAGCTCACAAGAAACATATTTTTAAAAAATTTTTAATTAAAAGAAGTAAGGAAAATTACCTTAGAATAAATATCCATCCAGACGGTGGAATTTCAAGAATAAGAGCATTCGGAAATTTTGTGAAATGAAAGTAATAAAAGCAAAAAAAATTACTAAAAAAAATTTTTCTAAATTTGGTCAATTAATAGATACATCAAAAAAAAATCCTATAAACATTAATGATGGGTATGCAAAAAGATTTGATAATTTGATAAACGTAGATGCGTCTAAAAACAAAGGAAAAGCAATCGTTAGTATTTTTAAAGCAAAAAAAAGAAGGTTTCCTATGAAAATTGATATGATGGAAAAACATCCTTTAGGAAGCCAAGCCTTTATACCAATGGAAGATACAAGATTTTTAGTATTTGTAGCACCAAAAGGAGATAAACCAGATGTAAATAAAATCCAATCCTTTTTAGTCCCAAAACAAACTGGAGTTAATTACAATGCTGGTATTTGGCACTTTCCATTGATTTCTATGAAAAATATGAATTTTCTAATTGTTGATAGAAAAGGAAAAGGAAACAATCTTGTTATTTATAAATTTAAAAAAGATAAAATTATTTTGAAAAAATGAAAAAAAGATACCCAAGAGATTTGGTGGGATATGGTTCCAAAAAAGTTAAGGTAAAGTGGCCTGGTAATGCTAAGTTGGCTTTGCAATTTGTGCTTAATTACGAGGAGGGAGCAGAGAATTGTACTCTTCATGGTGATAAAACTTCAGAAGTATTTTTATCAGAAATTATAGGAGCAAAACCAATTAAAGGTCGACACTTAAATATGGAATCAATTTATGAATATGGATCAAGAAGAGGGTTTTGGAGAATTCATGATCTATTTTATAAAAAGAAAATTCCACTTACTATTTTTGGAGTTGGTATGGCATTGGAAAGAAATAAAGAAGTTTGTTCGGCTATAAAAAAAGCAAATTATGAAGTTGCTAGTCATGGATGGAGATGGATTGACTATCAAAATGTATCAAAGAAAAAAGAAAAGAATGATATGAAGCTTGCAGTTAAATCTATAAAAAAGATTTTTGGTAATCAACCTGCTGGTTGGTACACCGGTAGGTGTAGCGAAAATACTTTAGATTTAGTAATTGATAATGGTAGTTTTTTATACTGTAGTGACACATACAGTGATGATCTTCCTTACTGGATAAAAAAAGGTAATAAAAAACAACTAATGGTTCCTTACACACTTGATAACAATGATATGAGATTTGCAACCAATCAAGGATTTAATTCGGGTGAACAATTTTATAATTATTTAAAAGATAGTTTCGATGCCCTTTATGAGGAAGGAAAAAATTCACCAAAAATGATGTCAGTTGGCTTACATTGTAGATTAATTGGAAGACCTGGTAGAATACAATCTCTTAAAAAATTTTTAAATTACGTCACAAAATTTAAAGATATTTGGATCTGCAAAAGAGTAGATATAGCTAAACATTGGATAAAAAATTACAGTTAAATTTTTATTATTGTTCAGCAGCTATAGAAGTATAGTGAGCAACTGCTTCTATTTCATCATCAGTTAGTATACCCTCCATTGCGGGCATTACTCCTATACCGTTTCTAACTGCCATTATAATTCTTTGAATATCAGGTCTAATTTCATTTAAATTTGGACCAACCATTGCGTTCGATCCAGCATCTGAGAGCATATGGCATGCTGCACAATTTCCAGCCCCCAGAAAAACTTCTTTTCCCTTATTAAACAGTTCATCAGCATTAACTTGAGTTAATGATGAAAATATCAAAAATAATGAAGTACCAAAGAAATTTAAAAATAATTTTTTCACATAAATTTGGTATCATAATTAAAAAAATTTAAAAAGGAGAATTATGAAAGCTTATTGGGTAGCAAATTATACTGAGATAAAAGACGACGAAAGACTTAAAAAATATGCTGTTAAAGCTAAAGAAGCGGTTGAAAAATACTCTGGAAAAATAATAGCGAGAAGTGCAAATAATGTAACTTTGGAAGGTAGGGAAATGGTTAGAGTAGCACTTGCAGAATTTCCAGATATTGAAACAGCAAAAAATTGTTACAATTCTGAAGAGTATGTTGAAGCTAGAAAACATTTAGAAAATAATGCTACTAGAGAACACATAATTTTTGAGGGAATGTAGGCTAATAAAGATTTAATATTGAATAGGTTCGGGATCTATACTTCTCCATAAATACCAAGTCGCTACAGAACAGTAAGGGGAAAACTTTTTGTTTAAATATTTCACGTAACTTTCAGGTGGAAGATATTTTTTATTAAAATTTTTTGAAATAGCTCTTAACAAGCCAATGTCTTGGATTGGCCAAATATTAGGACGATTATAAGTAAATAATAAAATCATTTCTGCTGACCATCTTCCAATTTGTCTTAATTGAGACAGATAAATTATAGCATCTTCATCAGACATTTTTGAAATAAGTCTTGGATTAAATTCTTTACTTAATATTTTTTGGGCTAAACTTTTTATTCCTTTTACTTTCTGTCTACTTAGACCACAACTTTTGAGCTGAATAGTAGATAACTTGCTTACTGTTTTTGCATTAATTTTATTTTTGCATTTTTTCTTAAATTTTAGAAAAACTGAATTAGCAGCAGCAACACTAATTTGTTGTCCAATTATACTTTTACAGAGAGAGAAAAAGACATCTTTTCTTGAAGTTAGCACTGTCTCTGAAGGGGATTTATATTTTTTAATCAAAGAAGACATTATTTTATCTTTTTTAGATAAATATTTTTTTGCTTTATTCCAATATGATGGGGTTTTACTCATGTCGAGAAACAGATAACTTTTTTTTCAAATACATCTCTCTTCTAAATATAATAATAGATGAAACAATGACCAATAAAGCACCTAATAAAGTTTTAGAAGTTGGTATTTCATTCCAAATAAAATATCCAAATATTATAGCAAATACTAATCCAAGATATTTTAGGGGAGAAACCAAACTCACTTCTGAATATTTATAAGATTGTGATAACCATAAATTTGCAAGACCACCTAATATACCAACCATTGATAACAAAAATAGATCAATTAAACTTGGAAGGATCCATCCCTGATAAAAAGATAAAAAACTTAGAAGCATTATTGAAAATGAAAAGAAAAAACTAATCAACCAAGCAGGCTCGGTTGATGATAATTTTCTTATAGCAATAGCAACGTAAGATAGACCTAAGCAAAAAATTATTGGATAAATATAATATAAATTTAAAGAGCTAAAACCTGGTTCAGTTATGAAAATTATACCAACAAATCCAACTAGGACCGCTAACCATCGATAAATACCAACTTTTTCTTTTAATAAAAAAATTGAAAATATTGTTATAAATATTGGTGCTGCAAAAGATATACTTACAACTGTTGCCAAGGGTAAATTTCTTAATGCTACAAATATAGAAACCAAAGCAATTAATCCTGCTAAACATCTTTTAAAATGAAGAAATGGTCTCGTTGTTTTGTAAAAATCTAAATACCTATCTTTAGGAATAAGAAATAAAATAGGAATTATTCCACAAAATCCTCTGAAAAATAATACTTGTCCAACGGGATAATCCTCAGACCATTTAACAATCACATCCATAAGTGAAAATGCACATACCGATATGAACATGTAAAAAAAGCCTAATTGATTTTTTGATAGCATATGATTAACTTTAGATTAATTAAGTTAATTATCAATGGAAATAGCAATTTTAGGATTAGGATGTTTTTGGGGACCAGAAATTAAGTTTAGTAAACTTGATGGAGTTATAAAAACAGAAGTAGGTTATTGTGGAGGTCATAATGCTGAAACCAATTACAAAGAAGTATGCACAGGCACAACAAATCATGCAGAAGTAGTAAAATTAGATTTTGATCCTAAAGTAATATCTTACGAGAAAATTCTTGAATATTTTTTTGAAATTCATGATCCAACAACTTTAAATTCTCAAGGACCAGATTTTGGAACCCAATATAGAAGTGAAATATTTTATTTAAATGATCATCAAAAAATTACTGCTGAAAAAATGATAGAAAAAGAAAACGTCAAATTATCAGGAAAAGTAGTAACAAAAACTTCCTTAGTTAAAAATTATTGCCCAGCTGAAGAGTATCATCAAAGATATTTGGAAAAAAGATAAAATGTCTTTAGTTGATACAAGTTGGTTAAAAAATAATATTGATAAAGTAAAAATTATTGATTGCTCATGGCATATGCCTCAAACTCAAAGAAACGGTTTTGAGGAATATACAGAGGAACATATTCCAAATGCTATTTTTTTTGATTTAGATAAAAATTCCAAATTAGATACTGATTTACCACATATGCTTACAGATACTAAATCTTGGGGAAAAATAATGAGCAATATGGGTATAGAAAATAATGATCGAATAGTAATTTACGATAATTCTGATGTTATTAGTTCTTGTAGATGTTGGTATAATTTAATTTATTATGGACATGATCCTAAACTAGTTCATGTTCTGGATGGCGGATTAAAAAAATGGAAAAAAGAAAATAAACCTACAGATAACAAAAAAGTGATCACTCAAACTTCTGAGTATACATGTAAAGAAAATAAAGAACTTGTTAAAGATAAAAAACAAATAGATGAGAATATTGATACAGGAAAATTTAATGTTGTTGATGCAAGAAGTAGAGAAAGATTTGAAGGCAAAGTTGCTGAACCAAGGAAAGGTCTTAGAAGTGGTTCGATAAAAAATTCTTTTTGCCTACCCTTTTCTGAATTAGTAAACGAAGACCATACTTTCGTTAGTAAAGATAAAATAATGGAAAAATTTAAGTCCTTTAAATTTGACCATAATAAAAATCTAGTATTTTCATGTGGTTCTGGAGTGACTGCAAGTGTATTGGCACTAGCTTATTCTTTAATAAATGCTAAATATATGCCGACAATTTACGACGGCTCTTGGGCTGAATACGGAAAAAATTAACTTATGAAAACATCTACAAAAATAACAAGTATAGTAATAATATTTTTCTTAATCATTGCAACAGTGATCATTGGAAGAACAATGATAGGAAATCACTTCAAAAAAAAATTTAGTAAAAGACCGCCTCCAGGAATAATAATAACTACTACTCAAGAAAGAGTTTTTGAAAATGTTGTTAGTACCTATGGGACTGCAACTCCAATTCAAACACAATCGTTTAAAATTGAAAAATATGAAATATTAAAACCTATAAAATTTAATCAAAAAGTTAAAAAGGGAGATGTAATTGCTGAGCTTAAAAATCGAAAAGTTATTGCACAATTTGATGGTGTTATTGGAAAAAGAGAATTTTCTGAAGATATAGAGGTTTCAAAATCTTCAATATTAATTAATCTTGAAGATACTAGCTCAATATATTGTGATGTAGATATTCCTGAAATTTTTGTACCATTTATTAAGGTTGGTCTGCCAGTTGATATTAAATTTTCTGGATATAAAAATAAAATTTATAAAGGTGAAGTAGACTCATTTGCTAGCAGGATAAGTGAAGATACAAGAGCTTTAGCAACAAGAATTAAGATGGACAATTCATCGGGTGAAATATTACCTGGCTCATTTTTAGAAATATCAATTAAATATGACGTAAGAAATGGCTTAAGTGCTCCTGACACTAGTACAATTGTCGAGGGTGAAAATGTTTTTATTTATAAAGTTGATGAAAAAAATAAAGTAATGAAAACAAAGGTAACCATTGGTGATAGATACTTGGGCTTTGTGGAAATATTAGATGGATTAAATAATGGAGATAAAATTGTTGCAGAAGGAACAAAAAAAGTAAGACCGAACTTAACCATAAGACCAATTGATAAAGATGCCAAAAAACAGCAAGGAAATTCTAGTTGGGGTAAAAAAGATAAATCAAAAAAAGCTGAAGATAAAAAAGGAAAATTTGATTGGTTGAAAAATATTTTTAAAAAATCAGATAAAGAGAAAAAATAATTAAATGTATATAACTGAAGTTAGCATTAAACGACCTGTTGTTGCTTGGGTCATGTCTTTAATATTGATAATTTTTGGTATTTTTGTCTTTTTAGAATTGCCGGTACGAGAACTTCCAGATGGTATACAGCCCCCAGTAGTTCAAGTTCAAACAGATTATAAATCTGCTTCTGCTGAAATCGTTGATGAAGAAATAACTCAAAAATTAGAAGATGTAATTGGAGGTGCTGAGGGAATCAAAAATATTGACTCAAGTTCTTTAAATGGAAGAAGCAGGATAAATATTCAATTTAATACAGACATTGATTTAGATGCTGCTGCTAACGATATTAGAGAAAGGGTTGCAAGAGTTGTTGATAATTTACCAAGCGAGTCAAACCCTCCTCAAATTTTAAAACAAGCAGCAGGCTTCACAACTACAATGTGGGTAGCTTTATCATCTCCAACTTGGAATGATTTAGATCTTGGAGATTATGCTGAAAGATATCTAATAGATGCATTCTCAAGTGTACCAAACGTAGGTCGGATTTTAGTTGGTGGATTAAGAGAGCTTAGTGTTAGAGTTTGGATAGATCCAATAAAATTAGCTGCGAATGATCTTACAATTCAAGAAGTTGAAAGAGCTCTTAGAAATGAGAATATAAATCTTCCAGCTGGAACCTTAGAAGCCAATAACAAAGACTTAACTTTAAACATTGATAAATCCTATTCTAATATTGATTCTATTAAACAATTGCCACTTAAGAAAATTAAAGAAAAAGTTATCATTTTATCTGATGTCGCAAATATAGAGTTTGGACCTGTTTCAGAAAAAACTTTATTTAAAGCACAAAGAAAAAATGCAGTAAATTTAAAAACTGTTGGTATTGGTATTTATGCTAAAAGTGGTGCTTCAACGGTAGAGCTTTCTAAACAAATAAAAACTAAAATCAAAGAACTTAACAAATCCTTACCTGATGGATTAAAGTTAGAAATAGCATTTAACAGAGCAACCTACATTGGTGCTGCAATAGAAGAAGTATATAAAAGTTTAGTAATTGCATTTGTATTAGTTGTTTTAATTATTTATCTTTTTTTAGGTAACCTTAAAGCAGTAATAGTTCCTGCGGTTGCTTTACCAGTTAGTCTAATTGGATCATTTCTAGGTCTATATATATTTGATTTATCAATTAATATTTTTGTATTACTAAGTTTTATTCTAGCAATTGGTATAATCACTGATGACTCTGTGATCATGACTGATGCGATCTATACAAGAATTGAAAATGGTGAAACACCTTTAGTGGCTGCTTACAAGGGTTCTAAACAAATTACATTTGCAATTATAGCAACGACTTTAATTCTTATAGCAGTATTTTTACCTTTAATTTTTATTAAAGGAATATCAGGAACCTTGTTTAAAGAAACAGCAATAGCCTTATCTTTTTCAATCGTTGTATCTTCTTTTGTGGCATTAACATTATCTCCAATGCTAGGAAGTAAATTTTTAAACAAAAAAGAAAAAATTAATTTCTTTGTAAAAAAATTTAATAATGGATTTAAATCTTTTACAGTATTTTATGTAAACTCCCTCAAATATTGGGTGAATAAACAAAAAACTATTTCGATATTTATAATTTTAATTATTGCTGCCTCAGCTTATTTGTTTAGTTTTTCCAAAAAAGAATTGATACCAATTGAAGATAGGGGTGCTTATTTAATTATTGGGTCAACTGATGAAGGAAGTTCATTTGAATATACCCAAGAAAAAGCGCAAATAATTGAAGGAAGAATATTAAAATTATTACAGGCAGAAGATAGTCCATATGCAAGACTAATCATGAGAGTTCCTGGTTTTGGAAGATCTGCAACATCTTATAATAGTTTTATAATTATTGCATTACTTGATGAATGGAAAAATAGAGAAAAAAGTAGTCAAATAATATTAAGAGAAGCTATTGGACAAGTGGTTTCTGTACCTGAAACTTTTGCATTTCCAATTTCTCCACAATCAATAAGAGTATCTAGTTATAATAAACCTGTTCAAATGGTCATATATGGATCTAGTTACGAAGAATTAGAGGAGATTCAAACTAGTGTCTTAAGAGAATTAAGAAAAAATAGAAATATGTCTAGAATTGAAAGTGATTATACAAAAAATAAACCAGAGGTTAAATTAATCACTAATAAAAATAGAGCAAATGATTTGGGAGTATCTACCGAAAATATCGGTAGAACTTTAGAAACACTTTATGGTGGAAAAAGAGTAACAACTTTTAGTAAAGAAGGTAGAGAATATCCAATAATTTTACAACAATATCTAGCAGACAGAAGAGATAAAGATGGATTGTCAAAAATTTTTGTTAGATCTGAAACAACTGGTAAACTTGTATCTGTTGCAAGTTTAGTTGAGTTTAAAGAAAAAGGTACTGCTGAGGCACTTCCAAGATACAATCGTCAAAGAGCAGTAACAATTTCTGCTGCGCTTGCAGAAGATTATACTTTAACAGAGGCAATAAAATACTTGGAAGATGTAATGATTAGAGTTGCCCCTCAAAATCAAATCACCTGGAAAGGAAAATCTGAAGAGTTAAAAGAAACAACAAATGAAATATACTTGATTTTTGCTCTTGCTTTGTTAACCGCTTATCTGGTTATGGCAGCTACATTTAATTCTTTTGTTCATCCATTTATTATTATTTTAACAGTTCCACTAGCTGTATTTGGTGGCTTAGTATTTATTTTATTTTTAAACAGCTCAGTAAATATTTTCTCTCAAATCGCCTTAATAATACTCATTGGTATATCCACAAAAAACAGTATTTTGATAGTAGACTATTCAAACCAGATAAGAACTACTGGTGTTAAAATCCAAGATGCTATAATTAAAGCGTGCCAATTAAGAATTCGACCGATCGTAATGACTTCACTTAGCACAATGATAGCAATGCTTCCATTAGTTATTGGAAATATTGGACCTGGTGCGGGTGAGGGCTCTAGATTGGCTGTAGGTTGTACAATTTTAGGAGGAATGATAATTTCAACTTTCTTCACTTTATATGTAACTCCAACAATGTATTTAGCACTTGCAAAAAATACTAAAAGAATTGATGCTGTTGATATTGAATTAAAGAAACAGCTAAATTAAAAAATAATATATTTTCTTGTTGTTAATGAATTTTGACACTTAAATAATTGTCGCTTATAAAGTTCTGATTGTTTTGCTACTCTCTTTGCTAAATTAATGACTTTTTTATTTTTTTTATAATTTTTATAATTGCCCCATCCCTCATGATAAGCAATATATTGTTTAAAAGCATTTTTTTTTGAAATTTTAAGAATTTTTGTAGTTTTGTTTGTGTACCAACCTATAAAATCTACGCTGTCTTTAAAACTTGTTCTTCTTGCAAATTTATTTCCAGTTTCGTCCTTATATTGTTTCCAGGTTCCTTTAACTGCCTGTGAGTAACCAAATGAGCTCGAAGGTCTTTTATAGGGAATGATTTTAAAAATTTTTTGTCTCGGAGGTTTTGCCAACCAATCAAAACCTGATTCCATCTTTATAATTGCAAGTTGTAAATGAATTGGTGTACCCCATTTTTTTTCAGATTTTTTGGCATGTTTGTACCATAAATATTTTTCATCAAATATAGAACAACCACTTGAAATATTAGATGGAACTGATGAGCAACCATAAAGAAAAATAAATAAAATAAAAAAATTTAATTTAAAATATTTCATATTTTTTTATTAATTTATATATAATTAAAGCAATTAGAATTCCAAATAAATTTCCAAAAAAATCAGATAACTCAAAACTTCTGTTTGGAACAATTAAATGTAAAATTTCTAAAAATAATGAAAGTGATAACAAATATATTATTAATATTTTATATAAACTGTTCTTTTTATAAGTAAAAAAACCAATTATTGATAAAATGAAAAAACTATAAAAGTGATTAGCAGAAATAATAAAATCGTGTGTAAGTTGAGGTTGCTTTTTGCAATCATTAAAGATTATACATCCTAATAAACTACCTGGATATATATATTCTATAATTAATATTAAATTACTTAAAAAAAAAATTAATTTATTTTTTGTAAAAAAATTATACATGTCTATTATATTTTTATTTATCAAATTAATTTAAAAGATAAACAAATGAGTTATTTAATCTTAGTTAGACATGGTCAAAGTGTCTGGAATCTTGAAAAAAAATTTACTGGATGGGTTGATGTAGACCTAACAGAAAATGGAAAATCAGAAGCAAAAAAAGCTGGTGAATTAATAAAACAAGAAAAAATTGAGGTCAATCTGTATTACTCGTCTTTTCAACTAAGAGCTAAAAATACTCTAAAAATTATACAGGAAGAATTACAAGATTTTAAAGAAGTAAAAAGTGCATGGGAATTAAACGAAAGACATTATGGGGCTCTTACTGGATTAAATAAAGATGAAATGAAAAAAAAACTTGGAGAAGAAAAAGTTCATCAATTTAGACGTTCTTGGGATCTAAGACCCGACCCTTTAGATAAAAAAAATCCTTATCATCCCTTAAATATTAAAACTTATAAAGAAGTCCCTCCTGAAAAAATTCCTGATACTGAGTCGTTAAAAGATACATATGAAAGAGTAATAAAATTTTATAGCAATGAGATAGAAAATAGAACAACTGAAAATATTCTTATTTCAGCTCATGGAAACTCAATAAGAGCTCTTTGTAAATACTTGTTAAATTTAAATGACAACGAAATCTCTAAGCTTGAAATACCTACAGGAAATCCTCTTTTAATTGAGTTAGAAAATAGCAAAATTTCTAATTGTAAATATCTTGATAAAGAAAGAGCTAAAGATCTTTTAGTTTATTAAAAATATCAAGGTCAGTTAAATGATAAAAATCTTGTTGGCTTTCATAACCATATAACTTTTTTTTATCTAATAGTTTATTCCAAATTTCCAAAATAGAGTAATTTTCTATTTTATTTCTCACAAACAATTTTTTACTAATTATTTGACAACCAATGTAAATTAGTTCTTTTTCAGACTCTTTATTAATTAAATTATTTTTTAAATTGAAATCTCCTTTTAGCTTTTTATCAAAACTTAATTTTTTGTTAGCTAAGAGAAGAATGTTTTCTAATTTTTCATAAAAAAACATTTTTTCCATTTTTAATATCTCGTCTTTATAGTTATTACTCCAGATTGTGTCAGGATTAAAAATTATAAAATTATTTTCATTAGAATCTTGAACCATATTTTGAATACCTCCCCCTGTATCTAAAATGTGCTTACCATCCTCAATTATTTTGATATCAATATTGAAATTTTTACGTTTTAAAAAAACTGAAAATTGATCCTTTAAATAAAAAGTGTTTATTAAAATTTTTTTAACACCTAATTTTTTAATTAAATTAATGCATCTCTCCAGCATACTTACATCTTTAATTTTTAATAAGGGCTTTGGGGTGTTTAAAGTAATTGGATTTAATCTTTTACCATAACCTGCACATAAAATTAATGCTGTATTTATTTTCATAACTCTATCTTATAAACTTGGGAAAATTATTTTTTAATAGTAACATCAAATTTTTAAATTCCTTCTGCTTTTTAATTCTATGATCAATCATTTTCCAAGCATAGGGAATTAATTTAAGATATTTTTTTTTATTATCTCTAACAGCTAAACGCATAAATATACCAATTATTTTTAAATTCCTTAAAACAGATAATATTTCAAAATCTTCTTTGAATTTTTTTAAATTAATTTTTTGATTTGTTTTGACGTAAAACTTAAATACTTTATCTTTAAATTCATTGGATGTTTTAAATCTCACGTCATCAATTAAGGATGCTAAATCGTAAGCTCTATTGCCAATTAGTGCATCTTGACTATCTATAACTGCAATTTTTTTATTGTGGTACATAAAGTTTGAAACATGAAAATCTCTATGAACAAATGTATCATTTTTGTAATTTAGTTTTGATAATAAATTTTTTACCTCTGGTATAAATTTCTTTTTAAATTTAATACTTTCGAATTTAGATAATTTCTTTGGTGCATACCACTCACAAAAAAGTTTAGTTTCATCAAACAAAATTTTGTTATTATATTCTTGTACTTTATATAATTTGTTTTTAAAATTTTTTACTTTTTTATCTTTTATTAATTGTATTTTATTTAAAATTTTTATTATCTTCTTAAAAATGAGATATTTATTATTCTTTTTGTTTTTTAAAATTTGAAACAAAGTTTTATCTCCAAAGTCATTTATTTCTATATAATTATTAACGTAATTTTCACTTAATAGAATTGGTGATAAAATTTTATTTTTAATTAAAATTTTATTTATCGCATCGTAAATTAAAAGATTTTTTAACTTTTCTTTCTTAGATACTACAATAATGGATTTATTTTTTTTGTTTCTGTAAAATTCTCTAAAAGATGCGTCACCTTTTATTTTTTTCAATTTTGCTAAGCTTTTCATCAAAATAGGTTTTAATTTAAACTTTTATATCCACAGTTCTATCATTTAATTGATTTAAATAATTAAATGTTAAAGTTATAAATTTTATATCTCGTTTATCAGCAATTAATTGTGGCCATTCTATAAGTGTTATTAATTTATTATCTTTTTCAAAAATATCTAAATTATTGATATCTTCTTTCCTATTAACTCTAAATAAATCATAATGTTTTATTCTTATATCTTTTACCTGATACTCATTTAATAAACTAAAAGTAGGGCTTGTAATTTCTGTTTGTGTTAAATTATTTATTTTTTGATACTCATTTATAAAATATTTAACAAAGGTTGTTTTACCAACGCCCATCTCTCCATATAAAAAAATAAACTCACCACCTTTAAGATATTTTGTAAATTCTTTAGCTAATTCTTTGGTTAACTTCTCTGAAGTGATATCGATTGTGCTATCTTTAATAGCGATAGGCATCTGGTTTGAAAGGACCCTCTGTTCCAACACTTATATAGTCTGCTTGATCTTTTGATAATTTTGTTAGTTTTGCCCCAACCTTTTTTAAATGCAGAGTTGCTACTTTTTCATCTAAATGTTTTGGAAGTACGTAAACTTTATTTTCATAATTTTTATGATTATGCCAAAGTTCTATTTGAGCAATTACTTGATTAGTAAATGATGCACTCATTACAAAACTTGGATGTCCTGTTGCACAGCCAAGATTAACTAATCTTCCTTCTGCTAAAAGAATAATTCTTTTACCACTTGGTAACTCTATTTCATGCACTTGAGGTTTTACTTCAGTCCACTTATAATTTCTAAGAGCTTCAACTTGTATTTCATTATCAAAGTGACCAATATTACATAAGATGGCTCTATCCTTCATTTCTCTCATATGATCTGCAGTAACAATATCTTTGTTACCTGTTGCTGTTACAACGATATCCGCTCTACTTATAGCCTCATCCATTAATACCACTTCATAACCTTCCATTGCAGCTTGAAGGGCACAAATTGGATCTGCCTCTGTAACTAAAACTCTAGCTCCACTTTGTCTTAAAGATGCAGCACTTCCTTTTCCAACGTCTCCAAAACCAGCAACAATAGCAATTTTTCCAGACATCATTACATCAGTAGCTCTTCTTATACCGTCTACTAAACTTTCTCTACATCCATATAAGTTGTCAAATTTTGATTTTGTGACAGAGTCATTCACGTTTATTGCTGGAACTAAAAGGGATTTATCTTTTTCCATTTTATTTAATGCTTTAATTCCAGTGGTAGTCTCTTCTGAAACACCCTTAATATCTTTCATTAAATGCTGATATTCGTTATGCATGATAGCTGTTAAATCTCCACCATCATCTAATAACATATTGGGCTTCCAATCAGGTTTTCCAACTATAGTTTGCTTAATACACCACAAATATTCTTCCTCTGTTTCACCTTTCCAAGCGTAAACAGGAATACCAGCCTTTGCAATTGCAGCAGCTGCATGATCTTGCGTTGAAAAAATATTACAGGAAGACCATCTTACTTCAGCACCTAATTCAACTAAAGTTTCAATTAATACAGCTGTTTGAATTGTCATATGTAGACATCCAATAATTCTTGCACCATTTAACGGTTTTTCCTTAGAATACTCTTCTCTTAAAGCCATTAAGCCAGGCATTTCACTTTCAGCTATTGAAATTTCTTTCCTACCAAAATCTGATTGGGATATATCTTTTACTTTATAATCTTCCATGGCAAGCTTTATACATATAGGATTTTATTTATCAACATAAGATTAAACACTGGGAAATCTTATTTCAATCATAGCTCCTTCTTTATCAATACGATTAGA
>CACGAU010000006.1 GCA_902571135.1 uncultured Pelagibacteraceae bacterium | reverse complement strand
TTTCTTAACTCAAAAAAATAACAAAAAATTTAAAGCATTAGTTACAGCAGGTCCAACTAATGAGTATATAGATCCAGTTCGTTTTATTACAAATAAATCAAGTGGCAAACAAGGATATGAATTAGCAAAATCATTATCTAAAAAAGGTTTTGATACAACATTAATATCAGGTCCAACTAATCTTGAAATAACTAAAGATATCAATCTTATAAAAGTTGAAACAGCAGATGAAATGTTAGTTGCTACTCAAGAAAATTTACCTGTTGATGTAGCAATTTTTTCTGCTGCGGTAGCTGATTTTAAAATTAACAAAAAGTATGAAAATAAAATTAAAAAACAAGAGAACTTAAACTTAAATTTAGAAAAGAATGTAGACATACTTCATTATGTGTCTAACCATAACTCTATGAGACCTGAACTTGTCATTGGATTTGCAGCAGAAACTAACGAGATTGATAAAAATGCAGAGGAAAAATTAAACAAGAAAAATTGCGACTGGATAATCTCTAATGATGTATCAAATAAAGATATAGGATTTAATTCTGATTATAATGAGGTAACAATTCATTATAAAAACAAAGACGTTAAAAAAGAAAAACTTTCATATAAAAAAAAATCTGGAATTTCTGATGAAATAGTTGATAGAATAATTGATCAATTAAATTAATGGCAAAAGTTCTTATCAAAAAGTTAGACCCTGCGGTTGAATTACCTGCTTACAAAACAGAAGGTGCATCAGGTATGGATTTGATGGCATTAGTAAAAGAACCTATTAATCTTAAACCAAACTCATCATGCTTAGTACCAACAGGTCTTGCTGTTGCATTTTCAAGTGATTTCGAAATCCAAATAAGACCAAGATCTGGTTTAGCTGCAAAAAACAATATTAGTGTTTTAAATACACCTGGAACTATTGATAGTGATTACAGGGGAGAAATAAAAGTAATCCTTTTTAATCACGGAAAAAGTGATTTTTTAATAAATAATAAGGATAGAATAGCACAAATGATTTTAACTCCTGTAATTAAAATGGATCTTGAGGAAACTGATGATCTACCAGAAACAATTAGAGGAGAAGGTGGGTTTGGCTCAACAGGAAAATGAGCAAAAATTTGAACAAAAAAGAAATAGAGAAATTCTCGAGACAAATAATTCTTAAAAATATTGGTTCAACAGGTCAAAAAAAAATTTTATCTTCAAAAGTATTGATAGTTGGTATGGGTGGTCTAGGTTGCCCAGTAGCAGAATTTTTAACTAGATCGGGTATTGGTACACTTGGGATTGCAGACCATGATACTGTAAGTCTCTCTAATATCCACAGACAAAGCCTGTATAATGAAAAAGATATAAATCAATCAAAAGTAAAGATTGCAAAAAAAAAATTAAATAAAATTAATCCAAAGACAAAAATAAATATTTTTAATTTAAAATTAAATAAAACTACATTTGAAAAAATTATTAAAAATTATGACTATATTGTTGATGGGACTGATAACTTTGAAAGTAAATTTTTAATAAATGATTTAAGTCTAAAATATAAAAAATTTCTAGTAACTGGTGCTATAAGTAAGTTTGATGGACACATTTTTACTTTTAATTTTATCAACAAAAAAGATCCTTGCTTGAGATGTTTTTATCAAGAAGAAACAATATCTGATGAAATTTTAAATTGTGAATACGAAGGAATTTTAGGAACAGTTGCAGGAATAATAGGTACGTTACAAGCCAATGAAGTTTTAAAAAAAATATTAAATATTGGACAAAATTTAAATGGATACATTCTAATTCTAGATCTATTAAATTTAAATTTCAGAAAAGCAAAAATTAATAAAAGAAAAAAATGCTTATGCAACTAATAATAAAAAAAATTTATATAGTATTTTTTTTGTTATTTTTTTCTCACATTTCGCTTGCTAATGAAATTTTTGTCTCTCTTAAAAAAAATAAAGTAAATGTCCGTTACGGACCAAGTTTTGAATCTGACATTAAGTATGTTTACAAAAAAATAAATTTACCTTTAAAACAAATTGATAAAAAAGAAAATTTCAGGCGAATTATAGATTTTAAAAATAACAGTGGATGGATACATATTTCACAATTAAAAAAAAATAATTCTGTAATAGCTACGAAAGATAAAGTTTTATTTAAAAAACCTACATCTTTTGCTAAACCAGTTGCTCAAATAAAAGAAGGAAGATTATTAATTTTAGAAAAATGTGAACAAAATTGGTGTAAAATTACATCAGAAGAATTTGAAGGTTGGATTAAAACAGATAATATTTGGGGACTAAATTAACTAAAATCAGAAGATAAAGATGCTTTATTTTCTTTAGATAATTTTGTGCTATGAGAATACTCTTTATGGTCAATTCCAAGCTCAATTTCTGAGCTATTAGATTGAAATTTTTCTATTTGATCATCAGTAAAATTAAAATGAATAAACTGTACTGATGAAGCTTTTCCCTCTGAAGAAGTTCTATCAACATCTTCTTCGGGAACTGCTTTAATTTTCTCACCATTTATTTTCATAAATACTGTTTCTTCTATTCCACCAACTTTTCCGAGAAAGGCAGCCCTTGAGATAGGATTATCTATTTCAAACATTAAAGTTGCTGTTAGTTCTTTGCCGTTAGGTATTAAAGGATTGTACGCAGATAACTCATCCTGAAGTTGCTCATCACCACCTTTTTCAATGTATAACATTTCTTGTACTTGAGCTAACATTGTTTCATAACTTTCAAAATAAAAAGTAGCATAAGGCCCTAGAGCAACTCTTCTATTTTTTTTATAATCAACAATACTTTTTCTTAATTCACGTCTCTTTTCTATATAAACATCTAAAGGTATAATGTCTTCTTTTTGAATTTCCCTTTTTTCTCTAGGCATAATCATAAGTTATAACTTTTTGCCATCAATTCGATAGGGTGTAGTGCCTCATCATTAGATATATTTGTGTCAACTTCTAATTGTTTTAAATGTTTACCAGCTAAAGGACAATCCGAAGCCATATACTTATTATTTTTAGTTTTTATTTGTCTCGCTGTAGGTCTTCCAACTTTATTTGCTAAATCATGAGTTTCTTTCATTACTCCAAAAGTTCCTCCATGACCCGCGCATCTTTCAACTACATCAATTTTAACGTTTGGTATCAATTTTAACATATCTCTTGCTTTGATTCCCATATTCTGTGCTCTAGCATGACAAGCATGATGCACAGTTACACCTCCATCAATCTCATTTAATCCTTCTGCTAATCCCTCATTGTTTGCAATATCCACAACATACTCATCAATATCCATAACATTTGCAGATAATTTTTTTATTTTTTCATCGTTTGGTAATAACAAAGGCCATTCAAATTTTAACATCAACCCACAACTCGCTGTTAATGTTACTACTTTATATCCTTTATCAATCCATTCGATTAAATCCTTAGAAACTTTTTTCGCTTGCTCGACAACTTTTGGCAGATCTGCTTGCTCTAAAAATGGCATCCCACAACAACCAGGATAAGCTTCCTGGACATCTACACCATTTTTTTTTAAAACTTTTAAAGCTGCAACACCTGTATTTTTTTTATTAAAATTAACAAAACAAGTTGAATAGATAACAACTTTTCTATCTTTAGAAGGTGTTTGATAATTTATCTTATCTTTATTTTTTTTGAAAAAATTTGAAAACGTTTCTGAGTTATATTTTGGTAACTGAACTCTTTTATCTATTCCTGCAATAAGTTCTAAGATTTTTCTAATTAATTTATTCTTAATATTAGATGCCAAGTTAATTATTTTTGAGAACATTACACCAATTTTGGCGTTTCGGTCTATTTGGGCTAATTGTGTTGGTACGCTTGGTAATTTACCTAATTTTTTTTGAGCTGTTCTATATCGCAACATTAAATGTGGAAAATCTAAATCAAAATCATGAGGTGGAACATATGGACATTTAGTCATAAAACACATATCACACAAAGTGCATGCATCAACAACAGGGGCAAATTGATCAGTAGATAAGCTTTCAACATCTTCATTTTTAGATTCATCAATCATGTCAAATAGCTTTGGAAATGAGTCACAAAGATTAAAACATCTTCGGCATCCATGACAAATGTCAAACACTCTTCTCATTTCAGCGTCTAACTTTTCAGGATTTAAAAAATCAGGATGCTCAAAATCTATGGGATGTCGTATAGGTGCACCTAAACTTCCTTCTTTGCTCATATAATTAAGTTTTTTGAAATTCGAATTGTTTTTAGTGGGCGACTTACGCCCACTAAGAAATTTGATTAGCTAATCGACTCTAAAGTTTTTTGAAATTTACCAGCGTGTGATTTTTCAGCTTTAGCTAAAGTTTCAAACCAGTCAGCAATTTCTTCAAAGCCTTCTTCTCTAGCTGTTTTAGCCATACCAGGGTACATATCAGTATACTCATGAGTTTCGCCTTGTACTGCCGATGCTAAATTTGCTTTTGTTTCACCAATTGGCATACCAGTTCCTGGATCACCAACTTCTTCTAGATACTCCAAATGACCATGTGCGTGACCAGTTTCACCTTCGGCTGTTGATCTAAAAACTGCAGCTACATCATTGTAACCTTCTATGTCAGCTTTTTGTGCGAAATAAAGATATCTTCTGTTTGCTTGACTTTCACCAGCAAATGCTTCTTTTAAATTTTCTTCTGTTTTACTTCCTTTTAAAGACATTTTTTCTCCTTTTTAATGATTAACAAACCATATAATGCATATTGACAGTATGTCAATAGTTTAGAATTATTATAATGTAGATTTTAAGTGTATGATTTAATTAAATTATTTTTGAGTTTGATTATCACTCGCAACTCTAACCAACACTTCAACGGAATTTATTTTTTTTCCTGTTATATTTTTTTTAATATTTATTTTGTCTATATCGCTCTCATCACAATCAATTAGCTCATGCGTATCTTCATCAAAAAAATGATGATGTGCTGATGTGTTTGTATCAAAATAACTTTTGTGACTATCGATTGAAATTTCTTTTAAATATCCTTTTTTTTCAAATGCATGAACTGTGTTATAAACTGTGGCTAGAGATATTTTTTCATTCATTTTTTCAGATATCATTTTAACAAGATCGTTAATTGTGAAATGGAAAGTTTTTTCTCTATTGTACAAAACTTCACACATTTTTATTCTTTGCTTGGTCGGTCTAAGCCCAACTTCTCTTAATTTTTCAATAAAATTGCAGTTTTTTGGCATTGTTTTTTATAATTATTCTAAAGTATGAATAAAAATATACTGTTTTATTATATTATATTAGGATTAAATCAAGTATTAAGGGTGCTCGAATATGAAAAAAAACTCATACTCTTATGATGATTTAATAATTTGTGGGAATGGTGATCTTTTTGGTCCTGGTAATGCAAAATTACCACTCCCGCCAATGCTTATGTTTGACAGAATAACGGAAATCAATGAAAATAATGGAGCGTTTAATAAAGGCTCTTTAAAAGCTGAATTAGATATTAAAGATGATCTTTGGTTTTTTGATTGTCATTTTAAAAAAGATCCAGTTATGCCAGGGTGCTTAGGTTTAGATGCTATGTGGCAACTGGTAGGTTTTTTTCTAGGTTGGCTAGGAAATCCTGGAAAAGGAAGAGCTTTAGGAGTGGGTACTGTAAAATTTACAGGTGAAGTTTTGCAGAGTGTAAAAAATGTAAGATA
Organism: uncultured Pelagibacteraceae bacterium; assembly: GCA_902571135.1. GTDB lineage: Bacteria > Pseudomonadota > Alphaproteobacteria > Pelagibacterales > Pelagibacteraceae > Pelagibacter. The sequence continues at coordinate 87,952 of CACGAU010000006.1, read as the reverse complement.
TGAAATAGATATGAAGAAAATTATGTCTCCTGGAGGAACAACTGTCGGACTTGCAAATGGAATTGTTCTTGCAGATAATAAAAAAATATATTCAGCAGAAAGTTTAAAGGTAGGTTTATTTAAATAATGAGAAGAGTAGTTATCACCGGTTTAGGAGTAGTTTCTTGCTTAGGAAATAATCAAGAAGAAGTTCATCAATCTTTATTAAATTCAAAATCAGGAATTTCTTATGCTGAGGAATACAAAGAGCACAATTTAAAAAGCCATGTTCATGGTAAACCAAATATTAAACTTGAAGATCATATCGATAGAAAAACAATTAGATTTATGGGTTCAGGATCAGCTTATAATTATATTGCGATGAAAGAGGCAATTGAGGATTCTGGATTAGAAGAAAGTGAAGTGAGTAATTTTAAAACTGGGATTGTAATGGGTTCCGGCGGCCCATCAATTGAAAACGTAATACTTGCAGCAGACAAAACGAGAGCTAAAACTCCAAAACTAATGGGGCCCTTTATTGTTCCAAGAACTATGGCCAGTACTGCATCAGCAACACTTGCAGTACCATTTAAAATTAAAGGAACTAACTACACAATGAGTTCTGCATGTGCAACTAGTGGACACTGCATAGGAAATTCTATGGAATTAATTCAAATGGGAAAACAGGATATTGTTTTTGCAGGTGGAAGTGAAGAAATTCATTGGGCAATGACAGCAATGTTTGATGCAATGACAGCTTTATCATCAAAATATAATGATACGCCTCAATCTGCGTCTAGAGCTTATGATAAAACTAGAGATGGGTTTGTAATTGCAGGTGGTGCAGGCGTATTAGTGCTTGAAGAATACGAACATGCCAAAGCACGAGGTGCTAAAATATACGCAGAATTAACTGGTTATGGAGCAACTTCAGATGGATATGATATGGTAGCTCCATCAGGAGAGGGCGCTGTCAGATGTATGAAAATGGCGATGGCAACTACAAAAAATAAAATTGATTATATTAATACTCACGGAACATCTACTCCAGTTGGAGACATAACTGAACTTAATGCTATTAAAGAAACATTTGGAAATGATATTCCAAAAATAAGTTCAACAAAATCTTTATCAGGTCATCCTTTAGGAGCTGCTTCAGTTCATGAAGCAATTTATTGTTTGATAATGATGAAAAATAATTTCATTACAGGTTCTGCAAATATTACTGACATGGATGATGATGCTAAAAAATATCCTATAGTTTCAAAAACTGAAACGGGAGCAAACTTAAATACAGTAATGTCAAATAGCTTTGGTTTTGGTGGAACTAATGCTGCTTTAATTTTTGAAAAGGTTTAATTTATGAGTTTAATGAAAGGTAAAAAAGGATTAATCATGGGTGTTGCTAATGAAAGATCTATTGCCTGGGGTATTTCTCAAAAACTTTCAGAGGCTGGAGCTGAGCTAGCATTTACATACTTAGGTGATGCTCTTAAAAAAAGAGTAGTTCCTTTAGCAGAAAAATTAAATTCAAATATTACATTTAGTTGTGATGTTGAAAAAAAAGAGGAAGTAGTAAAACTATTTGAGGATATCAAATCTCAATGGGGTGAAATTGATTTTGTAGTTCATGCAGTTGCTTTTTCGGATAAATCAGAGTTATCAGGTGAATATTTAAATACGACTAGAGAAAACTTTTTAAGAAGTATGTTAATCTCATGCTTTTCATTTACTGAAGTAGCAAAAGAAGCTTCAAAAGTAATGAAACAAGGTGGAAGTTTATTAACTTTAACTTACGAGTCTACTAAAGCAATTCCAAATTATAATGTTATGGGTGTTTGTAAATCAGCCCTTGAAGCTAGTGTGAAATATTTAGCTCGAGATTTAGGTGCCAAAGGCATGAGGGTAAATGCAATAAGCGCAGGACCTATCAAAACGTTGGCTGCCTCTGCAATTGGAGACGCAAAATTCTTATATAAATGGAATGAAGACCATTCTTTCCTTAAGAGAAATGTAGATATCCATGATGTTGGAAATTCAGCATTATATCTACTAAGTGATCTTGCTAACGGCGTTACTGGTGAAATTCACTACGTAGATGCTGGATATAACAAGGTTGGGATGCCAGACCCTAAAAATATAACCTAAAATTTTGTTAAATTTAGTTAAAAATACATGAAGGGATACAGATTTATTACTGATGATGATACAGCAAGATTTTGTAATCGAGTAACTGAGGCATTATCGAATGGATGGAAATTATATGGTGAGCCCAAAATGACATTTGATAAAAAACGAGGAATAATGCGTTGTGGCCAAGCAGTTATAAAAAATGTTCCAAATAAAAAATACTCAAAAAAAATAAATTTATCTTCAATATAAAAAACCCCCAGAACTCTCATTCCAGGGGTTTAAAATTTTATTTTAAGTTATAGATTATTCAGCAGCTTGTTTCATAGAAAGTTTAACTTTACCTCTATCGAAACCAATCACTTTAACTTTTACTTCGTCACCTTCTTTAACAACGTCAGTAACTTTAGCTACTCTTTTATCTGCAAGTTCTGAGATATGAACAAGTCCATCTTGTTTTCCTAAGAAATTAACAAATGCACCAAACTCCATAATCTTCATTACTTTACCTGAATAAATTTTATTTAATTCAGCTTTTGCAGTGATGTCTTTGATCATTTGCATTGCGATATTTCTAGACTCTTCATCTGGCGCAGCAACTGTTACTACACCTTCATCATTTACATCTACTTTCGCACCTGATTTTTCAACTATCTCTCTGATTGTTGCACCACCTTTTCCAATTACAGCTGCAATGTCTTTTTTATCAACATTAACTTGTTCCATTTTTGGAGTATGTTTTCCAACATCAGATCTTGAAGCTGACAATGCTTTATTCATTTCTCCTAAGATATGAACTCTTCCGTCTTTAGCTTGGCTCAATGCCTGCTCCATAATTTCAAAAGTAATACCTGTAATTTTGATATCCATTTGAAGAGAAGTAATTCCATCTTTAGTTCCAGCAACTTTAAAGTCCATATCACCTAAGTGATCTTCATCACCTAAAATATCTGAAAGGACGCTGAAATCATCACCTTCCTTAATTAATCCCATCGCAATACCTGCAACTGGCTCTTTTATTGGTACTCCTGCATCCATTAATGCTAAAGAAGTTCCACAAACAGTAGCCATTGAAGAAGAACCATTAGATTCAGTAATCTCTGAAACTACTCTAAAAGTATATGGAAATGCTTCTTTTGTAGGCAATGAAGAATTGATTGCTCTCCATGCTAGTTTACCATGTCCGATTTCTCTTCTACCAGTTCCAATTCTTCCAGTTTCTCCAACTGAAAAAGGAGGAAAATTATAGTGAAGCATAAATCGTTCTCTTTGCAATCCATCTAAACTTTCAATTCTTTGTTCATCATCAGATGTTCCTAAAGTTGCAACAACAATTGCTTGTGTTTCTCCTCTAGTAAACAATGCAGAACCATGTGCTCTTGGTAAAACACCAACTTCACATTCGATAGGTCTTACATCTGATAAACCTCGACCATCAATTCTATTTTTATTTTTTAGAATATCAGTTCTAACAATTGATTTTTCAAGATTTTTTAACTGACTGTTAACATCAAGATCAGTGTAGTTTTCATCTTCTTCATAAAGCTTTTTAGCTTTATCAGTAATCTCTGAAATCTGATTTGATCTATCTTGTTTATCTCTTGTTGCAAAAGCTTTCTTAAGATCTTCTGTAAAAGTTTCCTCAAGTTTTTTCTTAACTTCAGATAAATCTTTTTTTTCAACTGTCCACTCTGGTTTTCTACATTCTTTTGCAAGTTCCTCAATCATTTCAATCACTGGAACAAAACCTTCGTGACCAAATTTAACTGCATTTAACATTTCTTCTTCTGTTAAACCCTTTGCTTCAGACTCAACCATTAGCACAGCATCTTTTGTACCCGCTACAACTAAATCTAATTTAGATTTTTCTAATTCTGCTTTAGATGGGTTTAAAACATATTTTCCATCAATAAATCCAACCCTTGAAGCTCCTACAGGACCCATAAATGGCATTCCCGATATGGCTAATGCTGCTGATGAAGCAGTGATTGATAAAATATCTGGTTCATTTTCTTTATCATATGAAATCACAGTTGGTAATAACTGAACTTCATTTTTAAATTCATCAGGAAACAAAGGTCTGATTGGTCTATCAATTAATCTTGAGATTAATGTTTCGCTCTCGGTTGGTCTTGCTTCTCTTTTAAAATATCCACCTGGAATTTTTCCAGCTGCATAATATTTTTCTTGGTAATTTACAGATAATGGAAAGTAATCCATATCAGGATTTACTTTTTTTGCTCCTACTACTGTTGCTAGTACGACTGTCTCTCCACATGTTGCGATTATTGCACCGTCTGCCTGTCTTGCTACTTTACCTGTTTCTAAACTAATCTTCTTTCCTGCTACTTCAATTTCCTTCTTATATACTTTAAACATTTCATTTCCATTTCGTTTCGTTCGTTTCGTTCCATTCCGTTCTATCTATCTTGACTTCTATTTTCTTAAATTCAATTTCGACAGTACATTTTTGTAAGAATCCATTTTATTTTTCTTTAGGTATTCTAACAATTTCTTTCTTCTATTTACCGCTCTCAGCAATCCAACAGATGAATGTTTATCCTTTTTGAATTGCTTAATATGTTTAGAGAGAGTTTCAATTTTCTCTGTTAGCAAAGCGATTTGTATCTCTGAAGATCCAGTATCTTTATCATGCATTGCTAATTCTTGTGCCTTTTTGTTCATGCCTCTTTCTTCCTATTTATTTGTTTGTTTTATTAAGTTTTCTATTTTTTCCGCATACTCAAAAGATTCATCTTTTCTAAAAAGTAATTTTGGTAAAAATTTCATAACCACTTTTTGTGATAAAATTTTTCTAATTAAAAATGAGTATTCCTTTAAAACATTAATTGTTTCCTCTGCATCTTTTCCTCCTAAAGGAAGAACATATGCTTTAGCAATTTTTAAATCAGGACTCATTCTAACCTCCGTAACCGTTATAGTATTTGTTTCTAAATTGGGCACCTTAGCCTCATTTCTTATAAAAATCATGCTTAAAGACTGTTTGATCATTTCTCCTACTCTAAGCTGTCTTTGAGATACCGGTTTTCCTATTCTATCTGCCATTAAATTGACCTCTCTGTGGATGTAACACTAAAAGCTTCTATTGTGTCATTTTTTTGGAAATCCATATAATCTTTAACTGTAATTCCACATTCTTGACCACCACTTACCTGTTTTACCTGATTTTTTTCTCTAAATATTGATGAAACTTTTCCAGTATAAATAATAGCACCGTCCCTAATAATTCTAACATCTGAAGTACTATTAATTTCTCCTTCAGTTACTTTTGAACCTGCAACTTTTCCTGCACCTGAGACTTTAAATATTTCCAAGATTTGTGCAGTACCAGTAATTGTTTCTTGGACATCAGGTGCCAATAATCCTGACATTCTTTGTTTAATATAATCTAAAACTTCATAAATAATATTGTATGAGGATATTTTTATTTTTTCATTTTCAGCAAGTTTTTTTGCTTCTTTGCTTGGTTTAACATTGAAGGCTATTAATACTGCGTTCGATGCTTTTGCTAATGTAACGTCAGTCTCTGTTACCATTCCAATATCTGCTAAAATTATTTTAGGTTTGACTTCATCATGCTTAATTTGGCTAATTGCATTTTTAATTGCTTCTGATGATCCATGTACATCAGATTTAATAATTAAATTTAATTCTTCTGTAGATTTATCTGAGAAAGCAGAATCTTGAGTTGCAAAAGTTAGTGGATTTTTTCCATCTTTACTTTCTTGAGCTCTGTTTTCACTCAATGTCTTGGCTTCTTTTTCTGTATCTAGTACAATAAAATCATCACCAGCTTTTGCCGCACCATTTATTCCTAAAATTTCAACAGGTGTTGAAGGTAATGCTTCATTGATATTTTTACCTTTATCATTAATAATAGCTCTTACTTTTCCCCACTTTAAACCGCTTACAAAAAAATCACCTCTCTTGAGAGTTCCAGTGGTAACAATTATATTTGCTACCGGACCTCTACCAACATCAATTTTAGACTCTAAGACTATACCTGTAGCTTTAGATTCATAATCTGTTTTAAGATCTAAAATCTCAGCTTGAAGTATTATAGACTCAACTAATTTGTCTAAGTTTTGTTTTGTTTTAGTTGAAATTTCAACCATTAAAGTATCACCAGATAAATCTTCAGCGATCAATTCGTGTTCTAATAATTGATTTTTTATTTTCTGAGGATCTGCTTCTGGTAAATCACATTTATTTATTGCTACAACTATTGGAACATTTGCAGCTTTAGCATGTTTAATAGACTCAACTGTTTGAGGTTTAACCCCATCATCAGCAGCGACTACTAAAACAACTACGTCTGTTAATTTTGATCCTCTTGCTCTCATTTCTGTAAATGCAGCATGACCTGGGGTATCAATAAATGTTAATTTATTATCCTGGCTTTCAATTTGATAAGCTCCAATGTGTTGGGTTATCCCACCAAATTCTCCTGAAACCACGTTCGCACTTCTTAGCACATCTAGTACTGATGTTTTACCATGATCAACATGGCCCATGACGGTAACTATTGGTGGTCGATTTTTTAAATTTTCTGTTCTTGAAGCTTTTATTTTTTGAATTATTTCTTCTGCTTTCTCTTCCCTAATTGGATTATGACCAAATTCTTTAACTAAATATTCTGCAGTATCTGCGGCCAATGTTTGATTGATAGTCACAGTAACACCCATACCAAATAAATGCTTAATTACATTGCTTGATTGTTCAGCCATTCTATTTGCAAGTTCTCTTACTGTGATTGCTTCAGGAATATTGACATCTCTTTTAATCGGTTTTGAATTTTCTTGAGTATCATCTTTTGTAGCATTTTTAATTTCTTTTTGTCTTGCTCTCTTTACTGATGCTAAACTTCTTTGTTTTGCATCAATCTCATCACTTAGTGCTCTTGATACAGTTAACTTTAACTCTCTCTTCTTTGTTCCTGCTTTTAAAGTTTTTCTATCTTTGTTTTCACTATCTCCTTTAAGTCGTTTAGTAGCTCTTTGCTCTGCTAGTTTTCTCTTTTCAAAATCGTTTGTTATAGGGGGTGATTTAGGATTAAATGAAGGTTTTAATGGTGTTCCTCTGTTGAAAGTTGAGGTTGTTCTTGGCTTATTTGTTGTAGATCTAAATGATCCTCCTCTACTCGAGAATTTTCCAGTTTGTTTTTCAATTACTACAGAATTTTTTCCTTGTGATTTAGCAATCTCAATGTTCTTGATTGATTTTTTGGCTGAGCCTGAAATTGTTAATTTTGTTTTTTTCTCCATACCTCATCACTCAATCTTTATAAACAATTTTTCTGGCAGACATAATTAGTTCATCCGCTTCTTCTTTAGATAAAGCAAAATCTTCCAGATAACCTTGGATTTTCACTCTCTCACCTTTAACCACGTCATAACCACCAGTTAATTCATCAGATGCTAAGTCTGCAAAGTCTTCTAAACTTAAAATTTTTTGTTCACCAAGTGTGACTAACATTCCTGGTGTTAATCCCTTTAAATTAATCAAGGCATCTTCCAGACCTAATTCTTTAATTCTCTGAGAAATATCCTCTTGATCCTTTTCATGAAACTCTTTAGCTCTCTCTATCAATGCTTTGGCAGTATCTTCTTCTATTCCTTCAATCTTCATTAAATTTTCAGCTGAACTATCTTTAATATCATCAATAGTTGAAAAACCTTCAGCAACAAGTAACTGACCCAACGTTTCATCTAACTCTAAATTTTTTACAAAGTTCTCTGTTTTTTCTTTAAATTCTAATTGTCTTCGTTCAGAGTCTTCTGCATCTGTCATTATATTGATTTCATAATTTAAGAGTTTAGTCGCAAGTCTTACATTTTGACCTCTCCTCCCAATTGCTTTGCTTAAATTTTCCTCAGTAAGAATTACATCAAGTTTTTTTCTTTCACTATCAACATTAACTCTTTGTACTTCAGCAGGGGATAAGGCATTTGAAACCAAAATAGCAGGGTCCTCAGACCAATTAACTATATCAATTTTCTCTCCTTGAAGTTCATTTACAACAGCTTGAACTCTTGAACCTCTCATACCTACACAAGCACCTACTGGATCTAGAGATGTATCAACTGCTTTCACGCATATTTTAGCTCTACTTCCAGGATCTCTTGAAGAAGATTTAATTTCTATTAGTCCATCATAAATTTCGGGAACCTCTTGAACAAAAAGCTTTTCCATAAATTTAGGATGAGCTCTAGATAGAAATATTTGTTGCCCTCTAGGTTCTCTTCTAACATCATAACAATAAGCTTTTATACGATCACCTGCTTTAATATTTTCACGAGGTATTAATTCATTTTTTTGAATTATTGCTTCAGTTCTTCCTAAATCAACAATTACATTTCCAAATTCTAATCTCTTTACGATTCCACTTAAAATAGTGTCTTTCTTATCAATAAAATCATTAAATTGTCTTTCTCTTTCAGCTTCTCTTACATTAAAACTAATCACCTGCTTTGCGGTTTGCGCAGCTATTCTTCCAAAATCAAATGAAGGAAGTGGCTGTAATACTTCGTCACCAATAGACTTATCTTTGTTTAATTCATTTAAATTAATTGCATCTTCCAATTTTATCTCTGTATTTGCATTTTCAGGATTTTCAGCAATTATCAATTTTCTAAAGAGTTCAATATCTCCATTGTCTCTATTAATTGAAACTTTAATTTCATTTTCCTGTCCAAATTTTGATTTTGCAGCTTTGGCAATACCTGTTTCCATTGAACTTATAATTAGTTCTTTATCAATTGATTTCTCCAAAGCTACGGCTTCAGCAATTCTCAATAATTCAAGTTTATCTGCTCTTTTATTTAACATAATTTTGTTTGCTCCAAAAAAAAATGGGCTAGAGCCCATTTTGTAAAGTTCAATAATGTAGTTGCAATATAGTAAAGTTTTTTTTTAATTCAACAGAAACTATTTAGAAAAAACGTTAGTTTTATCAGTTTTTTCCCATGAAAATGAACCATTTTCCTCAGGTGATCTACCAAAATGACCATAGGCAGATGTTTTTTCATATATTGGTTTGTTTAAATTTAACATTTCTCTGATACCTCTAGGGCTTAAATCAAAATTTTCTTTAATCTTTTCTACAACAAATTTATTTTTATCTAAATCGTTATCAAATAAATCGACATATATAGATAATGGTTTTGATACACCAATTGCATAAGCTAATTGAATTAAACATTTGTCAGAAATTTTTGAACCTACAACATTTTTAGCAATATACCTCGCTGCGTAAGCTGCCGATCTGTCAACTTTAGTTGGATCTTTTCCTGAAAAAGCACCACCACCATGAGGTGCAGCGCCACCATATGTATCGACAATAATTTTTCTACCTGTCAAACCACAATCTCCATCGGGACCACCAATCACGAAATTACCTGTTGGATTTACATAAAACTCATCTTCATTAAAACCATTAAGAAAATTCTCAGGAATAGATTTTAACATATAAGGTCTTAATAAATCTCTTACTTGTGCTTGATTAACATCAGCTGAATGTTGTGAAGAGATAACTACAGATTTTACTTTTGAAGGTTTTCCATCAACATATTCAAATGTTACTTGGCTTTTTGAGTCTGGTTCAATATTTTTTAACTTTCCTGACTTTCTGTCTTCCGCCATCAATCTTAAAATTTTATGAGAATAATGAATTGGTGCTGGCATTAAAACATCTGTTTCATTACATGCGTATCCAAACATGATACCTTGATCTCCAGCTCCTTCATCTTTATTTCCTGATGAGTCCACTCCCATAGCAATATCAGTAGATTGGGAATGTAAATGAATTTCAATTTTTGTGGCTTCTTTCCAAGTAAATCCTTCTTGGTCATAACCAATATCTTTTATACAATTCCTTACTTTTTGAATTAATTCATCTTTTTTAATTTCTGGTCCCCTTATTTCACCAGCTAAAACAACTTTATTTGTAGTAGTTAGTGTTTCGCAGGCAACTCTGGAATACGGATCTCCAGAAATAAAACTATCAACAACCATATCTGAAATTCTATCAGAGACTTTATCCGGATGGCCTTCAGAAACAGACTCGCTTGTGAAAAGATAATTTTTCAAATTACTCATTTCTAAGTTTCTTAAATGAAAATATCAAAAAAATATACAATAAAATTATAAATCCAAAAATTTTGTTTCCAAATTTTGCAAATAGAGTTGTCTCAATTTTTCTAGACACAATTAAATCAATGTAACCTGATTTATTTATATCAACTTTTTGCTCAATAACTCCTAGTGGATTAATAATTGCTGTTGTCCCATTATTTGCAGACCTTAAAACATATTTCCCACTCTCTATCGCTCTAAAAATACTATGAGTTAAATGTTGCTCTGGACCAATTGATTTGCCAAACCAACCATCTTCTGAAATATTTACGATATAATCAAAGTTGCTGTTTGTGAAAATTTTACCAGAATAAATTATCTCATAACAAATTAGAGGCAATATTTTCACTGATAAATTACTAAATTTTAGATCAATTATGTTTCTTTCTTCACCTTTTGAGTATGATTGGTATTCATTAGTAATTGTTTTAAGGCCAATACCTTTTAATATTTTTTCAAAAGGTAAAAATTCACCAAAAGGAACAAGATTAATTTTTTTATATGAATTTATTAAATTGAGATCATGATCAAAAATAGATAATGAATTAAAATATTTAATAGTTTTATTTTCATTTTCTTTGCTATTAATTCCAATTGCTAACAAATGATTTTCGTTAAATTTATTTTCAAATAACCACTTGTATTCTTTTAATTGGTCTTGTGAAATACCTGGAATTATACCCTCTGGCCAGATAAAAATTATTTTTTCACTTTTTTTGGGAGAACTAATTTCAATTAGTTCTTCTATTGCAGTTATAGGATCAACATTGTTATAAAATCTATCTATACTTATATTTGAACTTAAAATTCTTATTTTATAGTCAAGATTTTTTACTTCCTGATTATTAAATTTTTCTAAATTTTGTGAACCAAGTACATAAAATGATAACGTTGTAATAAGAAACGCAACACATACGCTAATATCTTTTTTATTTTCTCTTAAAATAAATATTGATGGGCTTGTAAATAATGAAATACAGAAAAGATTAAAGCTGTATGTACCTATAACTGATGTAATGTTTAAAATTTCGATTTGATTAGAGAAACTGTAAGCAATTAAATTCCATGGGAAACCAGTTAGTATTGATCCTCGTAGAAACTCTATTATTCCAAATATTAAAGAAAAAAGAAAAAATGAACTCAAATTTTTATTTGGTTTAAAAACTGCAAATAAATAAGCAACTAAAGCATAAAACAAGGCTAAAAAACCAGGTATTAATATTATTGTAAATGGTATTAAAAACTTAAAATTTTGATCAAACGTTAATGATATTGAGATCCAATATAAATTACTTACAAAATAACCAAACCCAAAAAGCCAACCATAAAGAAAAAATATTTTTTTATTTTTATAAAACTCAATTTTTTTTATTAAAAATATATAGAATAAACTAAGAGTTAAAAAATTTATTATAACATAATTAAATGGAGATAAACTTAAGGAAGTAAGAGCTCCTAATAAAATTAAATAAATTAATTCAATATAAAATTTATTTTTCAATTTAATTTATTTTCGATTGCACAGATTTATATAATAGATTTTCCTCTTTTAACATTTTCGAATAGTCTTTATTTTTTTTATGATCAAATCCTAAAAGATGAAGAAAACCATGTATGAATATTTTAGTAACTTTTTCTTTAAAAGATTTTAAATCTTGTGATCTTGGTTTGTCTAGATAATTATAGCTGATGATAATGTCTCCCAAATAAGTATTTTTTTTAATTTTTATTTTTTTATCTAATGGAAAAGATAATATATCGGTAGATTTATTTTTTTTTCTAAAAACTTTATTTAATTTTTTAATATTCTGATTATTTGAAAGTAATAGTGTTAAGGTTACTTTTTTATTCAAAAATTTATATTTTTTTGGAAAAGCTTTACATATTTTTTTAAAAAAAATGTCCTTATTTTTAAGTCTTTTTGACCAAGCCTTCTCCTCAGAGAAGACATTAATACTAATCATTATTTGAGTATGCTTTAACTATTTTAGAAACAAGTGGATGTCTAACTACATCTGAATGATCAAAATCAACTATGGATATTTCCTTTAAATGCCCTAGTAACTCTTTTGATCGAACTAATCCTGACATGCTTTTATTTGGTAAATCAATTTGAGATGGGTCACCATTTACAACAATTTTTGAATTTTCTCCAATACGTGTTAGAAACATTTTAATCTGAGTATCTGTAGCATTTTGTGCTTCATCTAAAATTGCAAAGGAATTTTTTAAAGTTCTACCTCTCATAAAAGCTAAAGGTGCAATCTCTATATCTCCGATCTCAATCATTCGCTGTATTTTTTCAAAGTCGAAGAGATCATATAAAGAGTCATATAAAGGTCTAAGATAAGGATCTACTTTTTCCTTCATATCGCCTGGCAAAAATCCCAAACGCTCACCCGCTTCTACGGCCGGTCTTGAAAGAATAATTCTCTCAATCTTTTTTTCTAAAAGCATAGTTAAGCCTACGGCTACTGCCAAAAAAGTTTTTCCTGTTCCTGCTGGTCCAGCTGAAATTACAATATCACTCTCCCTCAAAGCTCTCACATAGCTTTTTTGTTTCTCAGATCTAGGAATTATAGATTTCTTGGGTGTTTTAATTATGTCTGTAACGTTATTATTTTTTACTTTTTCATTAATCATAAAGTTATCAACTGATGAAAGTATATCTTTATTCTCTATACTTCCATTATTAATAAACTGATTAGCTAAAAATTGAATAGCGTTTTTAATTTTTTCATTCTTTTGAGGTGTTGATTTAATTAAAATTGAATTTCCCCTTGAATATAAGCTACAATTTGTAATTTTTTCTAATTCTTGTAAATTTTTATTAAATTCCCCAACAACACCCATTAACAAGTTATTGTCGTGAAATATAACACTTAAAGAATTGTTATCTGAATAAACAAATTTTAAAGACTGATCGATATTTTTTTTAGTTATTCCACTCAAATTCTATGCAACCTTCTGATCCGAATTAGTTATAACTTCACCGAATAAAGTATTTCTATTACTATCTTTAATTCTCACTTGTACTATTTTTCCAATATCATTCTTTTTACCATTAAAAATTACAGATGTCATATACTCAGATCTACCAAAAGCTTTGCTCTTATCGTCGGTTAAATTTTCAACCAAAACATCTATAACTTTTCCCTTCAATGAGTAGTTCATTTGGATTTGATTTTCGAATAAAACATTTTGAATTTTTTCTAATCTTTTAAAAGAAATTTTTTTTTCAATTAAGTCTAAATTTTCGGCGACTGTTCCAGGTCTTGGGCTAAAGATGAAAGAGTAAGAGTTAATAAATTTAACCCTTTGAATTAAATTAAAGGTATCTTTAAAATCCTGATCTTCTTCACCGGGATAACCTATAATAAAATCACTTGAAAATTCTATCTTTGGATTAATTTCTTTTAATTTATCAAAAGTATTTAGATATTCATCAATAGTATGTTTTCTATTCATTGAGTTTAAAATTTTATTAGATCCACTTTGGACAGGTAAATGCACAAGTGGCATTAACTTTTTAGAGGTTTTATATACTTCAATCAAATCTTCAGTCATATCTTTTGGGTGAGATGTTGTATATCTAACTCTCTTAATTTCAGATATTTTTTCAATATTTAAAATCAAATCTGATAATCTGTATCCTTCATTATCATAAGCATTTACATTTTGACCAAGTAAAATTATTTCTTTTGCACCATTATCAGCTAAATATTTTGCTTCATCCAAAATTTGTTTAAATGGTCTAGAATATTCTGGTCCTCTTGTATATGGAACCACACAAAAATGACAAAACTTATCACATCCTTCTTGAATAGTTAAAAAAGATGAAACTTTTCCAGCTTCATTTTTTATTTTGCTTAAATATTTAAATTTAGAAACTGCATCAAACTCAGTCTCTTCTATCTTTTTCTTTTTCTCAGTATAATTTAAAATAGTATCATTAATTTTATGATAGGCTTGAGGACCAATAACTAAATCTATGTAAGGTTCTCTTTTAATCATCTCTTGGTTTTCTGCTTGAGCAACACACCCTGCAATAATCACTAATGGTTTTTTTTTAAATCTAAAAATTTTTTTCACTCTACCTATTTCATGATAAACTTTTTCTTTTGCTTTGTCCCTAATGTGACATGTGTTTAAAAGATAACAGTTTGCTTCTTCATATTTTTCTGTTTTTTCATAACCAATTTTTTTAACTGAATCATATATTCTATTAGAGTCATACTCATTCATTTGACATCCAAAAGTTTTAATAAATATTTTTTGATTCATAATTATTGGGATTTTTTCTTAACCCCATATAATTCTAATTTATGGTCTACTAATTTATATCCATATTTTTCTGCAACTCTTTTTTGCAACTTTTCAATTTCTTCGTCTACAAATTCTATGATTTCACCAGTTTTCACATCTATTAAATGATCGTGATGGCCCTCATTAAGCTCCTCATATCTCGCTTTCCCACCTTTGAACTCATGCTTTGTTAATATTCCAGACTCTTCAAATAATTTTACCGTTCTATAAACAGTTGCAATACTTATTTTTGGATCAATTTTAGACACTCTATTATAAAGTTCATCTACATCAGGATGGTCAGAAGACTCGGACATTACTTGTGCAATTACTCTTCTTTGATCGGTTAATTTAACTCCTTTTGCTACACATTTTTGCTCTATTGTTTCTGACATAAAATAATTTTAACTTAAATAAATAGGGTTAATCAAATTTTTTTTAATATTAAATTTATCGCACAAATGAGGGATATTTTCGTATTTTATGTCTTTTTCACCCTTAAAATCTTGAATGCTATAACAATAATAATCAATATTATTAGTTAAATTAAATGCTTTAACTATAGAAAATGAATTTCTTATTCCTGCAAAACTTCCAGGCCCTCTATTTAAATAAATTGTATTAATATCTTTCAATTTTAATTGATGAGAATTTAAAAAATCATTAATAATTAAAGTTAATTTTTCATAATTAATTTTAGTATTCTCTTTAGTAATATTATAAATATCATTACTAGTTATGATCATTAAAAAAATTTTTTCACTGGCTACGTCAATTATCAGTTTGTTCATAATTATTTTATTTTCTAATATCAGTTCTAAATCAGATGAAAATAATATCAAATACTATTCCAATGATGAAGGAATTCTATCAATTATGTATCACCGTTTTAATGAGAATAAGTACCCCTCAACCAATATTAAAATGGATATATTTAAGGAACATATAAATATTATTCAGAACTCAGATTTTAATTTTCATAATCCAAATAATTTTGATGAACAGTTTAATAAACCAAAACAAAAAAAAGAAATTCTTATAACTATCGATGATGCTTTTGAATCTTTTTATACTGAAGCATGGCCTTATCTAAAAGAAAATAAAATTCCATTTATTTTATTTGTTTCAACTGAACCAGTGGGAAAAAGAGGTTACATGAATTGGGAGCAAATTAAAGAGGTTGAAGGTAATGAATTTGCAAATATAGGACATCATTCTCATACTCATGAATACCTCATAGATGCAAGCAATGAAGAGTTTATTTTAGATATTGAAACGGCTAATAAAATTTTTCTAAGGGAACTTGGTTATATCCCTAACCTATTCTCATATCCTTTTGGTGAATACTCTAAATTTATGAAAGACTATATATCTAAAAATTTTAAATATGCTTTTGGTCAGCATTCTGGTGTTATTGATTTAAATAAAGATAAATTTGAGTTACCTAGATTTCCAATTAATGAAAAATATGGAGAAATAAAAAGATTTAAATCAATAATAAATTATTTTCCTTTTGAATATAAAAAAATATTGCCTGAGGAAAAACAACTGTTCGAAAATACAAACCCTCCGAGTTTTAAAGTTGAATTTTTCAAGGAGCAAAAAAATTTATCTAATATCAATTGTTATTCTAATGAGGGTGATGTTTGGGAAAAATCAAAAACTAATTTTGCTAATAATTCTCTAACTATTGAATTTAGAGAGCCATTCAAGCCAAGAAGAGGTAGAATTAATTGCTCTCTGAATGATAATGGAAAATGGAGATGGTTTGGGGTTCAATTTCCTATAAAAGAAAACTAAATTAAACTTTCTAGGTCTTTACTTGAAGGCAACAATCTCGCTTCATCAAAATCTTTTAGATTATTCTGTTCAATAATTTTTTGTAAGACCTCTATATATTGGTTCCCTGTTTCTGCATATTTATCTAAATGCTTAGACAAAATTAAACTATCTAAAGGTTTATTTTGATTTCTAAGTTCTGTTCTTGCTTTCCTTAAATTTTTATATGTTGAGTGTGTATTTAAATTTCTTAAATATGCTCTTACAGATAATTGTAAGCTATGAAATTTCATAACTTTATGATCTTTACCTTCCTCTGCATTTTTAGGTTTTAACCCCTCTCCAGACCAGGTCCATTGACCAAATAAAGCATTTCCCTTTAAAGCAAATCTTGAAGTGCCCCAACCGGTTTCTTTAGCAGCTTGAGCTATTGCTAATGAAACTGGTATTTCATCCATTCTTACTTTCAAAGTAGATAAATCATTTTTTCTTACACCGTATTGTTTATACTTTTTTTCTAACCATTTTTTTTCAATATCAGTATTGCTATTTTTATTTAAAATTGTGAATAATCTTTTTCTATCAACTCTAATTTTATTGTTTTCCTTAACTATTAGAGGGAGAACAATTTTTATAAACATATCTTTTCTTTTTTTAGTGTTAGCTATGTTTTTGATTTCATTCGGAAGAAGACCAATATCTATTGGTTTAACTAATTTTGTATCCCTTACATCTTTTAAATTATAATTTACCTCTTTAAATAAAGAGTCAATCTCAGATGTTGTATATCTAACTAAATTAATTTCAGAGTTATTTTCCTCTAAAATATCATATAATAAATCTCTTTCATCAGCATCTGCTGTTGAGTCTTCCTCAATAAATTTATCTTTATTTAAAGTATTATTTAAAATACTTTTTGAATTATTGGTAAATTCTTTGTTTTGAAAATTTTTATCTGTAAAATTAATAATTATCGGTGCTACATAAAAGAATGAAATTACAATAAAAGAACTTAAAAAAAACCGTGAAACTATATTAAAGCTCTTATTTTTTAAAAAACCTGATTTTCTAAATTTTTTCATACTTAATTATTGTATTGCAACAACCTCTTTTACCTCTGGTAAATAGTGACATAAAAGATTTTGAACACCTTGTTTTAAAGTCATTGTTGAACTAGGGCAGCCTGAACAACTCCCTTGTAATTGAACCTTAACAATTCCGTCCTTAAACTCTTTAAATTTTATATCTCCACCATCTCTAGCAACAGCAGGTCTTATTTTCTCTTCTAGAATTTTTACAATTTTTGATTCAATTTCACTTAAATCTAAATCTTCTTCTTTTGTATTTTCATCAATTACAAACTCTTTACCATCTGCATAAAAATCATTTATTAAAGAAATTACGATATGTTTTATTTCATCCCACTTAATGTTTTCTTTCTTATTTACTGAAATAAAATCATGACCTAAAAAAATGCCCTCAACACCATTTATTGACAAAATGTTTCGTACCAATTCATTTTTCATATCTTCTTTATTTGTAATTTCATAAGGACCACTGTTTGAAACTTTCTTCCCAGGAAGAAATTTCAAAGAATTTGGATTCGGTGTTACTTCTGTTTGAACGAACATAAATTATATATAGTGAATATTTTAAAAATTAAAACTTGATAATAAATTTTTATTAAAAACCTACTATTTCTTTAATTCTTTCAATCTTTTTGGATGCAATTAAATTAGCTTTTTCAACTCCATCTAGAAGAATTTTATCTAAATAACTTTTATCTCCTAAAAGTTTTTTTATCTCATTAGAAATAGGTTCAATTTTATTCACAAGTTCTTCAGCTAATTGTTCTTTAAATTCTGAAAAGTTTTTACCTGCAAAATTTTTTACTGAGTTTTCTAATGTAGAATTAGTTAAACTTGAATATATTCCTAAAAGATTTTTTGCTTCTAATCTTTCATCAAGCTCCTTTATATCTAGTGGCATAGGCAAAGGATCTGTTTTTGCTTTTTTGATTTTGTTTATTATTTGATCTTTATCGTCTGTTAAATTTATTCGACTTAAATCTGATAATTCTGATTTACTCATTTTTTTTGAACCATCTTTTAAACTCATTATTCTTGAAAACTCTTTTTGAATTAGAGGTTCTGGAACTTGAAGAAAATTTTCTACTTCAAAATCATTATTAAATTTTTGGGCTATATCTCTACATAATTCCAAATGTTGTTTTTGATCATCACCTACAGGAACATGAGTAGCATCATATAAAAGAATATCTGCCGCCATTAGAACTGGATAAGAGTATAATCCAATACTAGCTTTCTCTTTATCTTTACCAGCTTTCTCTTTAAATTGAGTCATTCTATTCAACCAGCCCATTCTAGCAACACAGCTTAATATCCATGCTCCTTCTGCATGAGCAGCCACTCTCGATTGATTAAAAATTATACTCTTTTGTGGATCTATTCCACTTGCTATAAAAGTTGCAACAGTTTCCCGGATATTATTTTTTAATTCTTTAGGATCTTGTCTTACAGTAATAGCATGTAAATCAACTACACAAAAAATACATTCGTTCTCATTATCATTATTTAAATCTACAAAGTTTTTTATAGCGCCTAAATAATTTCCTAAATGAAGATTACCTGTTGGCTGGACACCAGAGAAAATTTTTTTACCCATAAAATTAGTACTTTAATTTAATATCATCCATTTGAAAAGCTTTGATGAAATAACTCACAATTAAATAAAACGATAATCCCAATATAACAGATAAAACCAAATATAAAGATTTAATAGATTGATTAAATGCTAATTCATTTTGGAAAAAATTTAACAAAAAGTAAAAAAATAAACCCATCATAATTGATGCAAAAATTATTTTAATAAATTTAATAAAAAAAATTTGATTAAAATAAAATAATTGTCGATTTTTTAAAAATAAAAACAATAATATTGAATTAAACCAAGATGAAATGGATGTGGCTATTGGAATTATTATAAAACCAATCTCGCTAAAATAATAAACGCTAATAAAAATATTAAGCAGTACTGAAATTAAAGAAATATAAAATGGAGTTTTAGTATCATGATTTGCAAAGAAAAAACTTGAAAAAACTTTTATCATAGCAAAAGCAGGTAGGCCTAATGCAAAATAATATAAAGCTAAACTTGAGTTATAAACTGAATTTTCATTAAAAGAACCATAGCCAAACAAAGCTGAAATAATTTGTTCTGATCCAATTATTAAAGCTATAGTTGCTGGGAGACTTAAAAATAAACTTAATTCAAGAGCTTTGTTTTGTATAAGTAAAATCTTATTTTTTTTTCTAGATTGAATGTGTTTTGAAAGCTGTGGAAGTATAACCACACCAATTGCAATACCAGCTATAGCCAGATTAATTTGATAAATTCTATCCGCATAATATAAATATGAAACTGCACTTGCTTGAAATGATGCAATTATTGTGCCAATTAAAATATTAATTTGAGTAACACCTGATGAAAAAATACTTGGTAAAAGCTTTTTAAAAAAGAATTTAACTTTATTACTTACTTTTATTTCAAAACTAAATTTAAGTGAGTAATATTTTGATACATATTTATATAAAAATATTAGTTGTAAAAAACCAGCAAAAGAAACACCATAAGATAAATAATAAACTAATTGATCACCTGAAGATTTAGAAAAAATCAATACTAAAATTAAAACAATATTTAAAATTATTGGCGCTGCAGCTGCAGCTGCAAACTTATTATGTGAATTTAAAATTGCAGAAAAAAAAGAGGCTAAGGAAATAAAAAATAAAAAAGGAAAAGTAATTCTTGTTAAATTTATAGATACCTGCATTTTTTCTACATTACCCACAAAACCTGGAGCGATAATAGAAACAAATGCTGGCATAAAAATTTCAATTATTATTGTTAAAAATAACAACCCTAAAAAAAGAAGGTTAAAAATATCATTAGCAAATTTGTTTGATTGTTTTTTTCCCTTGGTAATTTCTGATGAATAACTTGGAACAAATGCAGCATTAAAAGTGCCTTCTGCAAATAATCTTCTAAAAGTATTTGGAATTCTAAATGCTACAAAAAAGGCATCCGCCAACATCCCTGTTCCTAGAAAAATTGCTATTAAAATATCTCTTAAATAACCAAGCAATCTACTAATGATAGTATAAAAACCAAATGTGCCTGTTGACTTAAGTAAGTTCATAAATCATATTAGTCTTAATTTTACCCCAATTGTACACTTATTGTTATCATAAATGAAAAAAACAAAAATTGATCATTACACAGATAAAGAAGCTTTAGATTTTCATAAAGACAAAAAACCTGGCAAGATTGAGATTATTTCTTCAAAAAATATGACAACAAAGCGTGATCTAGCTTTAGCATATTCTCCAGGAGTTGCTGCTCCTGTAAAAAAGATAAGTGAAAACCCAGAAGCAGCTTATGATTACACAAGTAAAGGAAACCTTGTTGCAGTAATAAGTAATGGTTCTGCAATATTAGGAATGGGAAATTTAGGTGCTCTTGCATCAAAGCCTGTGATGGAAGGAAAGGCCGTATTATTTAAAAGATTTGCAGATATCGATTCAATAGATTTAGAAATCGATTGTAAAGATTCAAACGAAATCATAAATTCAATTAAAAATTTTGCACCTAGCTTTGGTGGGATAAATTTAGAAGATATAGCGGCCCCAGATTGTTTTATAATTGAACAAAAATTAAAAGAAATTTTGGATATTCCCGTTTTTCATGATGATCAACATGGAACAGCAATTATAACAACTGCAGCATTAATTAACGCTTTAGATATAAGTGGTAAATCAATTAAAAAAATTAAAGTTGTAGTTAATGGTGCAGGAGCTTCAGCACAAGCTTGTACTGAGTTATTTAAAAATTCAGGAGTAAAATCTGAAAATATAATAATGCTAGACAGAAAGGGTGTTATTTACGAGGGAAGAACTGAGGGAGTTGATCAATGGAAATCCAGATATGCAGTTAAAACTAAGCATAGAACTTTAGAGGATGCTATTAAAGGTGCAGACGTTTTTTTAGGATTATCAGCAAAAGGTGTCCTAAAAAAAGAAATGGTTAAATCAATGGCAAAAAATCCAATTATATTTGCTTGCGCAAACCCTGATCCAGAAATTACTCCAGAAGAAATTAACGAGGTTAGAGATGATGCAATTATTGCAACTGGTAGGTCAGATTATCCTAATCAAGTAAATAATTTAATTGGATTTCCCTACATATTTAGAGGAGCTTTAGATGTTAGATCTAAAACAATAAATGAAGATATGAAAGTTGCTGCGGCTAACGCAATAGCTAAGCTTGCAAGAGAAGATGTTCCAGATGAAGTTGTTGCAGCAATGGGAGGGGAAAGACCTCACTATGGAAAAGAATATATAATTCCTTCTACTTTTGACCCAAGGTTGATTAGTGTAATACCAGCTGCAGTTGCTAAAGCCGCAATAGAAAGTGGAGTAGCTAGAAAAAAAATTGATGATTTTGAAGTTTATCAAGATCAGCTCAAACAAAGACTAGATCCCACCGTGACTATAATGCAAGGTATAAACTCCTTTATCAAAAAAAACCAAAAGAGAATTGTCTTTGCTGATGGTGAAGATGAAAATACTTTGAAAGCCGCTATAGCATTTAAAAATTCAAAATTAGGTATTCCAATTTTAGTTGGAAAAGAAAGTAAAATTAAAGAGCAAATAAAAAATATAGGTTATAGTGAAAATTTTGACATTGAAATTGTTAATTCAAAAGATGAGGAAAAAAGAAAAAGATACGTTAAACATTTATTTGAAAAGTTACAAAGAGAGCAAGGATTATTAGAACGAGATTGTGACAGAATGATCAGAAATGACAGAGTTGTTTGGGCTACTAGTATGGTTGCCTGTGGCGATGCTGATGGTGCCGTAACTGGCAACACAAGAAGATTTGGTGCTTCTTTTGAAAAAATCAAACAAGTTGTTGATGTAAGAAAAGGTGAAATTATGTTTGGATTAAACATGATCGTACATAAAGGAAGAACTATTTTTATTGGTGATACAAGTGTCCATGAATATCCAACTTCTGAACAAATGGCTGAAATTGCAATATCTACAGCAAGAGTAGTGAGACTTTTTGGATTTGATCCTAAAGTTGCTTTTGTATCCCACTCTACATTTGGACAACCTCTTACTAGTAGAACAAAACATATTCGAAACGCTGTTGAGATATTAAAGGAAAGGAGAGTAGACTTTGAATTTGATGGAGATATGCAGCCTGATGTTGCTCTTAATCCAGAGTATGAAGAACTTTATCCTTTTGCAAAGATAGTTGGTAAAGCAAATATTTTAATAATGCCAGGCCAACATAGTGCTGCAATATCATATAAATTAATGAAAACTTTTGGGGATACAAAAGTTATTGGCCCTTTATTAATTGGATTAGGATTACCAATAGAAATTGCCCCCCTAAGATCATCAACCTCGGAAATTATTAACTTAGCGTCTATCGCAGCCTATTCTTCTCAAGTTATTGATTATAAAATGTAATTAATCTCTTTGATATCTTAAATCTTCGACTAAAATTATACTTGCAATAACGTCCTCTACATCAAGAATCTCTTTAGCTTCACTAACAACCAGATTTTTTTCTTCTATGGTCAACGCAATTCCATACACATATATTTTTTTTTTATACGTATCAATTTGATAGTTAGTTGCTTTTATATTTTTATTCACAATTAATGCAGTTCTGAACTGAGATGTAATTAAAAGATCTTTAGCAGATTGTTTAAAATTAAATTCTTCCTTAATTTTTATATCATTCCTAACGGATCTTGCTCCTCTAGTTTCCCAGGCTATTTTTGTTATTTTTAATTTTTCTTCCGGTGTATCTACTTTTCCAGTCATAAAAATTCTTCCATCAAGAACTTTTGTTTTTATTGATAAAATATATTTACTATCCATCATCAAAAGTTTTGCCGTAATACCTTTTTCCATGATTGAGTCATCAATTTGAGTGCCAATAGTTCTAGGATCAAGTGCAACTGAAACTCCTGTACCAAAAAGACCTTTAGAACTTACACCGGCACAGCCAGGTAAAATAAGGATTATTAAGATAAATATTATAAATTTATTTCTCATTTTTTAATTTTAGACAATAATTATATATTTCTTTCTTTGGTAAATCGGTAACATGACTCAATATATCAGTTATTTCTTTTGTAGATAATTTATTGATCATCTTTTTTATAACATTCATATCTGATTCATTCAGTTTTTGTGAGATTTTTTTATCAACTTTCTTTCCAGAAATAACAACTGTAATTTCACCTTTAGGTTCTTTTTCAAATATTTCTAATTCATCCACATTTTTTCTAATAAATTCCTCATATATTTTTGTAATTTCCCTACAAAATAATATTTTTCTTCCAATAAAAATTTTTTTTATTTCGGGAATAATTTTATTAATTTTTTTTGGTGAAACAAAAAAAACAATGGTATTTTCTAATTTTGAAAGTTTCGTTAATTCATTAAGTAAATGATGTTTTTTCTCTGGAAAAAAACCACAAAATAAAAACTTATCTGAAAATCCACTTACAGACACAGCTGCAGAAACAGCTGAGGGTCCGGGTACAGGAAAAATTTGTATACCATTATCAATACACTCGTTTACTAATATCGAGCCTGGATCAGAGATACTTGGTGTGCCTGCATCAGATATTAGGGAGATTATCTTTCCAGATTTTAAATATTTAATAATCTCAATTACATTTTTCCTCTCATTAAATTTATGATTAGAAATTAGTTTTGATTTTATTTGATACTTATCTAAAAGATTTTTTGATACACGAGTATCTTCGCATAAGATATAATCAGATTTACCTAAAACTTCAATTGCTCTCAAGGTTATATCTTTTAGATTTCCTATAGGAGTTGACACCAAATAGAGACCATTTTCGTATTCTTTTAATTTAAATTGTGGTTTTATGATCATAATTTAGCTTAAAAAATATTATATTAGCATCAAAATGATTAAATTAATTAAAATTATTTATTTTATTTTTTTAAGTTTTTACTTTCTATTTTTTTCAACTGTTAATGCTCAAGAAAAAATTAAGATAGGATTATTGATACCTATGACGGGGGAAAATAAAGGCATTGGAGAGTCAATCATTAAAGCAGTTGGGTTGGCTGTCAAAGATATTGATAATGATATGATAGAAATCTATCCAAAGGATACAGCAACTAAAGCTAACCAAACTTTAAAATCAGCATTTGAATTAAGTGAAATGGGAATAAAAATAGTTATTGGTCCTGTGTTCTATGAAAGTTTAACTTATTTAGATGAAATGAAAAATTTAACATTTTTATCATTAACAAATAAAACTTTAGATCTTCCAAAAAATGTAATCTCTGCTGGAATTAATTCTACATCGCAATTTAATACAATAAAAAAATTTTTAGAAACTAATCAAATACAAAGAACTATTTTTTTAACACCAATACAAGATTATGAATTTGAAATTAAAAAAGGAATAAAAAATTCAAAAATTAAAATATATAAAGATTATGAATATAATACAGAGCCCACAAAACTAACAAAACAAATAGAGGAAATTACAAACTATAGAATTAGAAAACAAAATTTAGAAGATGAAATAAAAAGGATTAAAAATTCGAATGAGCCAAATAAAGAAAAAAAAATAAAAAGGCTTGAAAAAAGATATACTTTAGGTGGGTTAAATTTTGATGCTGTTGTAATTGCAGATTTTGATGAAAGTCTAAAAAGTGTATCTACATCACTTTTATATACTGATGTACTTCCCAAAAATAAATATTTTATAACTTTAAATCAATGGTTCGATGAAAGTTTATTAAACGAGACTGACATTCAACCTTTATACTACCCATCAATAAATAAAGAAAATTTCGATAGCTACAAAATAAAATTCTTTAACGCATTTAATGAAGACCCTACACATTTATCTTTATTGAGTTATGATCTTGTTGGTTTAGTTTATTATCTATCACTAAACTCAAAGGTGGAGAGTTTAAATAAAATTTTTAAAAGAAAAAATTCATTCAAAGGAAAAATTGGAATTTTCGATATCAAAAATAATAAAATAAATCATAGACTTAATTTTTATAAAATTGAGGATCAAAAACTTATAGAAATTTTTTAATTTTTTTAAAAGCTTGGTATCTATGATCCATCTTATATTTTTGAGATGGCTTGATTTCTCCAAAAGTTTTTCTTCTTTTTAATGGAATAAAAATCGGATCATAGCCAAATCCATTTTTTCCTTTTGGTTTATCGGAAATATGACCCTTAACTTTTCCTGTAACACAAGCAATTTTTTTATCTAAATAAGAAATAGAAAGTGCACAAATAAATCTTGCTTTAATTTTTTTATTTTTCCAATTTTTATCCTTTTTGTTTAGCTCTCTATAAACTCTTCTTATAGCTTTATTAAAATCTCCATGCCTTCCTCCCCACCTTGCAGAATAAATTCCAGGATTTTTATTTAAAAAGTCTATCTCTAAACCTGAGTCATCAGCCAAGCACATTAATCCTGTTTTTTTTGAAAAATATTTGGATTTAATTAATGAGTTTTCTTTAAATGTCTTGCCATGTTCAACTGGACTCATAAGATTAAACGTTGATGTAGAATAAGTTTTAATACTTTTTGGCAATAAACTCTTAATTTCTCTTAGTTTACCTCTGTTATTTGTCCCAATGAGTAATTTATTAATTTTTTGTTTAGACATCTAGAAATTATCAAAATCCTTACCATATAAGAGGCTATGGAAAAAGAGGAAAACCAAAATATCACTTCTCCAGAGGATAATCAGGATATAGCAAAAGAAACCAAGAAACCTGAAAAAACCTTAGCCGAAAAAAATAAGAAAGAGACTGAACAAGAACCCAAAGAAGAAATTAAAGAAAAATCTCCAGAAGAAATAATTGCTGAACTAGAAGATAAAGTAGTAAGAACTTTTGCTGAAATGGAAAACCAAAGAAGAAGATTTGAAAAAGAAAAAGAGGATGCTTTTGAATATGGTGGTTATAGTTTTGCTAAAGAAGCATTAAGTTTAATTGATAACTTAGATCGATCAAAACATGTTCTTGAAAATGATGACAAGTTAAAAGAAACTGAAGCATTAAAAAAAACCCTAGAACATTTAGACATTATTAAAAAAGATCTAATCTCAATATTTGAAAAAAATAGCATTAAACAAATTGATAGCCTTAACAAAAAACTAGATCCAAACTTTCATCAAGCGATGATGGAAATAGAAGATGATACTAAAGAGCCAGGAACAATAATCCAGGAAATTCAAAAAGGCTTTACTATAAAAGACAGATTGCTAAGACCCTCATTAGTAGGAGTGTCAAAAAAAGTTACAACAAAAGAGGAAAAAACTGGAGAAAATCAGGAAAATCCAGAGAATAAATAATTATGAGATCAACTTGTAGTTTTAGATTTAAACCCTATATGACGAAGGAGAGACATTAAATTATGAGTAAAATTATTGGAATAGACTTAGGAACTACAAACTCGTGTGTTGCTATTATGGAAGGAACACAAGCTAAAGTTTTAGAAAATGCTGAAGGAGCAAGAACTACTCCATCAGTTGTAGCATTTACAGATGAAAACGAAAAATTAATTGGACAACCAGCAAAAAGACAAGCTGTTACAAATCCAGAAAACACAATCTTTGCTGTTAAAAGATTAATTGGAAGAAATTTTGATGACCCAACTGTAAAAAAAGATGTGGAAGCTGCACCTTTTAAAATAGTAAATTCTGAAAAAGGTGATGCTTGGATAGAAGCAAAAGGTGAAAAATATTCACCTTCTCAAATATCCGCTTTCATTTTACAAAAAATGAAAGAAACAGCAGAAAAATATTTAGGTCAAGCTGTAACTAAAGCTGTTATTACAGTGCCAGCTTACTTTAACGATGCACAAAGACAAGCAACAAAAGATGCAGGAAAAATTGCTGGATTAGAAGTTTTAAGAATTATCAATGAACCAACAGCTGCATCTCTGGCTTATGGTTTAGATAAAAAACAAAATAAAAAAATTGCTGTATATGATTTAGGTGGAGGGACCTTTGATGTTTCTATCTTGGAATTGGGTGACGGCGTTTTTGAAGTTAAATCAACTAATGGTGATACTTTTTTGGGTGGTGAAGACTTTGATAATGCTGTTGTTGACTATTTAATTTCTGAATTTAAAAAAGATAACGGTATCGATCTTAAGTCGGATAAACTTGCTTTACAGAGATTAAAAGAGGCAGCAGAAAAAGCAAAAATAGAATTATCTTCTGCTGAACAAACAGATATAAATTTACCTTTCATTACAGCAGATAAAACGGGTCCAAAACATATTAATTTAAAAATGACTAGAGCAAAACTTGAAGCTTTAGTTGAAGACTTAATTGCCAGAACAATGCCTCCATGCAAAACAGCTTTAAAAGATGCTGGAATTACAGCAAGTGAGATTGATGAAGTAGTTATGGTTGGTGGTATGACAAGAATGCCAAAAGTTTTAGAAGAAGTTAAAAACTTTTTTGGAAAAGATCCAAATAAAAGTGTTAACCCTGATGAAGTAGTTGCTATGGGAGCAGCGATTCAGGCTGGTGTATTACAAGGTGATGTTAAAGATGTACTTCTATTAGATGTCACACCATTATCGCTAGGTATTGAAACGCTTGGGGGAGTTTCTACAAAACTTATTGATAAAAACACAACAATACCAACTAAAAAAAGTCAGGTATTTTCAACTGCAGAAGATAATCAACCAGCTGTATCTATTAGAGTACTTCAGGGTGAAAGAGAGATGGCAGCTGATAATAAAGCTTTGGGTAATTTTGAATTAGTCGGTATCGCACCTGCTCCAAGAGGAGTTCCACAAATTGAAGTTACATTTGATATTGATGCAAATGGTATTGTAAATGTTTCTGCAAAAGACAAAGGAACTGGCAAAGAACAAAAGATTCAAATCCAAGCTTCAGGTGGACTAAGTGATGAAGAAATTGAAAAAATGGTTAAAGATGCAGAAGCTAATAAAGAAGCAGATAAAAAGAAAAGAGAGTCGGTTGAAGTTAGGAACCAAGCAGACACTTTAATTCACTCTACTGAAAAAAATTTAAAAGAGCATGGATCAAAAATTTCTGATGCAGAGAAAAAAGCAATTGAAGATGCTTCATCTGCTGTAAAAGAAGCTCTAAAAAGTGAAGATATTGAGGATATTAAGAAAAAAACTGAAGCTTTAGTTCAGGCTTCAATGAAACTTGGAGAAGCGATCTATAAATCACAACAAAGTTCAAAACCAGAGTCTGGAAAAGATGATGGCGGAGATGATACGGGTAAAAAAGACGAGAATGTTGTTGATGCTGATTTCGAAGAAGTAAAAGACGAAAATAAAGAAAAAAGCGCTTAAACTGACATTTAATTGTCTGGGGTAATTTGATGGCTAAAAGAGACTATTACGATGTCCTAGGCGTTAACAAAAGCGCAAGTCCTGAAGAATTAAAATCCGCATATAGAAAACTAGCTGTTAAATATCATCCTGATAAAAACCCTGGAGATGCTAAAGCTGAGGAAAAGTTTAAAGAAGCCAGTGAGGCTTACGGAATACTTTCAGACAAAGAAAAAAAACAAAATTATGATAACTTTGGTCATGCAGCGTTTGAAAATGGTGGAGGAAGACCAGGTGGAGGTTTTGGTGGTTTTAGTGGGGCAGATTTTTCAGATATTTTTGAAGATTTTTTTGGAGATTTTGGTGGAGGTAGAAGATCAAGGGGTAGAAAATCAAATAATAGAGGTTCTGACTTAAGATACGATTTATCTATTTCTTTAGAAGAAGCTTACCATGGAAAAAAACAAGACATTAAATTTTCTACATCTGAACAGTGTGGGACTTGCAAAGGTAATGGATCAAAACCAGGTTATTCTCCAGACAGATGTTCATATTGTGGGGGTAATGGGCGAATAAGATCTAATCAAGGTTTTTTTACTGTTCAACAAACCTGCCCTCAGTGTAATGGAAATGGTGAAGAAATCACAAATCCTTGCAATGATTGTAATGGTCAAGGTAAAAAACAAGCATCTAAAAGAATATCTGTAACAATTCCAAAAGGTGTAGACGATGGAACAAGAATAAGGCTTGCGGGAAAAGGTGAAGCCGGAACTAGAGGTGGAGCAACTGGTGATCTTTATTTATTTATTAATATTAACTCTCACAACTTATTTAAAAGATCAGATGAAAATTTGTTTTTTGAATTTCCACTTTCTTTTGCAGACGCTGCTTTGGGAACAACTATTGAAATTCCGACTATTGATGGTGGAAAAGCAAAAATTAAAATTCCTGATGGAACTCAAAATGGAAAACAATTTAGATTAAAGGGTAAAGGTATGCCATTTATGAGACGAGGTGATTTTGGTGATTTATATGTGCAAGTAAAAACAGAAGTACCAGTGTACCTAAATAAAAAACAGAGAGAATTATTAGAGCAGTTCAGAGAAATAGAAAATGACAAGTCAAATCCAAGTATTAAAAAATTTTTTCAAAAAGCTAAAGATTTCTGGAAAAATTAGTGAATAAAAATATAAAATACAATTGATAATTATCTAAAATTAATTACAAAAAGGAATGAATAAAATTAAAAGTTATATAAAAAATTTTTTCAAATTATTTATAATTATAATTCTCACTCAAAGTTGTTCAACTGCAGTTACTGTTGTGGATACAACAGTTTCAACAACTACAAAGGTTGTCACAGGTACTGTTAAAGGAATTGTGCATGTAACTACATGTCCATTTACTGATAAAGATTGTTTTTAATTTTAAAAATTTTGTATTTAAAATATATTAAACTGATAAATTAATAATATGCGTAAGGTTAATTTAGGGATTTCAGGTTGTATGGGCAGAATGGGCCAACAACTGATTAAATCTTGTCGTAAAAATAAAAATTTTAAATTAGTTGCGCTTACTGAAAACAGAACAATAAATAAAAAATTTAATGGAATTAAACCAGAGCTTAATTCTGATAAAGCATTTAAAAGAGCAGATGTAATAATTGATTTTACCGTCCCTGAGTGCACCCTGGAAATATTAAAAATTGCCTCAAAACTTAAAATAAAGGTTGTTATTGGAACCACAGGTTTCAACAGAAACCAAGAAAATCAAATTAAGAAATATTCAAGAAAGATACCTATTTTAAAAGCTGGAAACATGAGCTTGGGAGTAAATTTATTGATGTATTTAACTGAAATCGCATCAAAATCATTGAATGATGAATACTTAAGTAAAATATTTGAGGTACATCACAAATATAAAAAAGATTACCCATCAGGCACGGCTTTAATGCTGGGGAAAGGAATTGCTGATGGAAAAAATAAAAATTTATATAGTTTAATTGGTAAAAAATATTTAAATAAAAAATCTTTTCCTTACGGAAAAAAAATTAATTTTAATTCTATAAGAAAAGGTGAAATTATTGGAGAACATGAAGTAAAATTCTCAAGTGGAAAAGAAATAATTACACTAAATCATGAGGCTTTTGATAGAGCGCTTTACTCGGATGGGGCTCTAACTGCTTCCAAATGGTTAATGAAAAAAAAAAGAGGTTTATATTCTATGAGAGATTTGCTTAACTTTTCGTAATGAATGAAAAACAAAAAGCAAAAATTATAATTAAAACTTTAAATAAAATTTATCCTAAGGCACCAGTCCCTTTAAAAAGTAAAAATACATTTACTCTATTAATTTCTGTACTTCTTTCTGCTCAATGCACAGATATAAATGTTAACAAAGTAACAAAAGATATATATCCAAAGTACTTCAAACCTGAACACTTTGTTAAATTGGGAAGAAAAAAAATTGAAAAATTAATAAAAAAGATAGGTATTTTTAGAGTCAAAGCGAAAAGTATCTATTTAATGTCTAAACAAGTTTTAGAAAAACATCGAGGGAAAGTACCAAAAACTTTTGAAGAACTTGAGAAATTGCCCGGAGTAGGACATAAAACAGCTAGTGTAGTCATGTCCCAGGGTTTTGGATATCCAGCTTTTGCAGTTGATACTCATATTCATAGACTTGCTCAGAGATGGGGTTTAACAAATGGGAAAAACGTAGTTCAAACTGAAAAAGATCTAAAGAGAATATTCCCAAAAAAAAACTGGTCTAAACTACATTTACAAATAATTTTTTATGGTAGAGAATATTGTAAAGCGAGAGACTGTTATGGATTAACCTGCAAAATATGTACTACTTGCTACCCAAATAGAAAAAAACCTGTTATTACCAAAAAAGCTTAATATGAAAATTTTAGGAATAGGAAATGCAATAGTCGACGTTATCTGTAAGGTTAATGATAGTTTTATAAAACAAAATAATCTCACAAAAAGCACCATGAAATTATTTTTTGAAGAAAATGAATTCAAAAATTTATTAAAAAATCTTAAAATTGAAAAGACTATTTCAGGAGGTTCTGTGGCAAACTCTATAGTTGGCTTATCTCAACTTGGTAATAAAGTGGGTTTTATTGGAAAAGTATCTAATGATAATTTTGGTGACAAATACGAACAAGGCTTAAAAAAAGAAAAAGTGGAGTATTTTTACTCTAAAAAAAAAGAAGAATTACCAACAGGTACGTGCTTAATATTGGTAACCCCAGACTCTGAAAGGACAATGTGCACATTTTTAGGAACAGCAGGAAAAATTAATGAAAATGATGTTAATACTGATGTAATTAAAAAATGTGAAATAGTATTTTTAGAAGGTTACCTGTGGGACGAAGGAGAACCTAAGAAAGCATTTGACAAAGCAATAAATAATGCAAGCAAAGTAGCGATGTCACTTTCTGATCAGTTTTGTGTAGACAGACATAAACCTCATTTTTTGAACTTAGTTAAAAACAAACTAGATATAACCTTTGCTAATGAACAAGAAATTACTTCATTAATTGAAGCCAAAAATTTTAACGAGGTTCTAAATTTTTCCAAACAACTTAATAAGTTGATTGTTATAACAAGAGGCGAAAAAGGTGCAATTGCAATAAATGGTAATGAAATTATTGAATGTGGTATAAAAAGTAATCTTAAAATTGTAGATCTTACAGGTGCTGGTGATCTTTTTGCTGCAGGATTTTTACACGGATACGTAAATAAATTATCTATCAAAGAGAGCCTAGAAAAAGGTACCGAAATGTCATCAAGAGTAATCCAGCAAATTGGAGCAAGACTTTAAAATTAACTTTTCTTTCTTTTAAAGCTACCTTTGCCTTTTTTGGGTTTAATAATTTTTGGTTTGTACTTTTTTGTAAATAAGTCTTTAATAATTGGGTTTTTCTTATTTGATTTGATAACCATTTTTTTTACTAATTATAAATTCATTATCATTAAAAGTTTTTAAAATTTTTTTTCTTAAACGATAGACATGAGTCTCAACAGTATGTGTTTCAATATCAGGTTGGTAACTCCAAACTTTGTCTTGTAATTCATCAATACTAACTGGTTTGTTTGATATTGATAAATAATTAATTGTATTTATTTCTTTTTCAGTCAACTTAAGCTTGATGTCATTTAACGACATTTCTCTAGAATTTAAGTCAATAATATACTTGTTAACTTTAACTTCAGACTGACTATTAAATTGAATTTTTAAAAATTCTATATTTATTTTTTCAACTAACTTAAAAATATTAATTGGTATATTGTCCAAAACAAATTGATTACCATTTTTTAAATATTTTTTATCTGATAAAATGAGATAATTATTCAAATTCTTTACTTTTTCGTTCAAAGAATTTTCACTATCTGCATGAAAAATTTTTAAATTTAAATCTAAACCAAGTTCAACAAGAATGTGATACAATGAAGTAAACTTATATATTATTAAATTTTGAGGTCTCATAAAAAGAGAATATGACAATTTATATAAAAAATAAACACACTCTTCAAATAGATGAATTTAAGTTAAGATGTTGTATTGGTGAAAAAGGTTCAACTAAAAACAAAAAAGAAGGAGATAAAAAAACTCCAAAAGGTAAGTTTAGAATTGAAAATCTATATTTTAGGAAAGATCGTATAAAGAAACCACAAACATTGCTCAAATGTATAGAAATAAAAAAAAATATGGGTTGGTGTGATGATATCCGTTTCCCAAAAAAATATAACAAACTTATTAAGATTGAAAAAAAAATCAGTCACGAAAAATTAAAAAGAAAAGATCATAAATATGATTTATTGATTCCAATTAAGTATAATTTTAAAAAGCCTATTACTGGTCTAGGTAGTTGTATTTTTATTCATCTTTCAAAAAATTACAAACCCACAGCTGGATGTGTCGCTTTGAAAGAGAAAGATTTTATAATTATGTTAAAATTGATAAAAAAAAATTCTGAAATTGAAATTATTTAAGATCTTTTACCAAAAATACTTGATCCGACCCTAACATATGTTGCTAAATTTTTAGCAGCTTTTAAATAATCGGAAGACATACCCATACTTAATTCAGAAAAACCATATTCTCTGTTCAGTTTTTTCATTTCCACAAAATAACCTTCAGGATCGACATTTATTGGTGGTATGCACATCAAGCCAATTACATTTAAACCAATTTCTTTACTAAAAGAAACTAGTTGGTTCAATTCATTTTTGTTAATACCTGATTTTTGGTTTTCATCTCCAATATTTACTTGCAAGAAAATTTTAATTTTTTTATTAATTTTATCTTGTTCATCAGCAATTTTTTTTGCAAGTTTTTCACTGTCTACAGAATGAATATAATCAAAAATTTGTATAGCAAATTTGACTTTATTGGTCTGTAATTTTCCTACCATGTGTAGTTTTATTCCTGGATTTATTTTTTTGACTTCTGTCCATTTTTCTATCGCTTCCTGTACTTTATTTTCACCAAAATCTAAATGACCGTGGTGAATAAGAGGTAAAATTTTGTCAATTTTAAAAGTCTTTGAAATAGCTACTATATTAGGAATATTTTCAATATTTAATTTATTTAGATAAGTTTTGATATTATTCTCAATTTCCAATAAATTTTTAACAGTATTATGCATATTAGTATTATGAACAAATATTACTTTATTAATAAATTTGATACAAACATAATCAATAAGCAAGATAAGCAAACTATCATAATCTACAGAAACTATTCTTTAAAGAGACTAGACGAAAGTCTAATTATAAAAATAAAAAAATATTGTCATAAAAAATCAATAAAATTTTATTTATCAAACAATATAAAATTAGCATTAAAATTGGATTTAGACGGCGCTTATATTCCGGCCTTTAATAATAATTTAACCCATTTAGCCTATTCTTTTAAAAAAAATTTTAGAGTTGTTGGATCTGCACATAATATTAAAGAAATCAGAATTAAAGAAAATCAAAAGGTTGAAAAAATATTCATATCCTCACTTTTTAAAAAGAAAAAAAATTTTTTAGGTATCAATAGATTTAAAATACTTTCGAAACTTACTAATAAAAATATTGTTATGTTAGGTGGAATTTCAAATAAAAATGTAAATAAACTTCGCCTTTTTGATCAAGTAGATTTTGCTGGAATATCTTATTTTGAGCAAAAAAAAGGCCCCTCGAAAGGGGCCCTTTTATAAATTATCTTCTAACTAGATTAGAATGCAAACGAAATAGCTATTTCGTAAGAGTCTTCATCAGATGCTGAAGAGTTCTGAATGTTATCAGTTGAGTTAAATGCAGCTTTAATAGATGCACCACCTGCTGTGTATGAAGCAGAGAATCCAGATGAATCCTGAACATCTGTGTCAGTACCTTCAGTGTACTCATGGTTACCGTAAGATATTGAGAATTCATCGCTTACAGCGTATGAAACTGCCCAAGACTCTGACTCATCAGAATCAGTCGCAGCTGCTCCTTCTCTTTCAGACTCTTGATATCCAACAGTGAAACCACCCATCGCGTATTTCACCCACATAGTTGAAATATCGATAGCTTTAGTTGAAGTCTCATCGTACTCACCAATTGCATAACCTAAAGTTAAACCTTCAACCATTTCTGGTGCATATTGAATACCCATGTCATGGTATGAGCTTACTTTAGCAGGTGTTTTACCTGATGCATCTGATTCAGTTGCATGATAAGCAGCATGTACTGATACACCGCTAACAGCTGGAGAGTCGTATCTCCATAGCGAGTTACCACCTAAACCAGCGATTACTGTGTTTCCATCAGTAGTACCGTCAGCTTGTTTTTTTGTTAATGCAAATACTTCTTCGTATGCAGTTGGCATTACATCATCCCAACCACCGATTACTGTACTTCCACCGTGACCAGCGTAAGTAACTGTACCGAACTCTTCTGAAGAAATTTTAATGCTTTTACTATCGAATGAGTTACCAGCACCTGTATCACCATCTAGCTCTAGGCTAGTAGTTACAGTTAAACCACCATCAGTCTCACCTGAGATAGTTAAAGTTACACTGTCATTCATGTAGTAACCAGTTTTGTCACCGTCGAATGCACTTGTAAAAGCAACAGATGCGCCACCGCTTAGTGATACATCAGCTGCATTTGCAGACACAGCAACTAGAGAACCAGCAAGTGCTGATAATCCAATTTTTTTAAAGTTGTTCATATTAATTACTCCTTTATTTTGTTTTAATTATTAATAATAAACACGGTAGATTTATCATCTTGTGACCTTATTTATTGAAAAAATCCCTTAAATAGTGATATTTTTTGAATTTGTTGTATTATTGCAACACTATTTATCCCATAAATTAATATGTTTTTTTAATTATTATTTTTTATGTATATAAGTCATTGTTAAACATATTTGTAATTTATGCCTCAAAAAATCATAAGAATATTCCTGTTCTGCTTGTTTTCAGTTTTTTTATTAAATTCGTGCAATCCTGGTGATGCAAGAAAATTTCCACCTGAGCCAGAAAAAAGAGTTCAAAAAAATTTAGAAGAAGGTAGGGGCTTTAGATTGGACAATGCTATTAAAAAAGGAATTGGTGGAGGTGGTAATTTTGAGTTTGCTAGCTCCAACGAATTATGGAGAGCATCATTAGACACAATAGATTTTATGCCATTATTATCTGCAAATTACAGCGGTGGAATTATAATAACTGACTGGTACACAGAAAATCAAAATGAATCTATTAAAATTACTGTAAGATTTTTGAGTAATGAAATCAGATCTGATGCTCTAGACATCACTATATTTTATAAAAAATGTCAGGATGCTTTAAATTGTATTGTTACTCAAAGAGAAGGTAGCTTAGAAAAAGAGCTTAAAAAAGAAATTTTAAAAAAAGCCGCAATTTATAAAAAACAAAATAAAGATAAAAATTTTAAACCTTACCAAGGTAGTGGAGACGCCAAAGGATAACACTTGCTGCTAAAAGGAAAATTTTGTGGAAAGGTATAATTTTAAATCTATAGAAGAAAAGTGGCAAAAACTTTGGGATAAAAAAAAATTATTTCAAACTAATTTAGATAAAACTAAAAAAAAATTTTACTGTCTTGAAATGTTTCCATATCCATCAGGTAAAATCCATATGGGACACGTAAGAAATTATACAATCGGGGATGTTCTTGCTAGATACAAGTCACTACAAGGTTACAATGTTTTACATCCTATGGGATGGGATTCGTTTGGTATGCCAGCAGAGAATGCAGCTAGACAAAACAACCTAAGTCCAAAAAAATGGACAGAAGAAAATATTTCAAACATGAAATCACAATTAAAACTGTTAGGACTTTCGATAGACTGGGATAGAGAAATTTCAACATGTTCACCAGAATATTATAAACATCAACAAGAATTTTTTTTAGAGTTATATGACAAAGGTTTAGTCTATCGCAAAGAACAGTATGTTAATTGGGATCCTGTTGACAATACTGTACTAGCAAATGAACAAGTAATTGACGGAAAAGGTTGGAGATCAGGTGCACCTGTTGAGAGAAAGAAATTAAATCAATGGTTTTTTAATATAACACATTTTGCTGAAGAACTTTTAGAAAGTCTTAACTCATTAGAAGAATGGCCAAATAAAGTTAAAATTATGCAAAAAAACTGGATTGGGAAATCTTTTGGGTGTGAAGTAAAATTTAAAATTGAAACAGGAAATCCAATAGAAGAAATTAAATGTTTTACTACAAGGCCTGATACTTTATTTGGTTCTTCTTTTCTAGCATTATCAGTTGATCACCCTTTATCTAAGCACTTTGTAAATGACCAAAATTTTTTAGAGTTTAAAAAAAAATGTAACGAAACTGGAACTACAGAAGAGTCGCTTGCAAATGCAGAAAAAATAGGTTTTAAAACTGAATTAACTGCAATCAATCCTCTAGACCAAAATATTAAAATTCCAGTTTATTTTGCTAACTTTGTTTTAATGGATTATGGATTGGGTGCTGTATTTGGATGTCCTGCACACGATCAAAGAGACTTGGATTTTGCAAAAAAATATAAACTACAAGTTTTACCTGTTGTAACACCAGAAAAAGATAACCAAAATTTTCAAGTTCAGGATGAAGCATATACAGGCCCAGGTTATATATTTAATTCATCTTTTTTAAATGGGCTTCAATGTCCAGATGAATCAATTATAAAAACTATAGAACATTTGGAAAAAATTAATTTTGGTGAAAAAAAAATTAATTTTAGATTAAAAGATTGGGGAATTTCGAGACAAAGATATTGGGGTTGTCCAATACCAATAATATACGACGAAAATAATAATCCAAAAAAAATTCCAAAAAATATGCTGCCAGTAATGTTACCAGATATAAATAAATTAAAGACATCAGGTAACCCTTTGGATAATGAAATTGAATGGAAAAATATCATCATTGATGGAAAAAAATATTACAGAGAAACAGATACTTTGGATACATTTGTCGATTCATCTTGGTATTTCTTAAGATTTTGTTCCCCCAAAAAAAAAGAATATGGCTTTAATTATGAAGATATTAATTACTGGATGCCAGTGGATCAATATATAGGAGGTGTTGAACATGCAATATTGCACTTATTATACTCAAGATTTTTTATGAATGCTTTGGCCCATAAAAATAATAAATTTAAATTTAAAGAACCTTTTAAGGGCTTATTCACACAAGGAATGGTTTGTCACGAAACTTATAAAGATCAAAGTGGAAATTGGGTAAGTCCAGACGAGATTGTAAATATTGATGGTAAAAAATATTTGAAAAATGATAACTCACATTTAGTAAAAGTTGGACCATCGGAGTCAATGTCAAAATCAAAAAAAAATACCATTGATCCTGAAAACATAATTAAAGATTTTGGAGCTGATTCTGTTAGATTATTTATCCTTTCAGATAGTCCACCCGAGAAGGATGTTCAATGGTCTATAGAGGGAATTTCTGCATCATTTAAATTTATTCAAAAATTATGGAATTTAAATATTAGATTTCATGAAGAAATTAAAAAAAATCATGATGAAGATAGCAGTGATAAATTAAATAGATTTACAAATAAATTTATTAAAAAAGTTGAAGAAAATCTTAATTCATTTAGCTACAACGTTATTGTGGCTAATTTATATGAAGCGTATGCTTATTTAATTAAAGATTTAAATAATAATTACAAATCAAATACTCTTAAAGAAAATTATAAAAAAATTTTAACTGTAATCACACCAATAATACCTCATTTCGCAAATGAGTGTTTAGAAACTCTAAGCATCAATGAAACTCTGAGTTGGCCAGATTATGATTCAAAACTAATAGAAGAGAATGAAATAGCAATCGTAATTCAAATTAATGGCAAAAAAAGGGGGTTAGTTAAAGCAAAGAGAGGAATCAATGAAAATAATCTTTATGATATAATCATCAAAGATGAAAAATTAAAAAAATATATAAAAGAACAAAAAATAAAGAAAAAAATCTATATTGAGAATAGAATTATGAATATAATAATCTAATGCATAAAATAATTTTTAAAATTCTCATTTTATTACTTTTAAACCAATGTGGATATTCGAGCATTTACAATAATGATACAGACAGTGATATAAAAATTTCAATTAATAATTTTGAAGGAAATAATGAATTTAACAATGAACTAAATACAGTTTTAAGAGAATACTATAATAACGATTCTCTAAATATATTTGAAATTGAAATTGATTCAGATTTTTCAAAGAAAACTATTTCAAAGGATTCCAAGGGAAAAGCCTCGAACTTTGAACTTAGAGCAAATGCTACTTTTAAAATAATTTATAATAACAAAAGTCAAACAATTACATTCACAGAAATTTTAAAAATTAAAAATTTACAAGATTCTTTTGAACAAAAGAAATATGAAAATATCATAAAAACTAATTTTGCTGAAAGTATAAAAGAAAAATTAATTTTAAAACTTAAAACACTATAATGTTAAAAAAGGCATTTGAAATTAATAATGAAAGTTTAAAAGCTAATAACTATTTTCTTTTTTATGGATCTAACGAGGGTGCTAAAAATGAAAAAATATCAGAGCTATTCCTAAAAATTAATAGAGAAAACGTTCAAATTTTTGATGAAAAAGAAATATTAGATAGAGAAAATGATTTTTTTCAAAGCATACTATCTAAATCACTTTTTGAAGAAAATAAAATTATAAGAATTAATAGAGCAACAGATAAAGTATTAAAAATTATATCTGAAATACTTAAAAGAAATATTAAAGATATTAAAATAATATTAAATTCAGGAGTTTTAGAAAAAAAATCTAAACTTCGAAATTTTTTTGAAAAAGATAGTAAGTTAACTTGTGTACCATTTTACGATGATACAACACAAACATTATCAAATTTAACTAAATCTTTTTTTTCAAAAAATAAAATAATTATATCACAATCAGATATTAATTTATTAATAAGTAGAGCTAATGGTGATAGAGGTGCTCTTTATAACGAATTAAACAAGATAAAATTTTACTCTATGAATAAAAAAAAAATTAGCACAAGTGTTATATTAAAGTTAACAAATTTAATTGAAAATTACAGTATTTCAGAACTTATTGATAATTGTTTAGCAAAAAATATGAAAAAGACGCTAAAAATTTTAAATGAGAATAACTTCAATTCAGAAGATTGTATAATTATTTCAAGAATGTTTTTAAATAAAGCTAAAAAATTATTAATTTTGAGGATAAATTATGAAAAAAATAACAGTTTAGAATTAACAATTAATAATTTTAAACCACCTATATTTTGGAAAGATAAAGAAATTACAAAACAACAAGTTACTAATTGGAAATCTGCTCACATAAAAGAATTAATTTATCAACTAAATAAGATTGAACTATATATTAAGAAAAATATAAATAACTCTGTAAATATAATCTCTGATTTTATTCTAGAAAATACTGTTAAGAATAATTAATAATTTAACTTTATAATATCTATTATCTTGTTTAATTGATCTAAATCTTTGTATTCAAAAGAAATTTTTCCTTTATTTCTTTTATTACTTTGTATATCAACATTTAAACCTATTTTGTTAGAAATAGATAATTCAAGGGCAATGATATTTGCGTCTTTAGAAATTCGAGATTTTTGTCTCTTGTTTTTAAATATTTTAACAAAATTTTCTGCTTGCCTAACTGAAAGTTTTTTTTCAATAATTTTCGATGCTACAAAACTTGCATTTTCAAGACCTACTAAAACCTTTGCATGACCTGCGGTTAATTTTTGAGTTTCAATTAATTTGATTACATCATCTGGTAAAGTAAGGAGGCGCAAAGAATTAGTTATATGGCTCCTGCTCTTCCCTATAAACTTTGACACTTTTTCTTGATCATAGGAAAATTCATCTATTAATCTTTTATATCCTTGTGCTTCTTCAAGTGGATTTAAGTCATGTCTTTGAACATTTTCTACAATAGCAAATTCTAAAGATTTTAAATCATCTGCTTCAGTTATGACGATAGGAACGTTATGAAGACCAGCTCTTTGTGCTGCTAACCATCTTCTCTCACCAGCGATTATTTCAAACTTTGATCTATCATCGTTTGTATTTCTAACGATTATAGGCTGTATCATTCCCCTTTCTTTAATTGAATTTGTTAATTCATTTAAACTATCTTCATCAAATATCTTTCTGGGTTGATACTTGTTTGGGACCAGATCACTAATTGATACTTGATTTTTTTGAGGTTCAATTTTTGTTTCACCAATCAACGATGAAAGTCCTCTTCCTAATCCTTTTTTGATTTTATCCATTAAGCAGCACTCCCAATTGTTGATTCTTGACTCATAAACTCATCAGTAAAACTAAAGTAAGATTTGCTGCCAGGACATGTCTTGTCATATATCAATACTGGTATACCATGAGAGGGTGCTTCTGATAGTCTGACATTCCTTGGAATGACAGTTGAGTAAACTTTTTCACTAAAATAATCCCTAGCTTCTTTCTCAACTTGGGATGAAAGCTTATTTCTTTTATCGTACATAGTTAAAAGTATACCCCTGATTTTCAAATCTGGATTTAAACTTACTTTTATCCTTTCGATTGTTTTCATTAGCTGTGTTAGTCCCTCTAATGCAAAAAATTCAGTCTGAAGTGGTACCAATAGAGAATTTGAACTTACAAGTGCCATTACTGTTAACAAGCTTAACGAAGGTGGGCAATCTATCAAGATATAATCATATAACCTTCTAGAATTGTTTAAATATGGGGTTAATTTAGTCTTTAATATAAAAGCCCTATTACTATCATCAGCCGTCTCTACTTCTAAGCCCGATAAATCTACATTAGATGTTATAATATCTAAATTTTCAAACTTTGTTTTTTTAATCACATCACTAATTTCTCTAGTTCCATTTAAAACTCCATAAATTGTATCACTGGAGTTATCCATATTAGATAATCCTAGACCTGTAGTAGCGTTACCTTGTGGATCGAGGTCAATTACTAAAATTTTTTTATCTATTTGTGATAAACCGGCTGCAAGATTTATCACCGTAGTAGTTTT
The DNA here is from genome assembly GCA_902571135.1 of uncultured Pelagibacteraceae bacterium. Lineage (GTDB taxonomy): Bacteria > Pseudomonadota > Alphaproteobacteria > Pelagibacterales > Pelagibacteraceae > Pelagibacter. Next base: position 45,591 of record CACGAU010000006.1, on the reverse strand, counting down.
TCCTACCCCACCCTTTTGATTTATGACTGAAATAATTTGCATTTAATTTTTTTTTTTTATTTTTTTAATATTTATTAAAAATGAGTCTTCACTTGTTAAACTTTTCTTTTCTATATACTCCAGCTCCCAATTTTTTTTCGAATTTTCAAAAATTTTTTTTCCACTCTTCCCCATAAAAAAAATTAAATTTTTATATTTTGAAAAATTTTCATATACTAATTCTAAAACTACTGGCATTGGTTTAAATGCTCTGGACATTATTGTTCCTGTTTCTAAATTTTTTATTTCAAAAATATTTTTTTGAAAAACCTTTGTGTTTAAATTTAATTTTTTTGACACTTCCTTTAAAAAATGGCTTTTATGATAACTTTTTTCATAAAGGTGCACATTCATATTATTTTTCATATTTTTTAGTATAATTGCCACGATTATACCTGGCATACCCCCTCCTGAACCTATATCTGTGGTTGTATTGCTATTTAAGTCAATAAAATCAATAATTTGTGCAGAATCTATTATATGACGGTCAATTATAGCCTTTTTTGATGCTGTATTTTGGCTAATTATGTTGATTTTTTTATTTTTTTCAAGAATCATCGATATATAGTTTTCAAAGTCCAAAAATGTTTCACGTGAAACATTTAAATGATTGATTCTAGAATAAGAATTTAAAATTTCCTGATCCATTAAGCTATATGCTTAATAGACTTTCTTTTAACATGTGACAACAAAATATATACAGCGGCAGGAGTTATTCCATCAATTCTTAGAGCTTGACCCATTGTTTTGGGCTTTATTTCTTTAAATTTTGCTTTTACCTCATTAGATAATCCTGATAACCCGTCATAATTGATTTTATCTGGAATAATTAAGTTTTCGTCCCTCTTAAATGCTAAAATATCGGCTTTTTGCTTCTTTAAATATCCCCTATAATGAGCATTTATTTCTACCTGTTCATCAATTTCTTTGCTAAAAAAGGGTATATCAGACCATATTTTCCTAATTTTACGCATATTTACCCCCTTTTGAGTTAAAACTTCGCTAGATGATCTTAATATTCCGTCTTTTGCTATTTTTATTCCAAATTTTTCAGCTTTAGAGGGTGAAATCTTAGAATTTCTCATTTTTAAATTTATTTGACTAATTTGTTCAAATTTTCTCAAATATATTTCTTTTCTCTCATTACCTATTAAACCAATTTCTATTCCCTTTGCAGTTAATCTTTGATCAGCATTATCAGATCTTAAACTCAATCGATATTCTGCTCTTGATGTAAACATACGGTATGGCTCAGCTACTCCTTTAGTCACCAAATCATCGATCATTACTCCAATGTATGCATCAGATCTATCAAGTATGAATGGTTCCATTTTTTTTACAGACAAGGCAGCATTTATTCCAGCTATAAGGCCTTGTGCAGCAGCTTCCTCATAACCTGTCGTTCCGTTAATTTGTCCGGCAAGATAAAGATTGCTTATCTTCTTGGTTTCAAGAGTTAGGAATAGTTCACGTGGATCTATATAATCATATTCTATCGCATATCCTGGTCTCAAAATAGTAACATTCTCTAAACCGTTGATATTATTACATATTTCTTGTTGTACCTCAGCTGGAAGCGATGTCGATATACCATTTGGGTAAATTGTGTGATCATTTAGACCTTCTGGCTCTAAAAATATCTGGTGACGAACTTTATCTGCAAATTTTACTATCTTATCTTCTATAGATGGACAATACCTTGGGCCTACCCCTTTTATACTGCCCGAGTACATAGCGCTCTTTGATAAATTCTTTTCTATAATGTTATGAACCTTTTCATTTGTATAGGTCATACGACAAGATATTTGTTTATTTAGATTTTTTTTTGTTAAGAATGAAAAAAAATAAGGATCGTCGTCTGCGAATTGTTCTTCTAAGTTTTCAAAATTAATTGTCCTTGAATCTAACCTTGGTGGTGTTCCAGTTTTTAATCTTCCAATTTTAAAATTATATTTTGCTAATTGTTCGCTCAAACCTGTAGCAGGTTTTTCGTCGTATCTACCTGCTGGAGTTCTTTCTTCACCTATATGTATCAAACCATTTAAAAAAGTCCCTGTTGTAAGTATTATCTTATTCGATAGAACTTTCTTTCCTTCTTTGGTTTCAAATCCACTTATTGAATTTTTATTAAAAATAAATTTTATTACAGGGTCAGAAAAAACGCTTAAATTACAATAGTTTAGCAATATTTCTTGCATATATTTACGATAAAGTGATCTATCTGATTGTGTTCGTGGTCCTCTGACTGCTGGCCCTCTACTTCTATTTAACAATCTAAATTGTATACCCGATTTGTCTGCTACATCTCCCATAACACCATCTAGGGCATCTATTTCTCTAACCAAATGACCTTTACCCAAGCCTCCGATTGCCGGATTACAAGACATCTCACCGATAGTTTCTATTTTATGAGTAAATAGGGCAGTGTTCACTCCAAGACGAGCAGAAGCTGCTGCAGCTTCGCATCCAGCATGACCTCCTCCAATTACAACTACATCAAATGACAAATCATTTTTCATAATCCAAATCTATATGTGATTATATAATTTACAAGATAGGCTTAATTTTTTGTAAATATGCCTTATTTATCAACGTTTTTTGATAAAAAAAGTCCAAAAAAACAGCAAAATGGGGCATTACTTGCCGATACAAAAATCCTTGAAAATACTACCTAATATCTCCTCTACATCAACTTTTCCGACTATCATGCCTAAATGTCTTGTAGCTAATCTTAAATCTTCTGCTGCTTTATCAAAATCTTCAATTTCCTTTTTTTGATTGAAGTTATTTAGATGATCCAAACACTGTTGTAGATGTTGTCGATGTCTTTCTCTTGTAATTAAAATATCATCACTTGTAAGAAATTTATTTTTTAAATTATTTTTTATTTTTGAAATTAATTCTTCAATGTTTTTATTTTCTTTAATTGAAATTAAAACATGATTTATTTTTTTAATTTCTGGATCAATATCTTTTTCTAAAAGATCAGACTTATTTATAACTAAAATTGCATTTTCGTGTAACAAATCCTTCAAAACATCAGTAAAATCGAGCTTTTTTGCATCAATCACAACAAGCTTTAGATCTGCTTCTTCAGCTCTATTTAGAGATAATTTAATTCCTTTTTTTTCTATCTCATCTTTAGAATCTCTTATTCCGGCTGTATCAGAAATTATAACTGGATATCCATCTATATTCAGATGGGTTTCAATCACATCTCTAGTTGTGCCAGCAATTTCAGAAACGATTGCAACATCACGATTAGATAAATGATTTATCAAACTAGATTTGCCGGCATTGGTTGGTCCTAGGATAGCAATTTTAAAACCTTCTCTAATTCTTTCTCCAACTTTTTGATCGTTTAAAATTTTTTTTATTTTATTTATTACTTCATCTGAACTATTTTTGATTTCATCTAAAATATTATTAGGCAGATCATCCTCTGGAAAATCAATTTTTGCTTCAACATGTGATAAAATTTTTAAAAGTTTTTCTCTAAGAAAATTAAATTGATCAGATGATTTTCCATTCATTATTTTGATTGCTTGTTGTCTTTGAATTTCTGTTTCTGAAGAGATCAAATCAGCGATACTTTCTGCTTTAAGTAAATTTATTTTTCCATTTTGAAATGCTAGCTTGGTAAATTCACCTGGTTCAGCTAATCTACAATTTTCTATATCAGAAAGAGAAGAGTGCAGGGCATCAACAACGGCCTTGCTGCCATGAACATGAATTTCGGCCATATCCTCTCCTGTGTAGCTCTCAGGCCCAGGAAACCAGAGAATAAGGCCCTCATCAATTAGCTCAGAAGTATTGATTTTATTGATTTTTGTCAATGTTGCCACTCTTGGTTTTGGGATTTCTTTATTTGTTAAAAGCTTAATCACTTTTGATGTTTCTTTTCCAGATAGCCTAATTACAGCAACTCCCGAAATACCAGGTCCACTTGATAAAGCAAAGATTGTCATAAAACTATTATAGAAGGAATTAAATATATTTAATATAATTTTAAATGATTATTTGGATAGCATCTTATCCCAAAAGTGGAAACACATGGATAAGAAATATAGTAAATCAAATAGTATATAGCGATTTTAAGAATAATGAAGATGTATTCAGCGATTCAGACAGAATTAGAAGATATCCTAATAAGAAGGACATATTAGATTTACCAGAAATACCCGAAAAATACACAGAGCTACAAAAAAAAAGTGTAATAGATCATACAATAAAAAATTGGAAAATATCTCAGCAGAAAATCAATATGAATAATAAAATAAATATTTTAAAAACTCACAACATGTTATGTAATTTAAAATTAGAAGATAAAAATTATTCATTTACAGACAAAGAAAGCACTTTGGGAGTTATACATGTTGTACGTGACCCAAGAAATATTGTAGCCTCAATTGGAAACCATTACTCTCATGACACTCAGGAAAAATCAGTTGAGATGTTATTAAATGAATTTAATTGGATAGGTTTTAGAAATAATGAAACTCCTCAATTATTATCATCATGGAAAAATCATTATAATTCTTGGAAAAGATTTCCTAATAACAATTTACTTATAAAATACGAAAACTTGCTTAATAACACAAAAAATGAAATTTTAAGGATAATTGAATATTTATCTAAATTTTTTAAATTAAATATCTCTGAATTTGAAATAGATAAAATAATTTCAAGTACTTCTTTTGAAAATTTTAAAACACAAGAGATAAAAGGCAAATTTAAAGAAAATGCAGTTAATGAATTTGGTGAAAAAAAACAATTTTTTTATTTAGGTCCAAAAAATAATTGGAAAGATTATTTAAAGAAAGACAATTTAAATAAAATAAATTTAATTTTTAAGGAGGAAATGAAACAATTGGGCTACTTTTAAATTTTATTTTTATGATGGCTTATTCATTGAATTAAAAAACTCAGCATTATTTTTAGTGCCCTTAAGTTTTGAATTAATAAATTCAATTGCATCCATAGTTCCCATTGGAGCTATTATTCTTCTAAGAACATTCATTTTTTGTAAATCATTTTTATCAAATAATAATTCTTCTCTTCTCGTTCCTGACTTTGTTATATCAATTGCTGGATATATTCTTTTATCTGCGATTTTTCTATCTAGTATTGTTTCGCTATTACCTGTTCCTTTAAATTCTTCAAAAATTACTTCATCCATTCTACTTCCTGTATCAATTAAAGCTGTAGAAATAATTGTCAATGAACCACCTTCTTCAATATTTCTTGCGGCACCAAAAAATCTTTTAGGTCTCTGAAGTGCATTTGCATCAACACCTCCTGTCAAAACCTTACCTGAGCTTGGTATAACTGCGTTATATGCTCTTCCTAATCTTGTTATAGAATCTAATAATATAATAACATCTTTTTTATGCTCAGTTAGCCTTTTGGCTTTTTCAATAACCATTTCGGCTACTGCTACGTGTCTTTGAGCTGGTTCATCAAAAGTAGAACTAATTACTTCACCTTTTACAGTTCTTTGCATGTCTGTTACTTCTTCTGGACGCTCATCAATAAGCAAAACCATAAGGTAACATTCTGGATAATTTTTAGCTATTGAGTTTGCGATGCTTTGCAAAATCATTGTTTTCCCAGCTTTGGGTGGAGAAATGATTATAGATCTTTGTCCTTTACCGATTGGACTAACTAGATCGATAAGTCTTGGAGTTAAGTCTTGTTTTTTTTCAACTTTTGTTGTTTCGACTTCCATCACCAACTGTTTGTCTGGATATAAAGGTGTTAGATTATCAAATGCTATTTTGTGTCTTGCTTTTTCGGGTTCTTCAAAATTTATCTTGCTAACTTGTAATAATGCAAAATATCTTTCACCTTCTTTGGGCGCTCTTACTGGACCTTCAACAGTATCTCCGGTTCTTAAACCAAATTTTCTAATTTGACTTGGGCTTACATAAATATCATCCGGCCCTGGTAAATAGTTTGACTCCATTGCTCTAAGAAAACCAAAACCATCTTGTAACAATTGCAGGACACCAACACCTGTAATTTCCTCTTTTTCAGCAACTTTCTTGAGGATGGCAAAAAGAATTTCCTGTTTTCTTAAGGTGCTAGCATTTTCTATACCTAGCTCTTCTGCTTGTGTAATAAGCTGTTCAGATGATTTTAATTTTAATTCTTGAATATTCATGATTGATGTTTTGATAAGGACTTATCAGATGTGCTTAATATATATACTACTGTTATTTTTTCAACCCTAGATTGGCTTAAAAATAGCCAAAAAAACAACGATAATTAATATAACCGTCGGTATTTCATTAATAATTCTAAAGAATTTTGCAGATCTTGTGTTTGTAGAATTTTTTAGAGCAACAAGACATTTTCCTAAATAATCATTGTATCCTGATAATAATATAATTAGGACAATCTTTATTTGAAACCATAATTGAGAAAAAATTTCTATACCATTGAGATAAATTAATACTAATCCAAAAACCCAAGTAAAAATCATTGCAGGTCGCATAATGTAAAAGAACAATCTTTTTTCCATCACCTCAAATATCTCGATTGCTTCTTTTTTCTCTTTATTTTCAACATGGTAAACAAAAATTCTAGGAAGATATAAAAGACCGGCCATCCAAGAAACAACGGCAATTAAATGTAAAGACTTAAATAATAAATACGAATTCATAAATCAAATATTTCTTTCGATTAAGGATTTAAGTAAGGTTATATGATCACTATTATCATTTAAACAGGGGACCATATCAAAATTTTCTCCTCCTGAATTTAAAAAACTTTCTTTGGCTTGAATTTGAATTTCTTCCAAAGTTTCTACACAATCAGATGCAAAACCTGGGCAAATTGTAAGAACATTTTTAATACCCTCTTTGGGCAAATTTTCTAGAGTTTTGTCGGTATAAGGTTGAAGCCATTCTTGTGGACCAAATCTTGACTGAAATGTAGTCTTAATTTTAATCGAACTAAATTTTTCTGAAATAAGTCTTGTCGTTTTGTGACAATAACAATGATAAGGATCGCCTTTGTCAAAATATTTTTTTGGAATTCCATGATAAGAAGCCACAATTAAATCTGGCTTCCAACTTATTTCATTTATTTTTTTATTAATCGAATTGACAAGTGCATCGATGTAAAGCGTATCAGATTCGTAATGAGGAATTATTTTTAAAGAAGGTTGCCACCTCATTTTCATTAAAGTTCTGTATACTTCATCACAAACTGTTGCGGTTGTAGCTGCCGCATATTGCGGATAAAGAGGAAGTATAACTAAATTTTCACAACCCATTTTGTGTAACTTATGAATCTTGCTCTTAATGCTAGGATTTCCATATCTCATCGCAAAATCCAGAATAATGTTTTCTTTTGACAGTGAGTTTGAAATTTTCTCACTTTGCTTTTTTGTATAATAAAGAAGTGGTGATATATTTTCATCCTTCATCCAAATTTCTTTATAAGCTTTGGCCGTTTTAGAAGGTCTAAAATTTAGAATAAACAGATTCAAAATTATTTGCCAAACTAACGGATTCACCTCAATAACCCTTCTATCAGAAAGAAACTCTTTTAAATATTTTCTTATGTCAAACCAATTGGTAGAATCGGGTGTACCAAGATTGATTATAAGTACACCTGTGTTTCCATATTTTATTGGTGGGTGTTTTTTTTCAATCATTTAAAATCTTTTACAATTTTAATTAAGTTTTCAACCGTTTCTGGATTTGTTTCAGGCAGAATACCATGACCGAGATTAAATATATATGGATGGTCACGAAAAATTTCCAAATATTTAGAAGCCTCTTTTTTTAATATATCTTTATCTGTTAACAAAATTTTTGGGTCTAAACCACCCTGTATTGGTATATTTATGTCCTTAATTATTTCAATCGGATCAACATTATAATCGATGCTAATAGCATCAGGTTTAACAATTTCACAGAATTCTTTATAATTTTTTATTTCTCTGGGAAAACATATCACTGGTATATTTAAAGATTTTACATAATTGACTAAATTTAAAGTTGGTGAATAAACATAATTAGGTAAATCTTTTTCCTCTAATAAACCTGCCCAACTATCAAAGATTTGAATAACATTTGCACCATTATCAATTTGATTTTTGATATGGACCTTTAAAAATTTTTCAATAATTAATAGAATCCTATTTATTAAAAACTCATCTTTAAAAAAATCTCTTTTTAAGTTTTTTTTAGGGGACTGTTGATTAATCATATAAACCAATAATGTCCATGGAGCACCAACAAATCCAATAGTGTTTTTATTTTTTAAACTAGAGTCTGAACTTACTTTTTTTATTGCTTTATACACACGATGCATCTTCTCTACAAAGTCAACTTCATCAATCTTGGCAATTTCATTTAAATTTAGTTCTCCTAATTTTGGTCCAAAGTTTTTTTTAAATTCTACTTTTTGGCCCAATCCATAAGGAAGCATTAAAATGTCTGAAAATATTATTGCAGCATCCAAATCAAATCTTTTTAATGGCTGAAGAGTTATTTTTGAAGATAAATCATCATTTAAACACAAATTGATAAAATTAGGATTTTCTTTTCTTATTTCTCTAAATTCTGGTAAATATCTACCTGCTTGTCTCATAATCCATATAGGATTAAACGAGGTGTCCTTGTTAACTATTACTTTATTTAAAGGTTTCATAAATAAGCATTATTAATTATTGTAGTTGTAATATATCTTGTGAATAAAGGTGATTAATTTTTATAAACATTATATTCACAATTTACCAACATCTTATGTGAATAAAATTGTTTAAAATGAAGCTTTTTTGGCCGTATTGATTTTTGTGGATTGTTTTACCCTATTTATTATTAATGTTAATAAATAGCAGTTTTTACAAGGTTAACTTTAAAAATTTTAAATTGTGTAATTTAATTAAAATATTACAAATTTATTAACAATTTATTCATGAGTAATACATATCAAATATATTTAATTTCTGACTCAACGGGCGAAACCTTAGATAGAATATTTTTAGCTCTGAAGGCTCAATTTTTAAATATAGAATATAAAGTTCATTCTTACTCTTTTACAAGAACAGAAAACCAAATTTTAAAAATTCTAGAAGATGCAGAAAAAAACCCAAATGCGATAATTTTATATACTATTGTAGATAACAGCTTGGCTAAATATTTAGCAAATGTAAGTGAAGATAAAAAAATCCCATGCTTTGGTGTTCTTGGCAACTTAATATTGAATTTTTCAAAAATTCTTAATCAAAAAGCAACCCATGAACCAAGCGGCCAACATATATTGAATGAAGAGTACTATGATAGAATCGAAGCAATTCAATTTACAATGAACCACGATGATGGAAATTTAATAAACGAAGTACAAAAATCAGACATTATCCTTGTAGGAGTAAGCAGAACAAGCAAAACACCCACATCAATTTACTTGGCCAACAAAGGTTTTAAAACTTCTAATATTCCTTTGGTAAATGAAAATTCATTACCTGAGGCACTTAAAAAAAATCCAAAAATGGCTTGTGTTGTTGGATTAAGCACTGAGCCAGAAAGGTTGGCTGATTTAAGAAAAAATAGAATGACTTCTTTAAAAGAAACAGAAAATACTCAATACACAGACTTAGAAAATATAAAAAAAGAGGTTTTAGAGGCAAAAAAAACATTTCAAAAATATAAATGGCCGCTTATAGATGTAACCAGAAAATCTGTTGAAGAAACAGCTGCATCTATAATTAAAATTCACGAAATATATTTAAACAATGCTAAATAAAATTATTCTTGCTTCAAAAAGCAAGGTTAGAAAAGAAATTTTAGATAAAAATAATATCGAAAGTGATGTTATGCCATCAAATGTGGATGAGGATATAGTTAAAGAAAGTTTAATTAAAGAAAAAGCGACACCAGAAATCATCTCAAAAAATTTAGCAGAGTTAAAAGCAAACAAAGTCAGTATGAAAAAAACTGATGAAATCGTTTTAGGAGCGGACAGCGTAATAGACTTAAACGGTGAATTAATATCGAAGCCAGAAACCAGAGAAGAGGCGATGAAAATATTAAAGAAACTCAATGGTAAATCACATTTTTTAATTAGTTCTGTCTGTGTATCAAAAAATGGATCAATGATTTGGAATCACACCGATAAAGCTAAACTTTCAATGAAAAATTTATCTGATGATGAGTTAAAAAATTACTTATCAAAAATTCCTGACGAAACGCTTTATGCATACAATGTTTACCAAATAGAGGGTATAGGCAGAAATTTGTTTACAAGCATAGAGGGAGACGAAGATACAATTATGGGTCTGCCTGTTAAAAAAATTAAGGAATACATAAGCTCATTGTGATGAAAAAATATTTTGTAATTGGAAACCCTATTGATCATTCTTTATCACCCAAACTCCATAACTATTGGCTTAAAGAAAACAACATTGATGCTATTTATGATAAAAAAAAAATTGATGAGAAAGATTTACAAACTACAATTTTAGAGGTCAAAGAAAAAAAGACAGAAGGTATCAACGTTACTGTCCCATTTAAAAAATCAGTAATTCCTTATCTAGATAAATTAAGCCCAGAGGCAGAACAAACACAATCAGTAAATACTATAATTTTAACTGATGATATTTTGGTAGGGCACAATACAGATATATCTGGTTTTACTAAGGCAATTAAAGATTTAAATTTTAATATTGAAGGTAAAAAAATTTTTATTTTAGGTGCTGGAGGTGTTGTTCCTTCTATAATTTTTGCTTTAAACAAAATGAATGTTTCAGAAATAATTATTTCCAACAGGACCAAGCAAAAAGCAGACGATTTAAAATCTCAATTTAAATTTATAAATGTTATAGATTGGGGAAATATACCAAAGTTTGATATGATAATTAACGCCACAAGCCTTGGTCTAAACAATGAAACTTTAAATTTTAATTTTTCTGAAGTTGGAGATAATAAATTATTTTATGATGTAATTTATAATCCGAGTGAAACTAGTTTTTTAAAAGAAGGAAAAAAACTTGGTAATCAATCAGAAAATGGAAAATTAATGTTCATTTATCAAGCTTCAGAGGCATTTAAATTGTGGCATGGAGTAGAGCCTAAAATAAATATTAACATACTTAAACTTTTAGAAAATGATTAGAATTGGTATTTTAGGCGATATTGGCTCAGGCAAGAGTTATGTTGCGAATAATTTAGGTTTTCCTGTGTTTGATGCCGATTATGAAGTGGCAAAACTTTATAAAAAAAATAAAAAAATATTTTTAAAATTAAAAAAGATATTACCTAAAAATATAAAATCATTTCCTATAGAAAAAAAGGAGATTACCGAAGCTATATTGGAAAAAAAGGGTAATTTAAAAAAAATAATAGAAATAGTTCACACTGAAGTTAGAAAAAAAATGAATCTTTTCTTTAAAAAAAATAAAAGTAAAAAATTTGTAGTACTAGATGTGCCACTGTTGTTAGAGAATAAGCTTAATAAAAAATCAGATATTTTAATATTTGTGGACTCTAAAAAATCAGATATTTTAAAAAAATTAATAAAAAGAAAAAATTTTAATAAAGAATTATTTAATAAATTTAAAAAAATTCAATTTTCTTCACAATATAAAATGAAAAAATCTCATTTTGTAATCAAAAATGATTTTACTAAAAAAACGATTAATACTAACATAAAAGATATTCTTCAAAAGATAAAATAATGAAAGAAATAGTTTTAGATACAGAAACTACAGGGATATCTGTTAAAGAGGGTCATAGAATTGTTGAAGTTGGTTGCATCGAGTTGGATAACCTAATTCCAACAAATAACAAATTTCATTGTTATTTAAATCCTGAAAGAAAAGTTTCAGAACAAGCCTTTAAAGTTCATGGATATAGCGATGAATTTTTGTCCAAACAAAAAAAATTCAATGAAATAAGCGACGAATTTTTAGATTTTATTAAAGATAAAAGAATTATAATTCATAATGCTGAATTTGATTTGTCTCATTTAAATAATGAACTTAAATTACTTGGTAAAGACCAAATTAGTAATGAAATTATTGACACCCTTATTTTGGCGAGAGACAAATTTCCAGGATCTCAAGTTAGTTTAGATGCTCTTTGTAAAAGATTTAGAATAGATAATTCCAGAAGAGTTACTCATACAGCCCTAATAGATTGTGATTTGTTGGCCAAAGTTTATATAAATTTAATTGATCAAAAAGAACCTTTATTAGATTTTAAAAACACAGATAACCATGTATTTAATAATTCTACTTCAAATATAAAATATTTTAAAAAAATAATTAAACCATCGGATCTTGAGTTAGAAAAACATAAAGAATATTTAAAGAAAAATTTTAAAAAAAATTATTTTAGTTAAATCTTTTATTATATAAACTTTCAAAATCTAACTTTTTATCCAGTTTAATATTTGGATACCCTGAATTATGAAGAAGGTTAAGAAATGTTTTTTCTAACTCAGGATAAATTTTTATCTGAACATCGCACAAGATAATTTTCTCCATCTCTTTTCTTTCCTTGATTTCGTCATTTATTCTAACGATTGTTGCATACACAATTTCAAAATGCGATTTTTTTGGATTATTTTTTTTATCTAAAAATTTAAATGTGGTATTAACTTCAATCATTTTATTCTTTAAAGCTTTTGAATTAATCTCAATATCAAGATGATATTCAGAAATTTTATCTTTTACAAAAAGGTAAGTTTCAACATCTGGAGTTTCACTAGAAAGATCTTTTATGTATTTTCCAAGTATTTTAAATTTTTCTGTCATTGTCGTCATCTATATCTTCAAATTCTCCATCTATAAAATTATTTTTTTTTTCTTCATATTTAAATCTTGTCGAAAAGATACTAAAAATAAACTTTCTACTTATAGGAAAAATCAATAAAAAACCTAAAAAATCTGTAACAAAACCAGGTACTATCAAAAGTACAGCTCCAAGACTAATGGCTGCTCCAGAAAGAACTTCGTACTTAGGTATTTCATTTTTGCTTAGTTGTACTAAGCCAGATTTTAGAGTGTTAATACCCTCATATTTTGCGTAGTAAACACCAACAATTGCAGTAACAAAAATAAGTAAAATTGTAATAACAGCACCAATTAAAGACCCAATCTTAATCAGAAGATAAATTTCTATAATTGGGACTAAAATTATTAGTAATAGTAATGAGTTCATTTGTCCTTAATCTAAATTGCTGGTTGAAATTAATCAACATAGTAATTACAATTATAATATGGGTTATAGTTTTGAATATATAGATATAATTTTATTAGCAATGATTGCTGGGTTTATTTTTCTAAGATTGAGAGGGATACTTGGCAAGAGAACAGGTTTTGAGGGAAAGGCTTCGCCACAGTTTGAAGAAGTTTTAAAAAAAGTAAAAACTAGTCAAAAGAATAATAAATTAGAAAATTTTGATCAAAAAGCACAAAATGAATTTTTAAAAGGTGCAAAAATAGCTTACGAAACGGTAATTACTGATTTTAGTGACAATGATAACAAAATCACAACAAGCAAAGCACTTCTTAATGATAAAATATATGATCAATTTAATAAAGCGTTAAAAGAAAGAAGTGAAAGAGGTCATGAAGCAGAAATAACTTTTATTGGTGTAAGTTCAGCGAGTATAAAAGAACATAAAAAAATAGGACATATACTAAATGTCACTGTAGATTTTATTGCTGAGGTGATTACGTGTATTAGAGATAAAGAGAAAAGAATTATTTCTGGAGACCCAGAAAAAATTAAAAAAATTTACGATACGTGGGTATTTTCAAGAGACACAACATCATCAAATCCTAATTGGCGGCTTGTAGATATTTTAAATTAATTGAGCGATCAAATTTCAGATAAAGATAAAAAAGATTGGCAAAATTTTATATCTAAAAAAGAAAGATTACCCAACAAAGATGAAATCTATATCAAAAATGATGTATCTGGAATTTCAGAAATTGATTTGCACGGTTTTACTTTAGATGAAGCAAATAAAGAAATAAAAAAATTTATTATTGAGAATTTTAATAAAGGTATAAATAAAATAAGGATAGTAACGGGAAAAGGACTCCATTCAAATAATGAAAAGAATCCATTTATGTCAAAAGATTTGAGTATTTTAAGATATTCAGTTCCAGATTATATAAAAAAAAATGAGGACTTAATGAATTTAATTATTAATTTCAAAGAAGCATCAATAGAAGATGGTGGAGAGGGAGCTTTCTATATATATTTGAAGAAAAATATTAATAAATGATTATATGGCTTGCATCATATCCAAAAAGTGGAAATACTCTTTTACGATCTATTTTATCTTCTTATTTTTTCTCAAAAGATGGTGAATTTAAATTTGAAAATTTATATAAAATATCTCAATTCCCTCTTTTAAATCATTTTCTTTCATTAGGGATTGATATTAATAATAGTAAAGAAGTATTTAAGAATTTTGTTAATGCCCAAAATATAATTAATCAAGAAAAAGGCAAAATAAAATTTTTTAAAACACATAGTTCTCTATGTAAAGTATTCGATTATAATTTTACAAATTCTCAAAATACACTTGGGGCAATATATATTGTACGTGATCCTAGAAATGTTGTCATTTCTTTAGCACACCATTATGACTTGAGCATCAACGAAGCAACCGAAACAATGCTTGATAAAAATAAGTTTATGGAAAAAACTGATAAAAACTTTAATGTATTTATTGGCTCATGGAATTTTAGTTATAATTCTTGGAAAAATCTCAAGCAAGAAAATAAATATTTATTAATAAAATACGAAGATTTAATAAATAAGAAAAAAACAGCCCTTTTAAAAGTTTTCAAATTTTTAAGCTCTTTGGGCATGAAGGCTGATCTCGATATGATCAAGCTAAATAAAGTTATTAAATCTACAGAGTTTGAAAAAATGAAAATTAAGGAGCAAAACGAGATATTTACAGAAGCTATGATTGAAAAAAAAACTGGCAAAAGAAAAGCTTTTTTTAATCTTGGTCCTAAAAATGATTGGAGAAAATACTTAGATAAAGAAAATAAAGTTAAAATTGAAAAAGCTTTCAGTAAAGAAATGATAGAACTTGGGTATTTATAGCTTAATTCTTAAAGAATAAATTTTGAAAGATCTGTATCCTTTACAAGAGTATCTAAATTTTTATCTATGTAATTTTTATCAATTATAATTTTCTCGCCTGCGCGATCAGTTGCTGTAAAGCTAATCTCATCTAATATTTTTTCAATTATTGTATGCAGTCTTCTTGCACCAATATTTTCGACTGTTGCATTAACTTCGGAAGCTATATTTGCTATCGTATCAATTCCGTCATCAGAAAATTCAAGATCAACATTCTCGGTTTTTAATAGAGCAACATATTGTTTGATTAAACTAAAATCTGGTTCTCTCAAAATTCTCTTAAAATCTTCGCTAGTTAATGCCTCAAGTTCAACTCTTATAGGCAATCTACCTTGTAATTCTGGGAGCAGATCTGATGGTTTGGCAAGCTGAAAAGCTCCAGAGGCAATAAACAGTATATGGTCAGTTTTGATAGGACCATGTTTTGTGTTAACAGTGGTTCCTTCAATTAAAGGCAATAGATCTCTTTGAACCCCTTCTCTTGAAACATCACCACCAACCCTATCAGTCCTTGCTGAAATTTTATCAATTTCATCTAAGAAAACTATTCCATTATTTTCAGTTGAAAGTTTTGCAGCTTTAATAATTTTATCCTGTTCTATTAATTTATCAGATTCATCGTTAATTAAAATTTCGTGAGACTCTTTTACAGTCATTTTCTTCTTCTTTTCTTTATTGCCCATAGATTTTCCAATCATCTCACTAATGTTTATCATTCCAACATTAGCCCCAGGCATCCCAGGAATTTCAAAAGAAGCACCACCCGAACCCGTATCACTAACTGCTATTTCAATTTCGTTATCGTCTAAATCACCATTTCTTAATCTTTTTCTAAAACTTTCTCTTGTAGCTAAACTTGCTTTTTTTCCAACCAATGCGTCTAATACTTTTTCTTCCGCAGCTTTTTGAGCTTGAGCAAAAACTTCTTTTCTTTTTTTCACTTTCTCCATTGAGATAGCTATCTCAATCAAATCTCTTACAATTTGCTCAACATCTCTTCCAACGTATCCAACCTCAGTAAATCTTGTTGCTTCAACTTTTACAAATGGAGCTTCTGCTAATTTAGATAACCGTCTTGATATCTCTGTTTTACCAACCCCAGTTGGTCCAATCATTAGAATATTTTTTGGTAAAACTTCATTTTTCATTTCACCTTTAAGTGCTTGTCTTCGCCACCTGTTTCTTAACGCGACAGCAACAGCTCTTTTAGCTTTATTTTGTCCAACAACAAACCTATCTAATTCAGATACAATTTCTCTTGGAGATAAAGAGCTTACTAAAGAAGTTTCTTCCTTTTGATTTTTTTCTTTTGGGTGCAGCTGTGTTACGTTTGTATTATCCATTATATTTTTTCAATTTTTACATTATCATTTGTGAAGACACATATGTCTGCTGCAACTTTTATTGCTTTTTTTGCTACTTCTTCAGCACTCATGTTACCTTCCATTAAAACTTTTCCTGCAGCTAGTGCATAATTACCACCTGAACCAATTCCGATTACATCTCCTTCTGGCTCTAAAACATCACCAGTTCCAGAAATAATATAGCTATTGTTTTTATCTCCAACAGCCATAAGAGCCTCTAATCTTCTTAAATATTTATCTGTTCTCCAATCTTTTGCTAATTCAACAGCAGCCCTTGATAAGTTGCCAGCATGTTTTTCTAATTTACCTTCTAGTCTTTCAAATAATGTTAAAGCATCTGCAGTTGATCCTGCAAATCCAGCAACAACATCTCTTTTTTCAATTTTTCTGACTTTTGAAGCAGTGCTTTTAACAACAGTATTTCCCATACTGACTTGTCCATCACCAGCAACAACTACTTCATTGTTTTTTCTAACTAATACAATTGTTGTCATATCTAATAAATGGTAACTATTTTTGATACTTCAAGTGTTCAGACTGATATTGATATAGTGGGATTAAGTATGTATACCATTAAAAATATATGGCTAGAAAAGGAAAAGTATCTCGAAAAACAAAAGAAACCAGTATCAATGTTGAGGTAAATATTGATGGTAAAGGTAAGTACCAAATTGACACTGGAATAGGTTTTCTAGATCACATGCTTGAGCAATTATCAAAGCATTCCTTAATTGATTTAAAAGTTAAAGCAAAAGGGGATACTCATATCGATCTTCATCACACAACAGAAGATACAGGTATTGCTATTGGTGAAGCTTTAAAAAAAGCAGCTAAAAAATTTGTAGGAATAAAAAGATATGCACACTCAGTTATTCCAATGGATGAAACATTAACAAGAGTTGCAATAGATGTTTCAAACAGACCTTATTTGATTTGGAAAGTAAAATTAAAAGTTGAGAAACTTGGAGAGATGGACACAGAACTATTTAAAGAATGGTTTCAGGCATTTTCTCAATCCGCAGGCATTACGATGCATGTTGAAAATATTTATGGGGACAATAGCCACCACATAATTGAATCTTGTTATAAAGCACTAGCAAGATCGTTAAGAGCTGCATTGGAGATGGATCCAAGAAACAAGAAGAGCATCCCATCCACCAAAGGCTCATTATAAGTTTAATGAACGTCACAATTGTTGATTATAATTCGGGCAATATAAGCTCGGTAATAAACTCTTTTAAAGAGGCTGCTAAAGATAAAGTGAATATCGACGTAACTCCAGATTTAAATAAAATTAAATCTTCAGATAAAGTCGTTTTACCAGGGCAAGGTTCGTTCAAGAGTTGTATTGATGCGATTAATAAGATTAATGGTCTAGTAGAAACTTTAAATGAGTTTGCAATTAATAATAAAAAACCTCTTCTTGGTATTTGTGTTGGATTACAAATGTTTGCAGATGTCGGTTTTGAAGAAACAGAAACTAAAGGTCTTGGTTGGATCTCTGGAAAAGTATCAAAAATAGATAATCAAAATGGAAAATATAAACTCCCTCACATTGGTTGGAACGAAATTAATATTATTAAAGACAGTAAAATTTTTAAAGGTATAGAAAAAAATTCTCACATGTATTTTGTTCACAGTTATGAATTTATACCTGAAGATAAATCTGTAATTTCAGCTACAACAGATTATTCATCGAATATAGTTTGCTCTGTTGAAAAGGATAATATTTTTGGAACACAGTTCCACCCAGAGAAAAGTGATAAAATTGGACTTAAAATAATAGATAATTTTATAAATTTATAAATGAAAATATTTCCAGCAATAGATATTAAAGATAAAAAATGTGTGAGATTAGTCAAAGGAGATTTTAATAATAAAACTGAATACGAAATGTCTCCAATTGAACAAGCTGGTAAATATAAAGATTATGGATTTAAAAATTTACACATAGTTGATTTAGATGGAGCTTTAACTGGTGAAACAATTAATTTAGATATTATTCAAGAAATAGTTGCTAAATTTGATCTTAAAATTGAAATTGGTGGAGGAGTAAGAAATTTTGAAAGTATACAGAGGTATACTGATGCTGGTGTTGAAAAAGTTATTTTAGGAAGCGCTGCTATAAAAAATAAAAATTTTTTAAAAGAGGCATGCGAAAAATTCCCTGATAAAATTGCTTTAGGATTAGATGCAAAAGATGGATATTTATCTGTCTCTGGTTGGAAAGAAAACTCCAATAAATTAACTTTAGATTATTTGAAAGAGGTTAACGAATATGGTGCAAGCAGATTGATTTACACTGATATTAATAAAGATGGGATGAAGCAAAGTCCTAACTTTGAAGAGACATCAAAAGTCGCTAATACTTCTAATTGTCCTGTAATAATATCAGGTGGAGTTTCATCAATCGATGATATTAAAAAAGCTAGGGAACTAAATAATAAGAATATCGAGGGTATTATAGTTGGAAAAGCTATCTATGATGGTGATATTGAATTAGACGAATTAGCGAAGGAATTAGATGCTTAAAAACAGAATTATACCATGTTTAGACGTTAAAAATGGACGTGTTGTAAAAGGAATTAACTTTGTTGATCTGCAGGATGCTGGTGATCCCGTCGAGCAAGCTAAAATTTATTCAGACGGTGGAGCAGATGAAATTTGTTTTTTAGATATCACTGCATCAAATGAAAATAGAGATACTATTTATGATGTAGTAGAGAAAACCTCAAAGAAATGCTTTGTTCCTTTGACAGTCGGAGGTGGTATCAGAAATGTTGAGGATATCAATAAACTACTGAACTGTGGTGCAGACAAGGTATCTATAAATACGGCTGCAGTTCAAAATCCAGAAGTAGTAATTGAAAGTTCTAAAAAATTTGGATCACAGTGCATTGTAGTTGCGATAGATGCAAAAAAAAATGGAGATAAATGGGAAATTTTCACTCATGGAGGAAGAAATAATACTGGAATTGATTCTATCGAATTCGCAAAAAAAATGGAGGACAGCGGGGCAGGTGAACTTCTAGTAACATCAATGGATAGAGATGGTACTCAAGTTGGTTACGATATTGCTCTTATGTCAAAGATCTCTTCAAAGGTAAATATACCAGTCATCGCATCAGGAGGAGTTGGTAATTTAGATCATTTGGTAGACGGAATTAAATTAGGAAATGCCAGTGCAGTTCTAGCAGCTTCCATATTTCATTATGGTAAACATTCTATAAAAGAGGCTAAGGAGTATTTGGATTTAAAAGGAATACCTGTTAGAATTTAATATGCTAAATACATTAGAAAACTTAATTAAACTTGCAAGAGATAGAAAATCTTCACCTATTGAAGGTTCTTATACCAACAAGTTACTTACAGATAAATCATTAAGTAAGTCAAAAGTTTTAGAAGAAGTTAATGAATTGATCGAGGCAGTAGAGGAAAATTCAAATAAAATCCATGAAGCCGCAGATGTATTTTACCATTTGCTCATGTATATTGAGGCAAATGACATTAAAATTGAAGAGGTGATGTTAGAATTAGAAAAAAGAAAAAAATGAGTTACGACGATAATAATATCTTTGCAAAAATTTTACGTGGAGAAATACCTTGCAATAAAATCTATGAGGATGATTTTATTTTGTCATTTCATGACATCAATCCACAAAAAAAAGTTCATGCTTTAGTTATTCCCAAAGGTAAATATATCGATTTAGATGATTTTAGTTTAAATGCTTCCTCTGAGGAGATGGTTGGATTATTAAAAGGTATTAATATAGTTGCTAAAAAGCTTGGTATTTCAACACAAGCAGGTAAAGGTTATCGAGCTTTAGCAAATATTAGTGATCATGGTGGTCAAGAAGTACCTCATTTACATTTTCATTTATTTGGAGGTGAACGAGTCGGGAAAATGGTTGAGTGACAGAAGAGGTTAAAAGAAATTATCTAGAAATAAATTCACTTCAAGATCTAGTCGAGGGAAATAAACCATCTGAAGATTATTCTTTAAGTTTAATTAATCCAATTAATTTTCAACTAAATAAATTTTTTTATAAAAATATTGGTAAAAAACATAAGTGGGTAGATAGACTTATTTGGTCAGAAGAAAGATGGATTAATTATGTTTCTTCTAAAAATGTTAATTCATATGTTTTTAAATATAAAGATAATTTAGTAGGATTTTTTGAATTAATTTTTCATCCAGAAAATAATGAAACAGAAATTGCATATTTTGGGATACTTGAAGAATATCAAAATAAAAAATTAGGCTCATTTTTATTATCAGAAGCTATTAAAAAATCTTTTATAAATAACACTAAACGAGTTTGGGTACATACGTGCTCTTTAGATCACAAAAATGCTTTAAGTAATTATATTTCAAGAGGCATGAAAATATTTAAAACTGAAATATTAAATATTTAATTTTGAGCAGGTATATTGAATAAGTTCTTGGATAACACTCTATTTTTTCTGATAGATGTGAGGAAGGTAATATTAAAATTTTGATACATGTCGGTGTTTTGCCAACCAATTAAATCATACGTTTGTTTGTCAAAAAATATATTTATTTCGTTATTATTTTCTAAAATTGTAAAATTAATTAGATTATTATCGATTGTTCTTTCTTTTAAGGATTTAATTTTGTCGATTAGAATATTTTTATCTAAAATAACATTTAAGGGTGTTTTTTCCAAAGGATACCGATAATAGCTTGAAATAGTTTTAATAACTAAAGATTTTCCATTCGAAACTAAAATTTTATTGTTACTTCTTGCATATTCACAAAATATTTTTTTTGGATATTCTATCGTACAATTTCCATTCTCTATTTTACCATTAATATTTTGTTCAAATTTAAAATTTAAATTTTTAGTATTTTTAAGATTTTGAATAATTTTTTTTTTAACATCAGCATTTGAATTAAGTGTTAAAAAAAAGAAAATTATTATCAAAAAAAATCTTAACATCAGAGAACGTCTCTTTTGCCAACATGATTAGCTTTACTTACAATTCCATCTGACTCCATCATGTCTATAATTCTTGCTGCTCTGTTATAACCAATTTGAAGTTTCCTTTGTAAAAAAGAAGTGGAAGCTTTTCCCTCTGATCTTATAATTTCCAAAGCTTGTTGATATAGTTCGTCTTTATCACCTAGGTTTTGATTATCACCCATCTCTTTTTCATCTGCAAAATTTAAAATTTCATCAACATAATCAGGCTCAGCCTGTGATCTTAAAAAATTGTTTATTTGTTCAATTTCACTATCTGAGACGAAAGGAGCGTGAATTCTTACTATACGATTAGCAGAGGACATATATAGCATATCTCCTTTTCCTAATAATTGCTCTGCCCCTTGTTCACCTAAAATTGTTCTACTATCAATTTTTGAAGTAACTTGAAATGATATCCTTGTTGGAAAGTTTGCTTTAATTGTTCCAGTAATTACATCAACACTAGGTCTTTGAGTAGCCATAATAATGTGGATTCCTGCTGCTCTTGCCATTTGTGATAGTTTTTGGATATAGTTTTCAATTTCTTTACCTGCTACCAGCATTAAATCCGACATTTCATCAACTACAACAACTATATAAGGCATTGGGAGTTTATGTTTTGTGTTATAGGTATCTATGTTTCTGACTCCTTCTTTAGTCATAAGTCTATATCTGCTTTCCATTTCTTTAACTACCCAACCAAGAACAGACGCAGCCTTCTTAGCTTCTGTTATTACAGGGCATAATAAATGTGGGATTCCTTCATATGTCGAAAGCTCAAGCATTTTTGGATCTATTAAAATAAATTTACATTTTTCAGGTGTATGTCTGTAGAGAAGAGACAAAATAATGGTATTGATACAGACAGACTTACCTGACCCTGTTGTACCAGCGATAAGTAGATGGGGCATAGATGATAAGTCCCCAACTACAGGTTTGCCAGAAATACTTTTTCCTAATGCGATCGGCAATTTAATATCTCTTTTTTTGAAATCAGGATTATTTAAAATTTCGCTTAAATAAACATTTTCTCTAACATTGTTTGGCAGCTCAATGCCAACAGTATTACTTCCAGGTATTGTAGCTATTCTTGCAGACTCTGAACTGGTATTTCTTGCAATGTCATCAGATAAATTAATTATTTTTGAAACCTTTACACCAGCTGCAGGCTCAAATTCATTTAAAGTTACTACAGGTCCATGGCTTACTTTCTTGATATTGCCTTTAACACCAAAATCTAAAAGAATTTTTTCTAAAAATTCAGGATCTTGTGTTTCACTTTTAACAGGATTTTCTCTTTCCTTTTTAGAAGGAGTTTTCAATAAATTCAAGTCTGGTAATTTAAATTTAGTTGTATTTTTGCTTTTATCCTCAGCTTTTATAAAAGGTAAATCCTCTTGAATAAGATTTTTTATTTCTTCTTGAGGGATATATTCACTGATTACTTCACTTTTATTAGTATAATTTTTTCTTTCTTTTTTTATAAAAAATTGAATTATGTTTTTAATAAATACATAAAATTTTATTGGATAAAAATTAATACTGATTAAAAATAAAAAAAAACTTAAAATAATCAAAAAATAATAAAAAACTATCTCGTTAATTAATATTACTGAATTCAAAAATGTTTGATTTAAATAACTACCTACAAAGCCTCCATTGCCATTTATGTAAAGAACATAAGTTTCTGAATAAAAATATGAAAAAAATAAAGTACCTAATACAGAATAAATTATTGCAAAAAATATGTTTTCAATTATTAAAAAAAATTTCTTATTCTTAATGATGTTCATACCAGTTACAATTAAAGTAAGTGAGAACAAATATGAAATTAGACCTATTGATTGAAAAAATAAATCTGAGATAAAACTTCCATAGAAACCCAAAATATTCTCAATTTTTGTGTTTTCTGGAAAAATGAAATTAGGGTCTTCCGGTGAATAGGTTAATAATGCTAATAATAATAAAATTCCAGCAACTAAAACAGTTATACCAAAAATTTCTGCTAACCTTTTAATAGTGAAATTAGCAAATAAATTAGCTGTTTTTTTTATATCCATATTTATGAATCAATTTTACCACTTTGTATCATCTAATTTTTGTTGTTAAAATTAAAAATAATATGAGAGTTTGTATACTTGGTTCAGGTTTAACTGCTTTAACTTTAGCAAAAGCTTTGGTTAATCAAAATATTTTTGTTGATATAATTGCGTTAAATGAAAAAATTAATATTAAAAATTCCAGAACAATTGGTATTTCAAAAAGTAATTATGAATATCTTGATAAAAATATAATTAAAATCGAAAAAATAATTTGGAAATTAAAAAAAATCGAAATTTATATTGAAAATTTAAAAAAAGAAAAAATATTAAATTTTGAAAATAATAAAAATCAACTTTTTTCAATAATTAAAAATCATCAAATATATGAGGCTTTAAATAAAAGTTTAAATAAGAATAAGTATTATAAGAAAATCAAATATGAAAAAAAATTAATTAAACTAGATAAGTATAATTTAATTGTAAATACAGATTTCAATAGTGTCTTTACAAAAAAATACTTTAATAAAAAAATTGAAAAAACTTATAATAGTTTTGCTTATACCACGGTAATTGATCATGACATAACTTTAAATGATGTTGCTATTCAAATATTTACTAAGATAGGACCATTAGCTTTTTTGCCATTATCAAAAAACAAAACTTCAATTGTATATTCGATATATGGTTCAAAAAATTTAAGTAGAGAAAAAATAATAAAATTGATAAATCAATACAATCCAAAATATAAAATTAAAAAAATTGAGAAAATTGAACACTTTAAACTTAAATCCTTTGCTTTGAGATCTTATTATCATAAAAATATTTTAGCTTTTGGTGAATTACTTCACCGTATTCATCCATTTGCAGGGCAGGGATTTAATATGACAATTAGAGATATAAATTCTTTAGTCAATATTATTAAAGAAAAAATAGATTTAGGATTACCTATTGACAGTTCAGTTAATGATGAATTTGAAAAAAAAATAAAACATAAAAATTATATTTTCTCAAATGGTATTGATTTAATTCAAGAATTTTTTAATTTTGAAAGAAAATTTGATAATACTATTTTGAGCAAATCAGTGAAGCTGTTAGGAAGAAATACATCAATAAATAAAATGTTTACTAAAATTGCGGATAAAGGAATTAATTTTTAATTATTGCAATGTTGTATTATCAAAATTATCAAAAGTATAAGTATTTAAAATCTGGGAAATCTTATCTTTTCTAATATCCAAATTTTCTGCTTCTAGCAAAACTTGTTTTTCTTCTAAAGAAAAAGGCGATGCCATAGCAAGTGCGTTAATTGTTTCATCAAGACTTTGTTTTTCTAGTGCTTTCCAATTTATGATAAATCCTCTCTTTTCAAATAATGATTTTAAATCTTTAAAAATTAATTCAAGATCAGAAAATTTTAATTCCTCTTTTTTGTTTTCTAAGTCTTGATAAAAACTTTTAAAATCTACTTCTAAGATTCTATATTTATTTTCTGTAATTAATTCTTTAATTTGTCTAAATCTTATTAATCCTTTTAATTCAATTAAAAATCTTCCATCTTCTGTTTCTCTAAAACTTGTAATTTTTCCAAGGCATCCAACTTTATGTAATTCAGGATTGATTTGTTTTTTATTAGAAATTTTTGGTTGTATCATTCCTATTAATTTGTTTGATTTCATACTATCATTTATCATATCGATATAACGTGGCTCAAAAATATTTAAAGGGACTGTGGTTTTTGGGAAAATTATGAAATTACTCAATGGAAAAACAGGTACTGTTATTGGCAAATCTTCTTTTTTCATATTATTAATTTTATAATTATACTATTTTTTTTGGTATCAATTGAATGAAAAAAATGTCCCATTATATTATCTTTTAATGAATTAAATTTAAAATATATTTATGAAACTTCTTTTAGGTCAAAAGCTTGTAGCACAAAAAGAATACAGTAAAGCTTTAAAAGTATTTTTAAATTTAAAAGAGAGTAATTTCATTAATGATGAAATCTTATTTTACCTCGGATTGATTTATTTTGAATTGAACAATTTTGATAAAAGTGCTTATTACTACAATAAATTTTTAGAGAAAAAACCAAATTCCGTTAAAGCTTTGTACAATATAGCATTTTTAAAACAAAGTATGGGAGAAATTCAAGCTGCAAAGATTATTTATAACAAACTAATTGAACAAGATAAAAATAAAGTAAGACCTTATTATGGTCTTTTTACATTAAATTCCAACAACTTGAATGATAAGGAATTTAACAATATCTTTAAACTTAAAAATAATTTTGAACACAGCATTTTTGAAAATGGGATTATAAATTATTTGTTATCAAAAAAAGAAAAAAAAAATAAACGGATTTCTAAAGAACTTGAATACTTAAAGGAATCACATAATCTTATTTACAATTCAAAAAAAGTTTATAATGATTCATCACAATTTTATTATAATCAAATTATTAATAAATTTTACGATAAAGTAAAATTTCTAAATAGTAAAAAAATATCTATAGGAGATAAATTTTTTCCAATATATATTATTGGTCTACCAAGATCTGGATCTACTTTAATCGAAGCAATTTTAAGTAGTTCTGATGAAAAAAACATTAATAGTTTAGGTGAGTGTCATGTTGTTAATACATCTATATTAGAGCAGATAGGTCCAAAAATATATAAAGATGATTTCGATTTTAACAATTTCAATTTTGAAATAAATTTAAATATTTTAAGTAAATCTATACTTGATAAGTACAAGAATTTTAATAATGGCAATAAATTAAATAATAAAGTCTTTATTGATAAGTCTTTAGAAAATTTTTTTAATATTGATGTTATTTTGAAAATTTATCCAAATGCTAAATTTTTACACACTTTTAGAAATTCACTTGATTCAATAATTTCTATTTATCAGTCCATGCTCCCTGAATTGTCATGGGCGCATTCAATTGAAAATATAACTCAATATGTAAACAATTATATTAATGTTGTTAATTATTATAAAAATAAATATCCTGATGCAATTATGGATATAAATTTAGAGAAATTTACTCTAAATAGCGAAAAAATTTCTAAAGAAATTTATCAATTTTGTGGATTAAATTGGAATAAAGAGGCTCTAAATTTTTATAAAAGGAAAAATTTGAAGGTTAAAACACTTAGCTTTAATCAAGTCAGAAAAAAAGTTTCTAAATATAATGAAAAAAAATACTCACCGTATTTCCATTTATTAGAAAAATATAAAATGAAATTTAATTGGCTTAATATTTAATAATTTAATTTTTTAAATTCCTTTTCTCTAAAATCTATTTGATTTTGTAATAATTTGTTTAGAAATGAATTGTCTATGTGTTTCTTATAAATTTTTTTGTAGCTATGATCGCCTATAATAAACGCATAACTTATCCAATTTTTTATTATTAAAATATCAGATAAGTTAATTCCTTTCGAACTTTGTATAAGAATTTTCTTATTTTTCTCAGATCTTATTGGTTCTAATTGATCAATTATGTTTTCTTTTTTATACCAATTTTCATTATAATTAAATTCTTGTTCTCCATCTAAATTAATTTTTTTAAATTTAGGAAAGGAATTATAATACTCTGTACAACCATGTTTTAATTCAATTTTAAATTTATCAAAATTTTCATTTATTAGAATTTTATTTAGTTTTTCTTTTATTTCTTTTGCCTCAATTAATTCTCTACAATAAATATATCCTTTATAATTTCCTTTGATTTTATCTCTAAGTTCTATTGTACACTTTCTTGTATTGTTGTTTTGTAAGTTAATTTTATCAAAGACAAAATTTAATTTAATTAAATCAATAACATTTTTTAAATTTACTTGAACTTTGTAACAAGAAAAACAAAATTTTGGAATTACATTAAACTTGTTAAAAACTTTAAAATGTCTTTTACAATTTAAATCTTGAGAATTTTTTCTATAAATTTGGGTTTCTTCGAAAATTAAATTTTCGTAATATTTTTTAATAATATTTTCACTCTGATTTATAGTTTCTTTTAAAAAATCAATTTTATTTAAATTATTTTTTTCTAATTTATTAATTAGTTTTTTTATTTCGTTATTTATTTCTACAAAAAAATGATCTTCAATATTTTTAGGATTTATAAAATTTAACAAATAAATTATATTTTTTTTGGCAAAGTTATTCTGTTTATTAATATTCAAAGTTTTAATGAAATTAATAAAGGCTTTTTCATAAAGTCCAATTTCAATATATGAAATTGCTAAATTATTATATGCTATTTCAAAATTAGAATTATCCTTAATCGACATCTTGTAGGCTTCAATTGAATTATGAATTTCACCTAGTTTAAAATACGCAACACCAATATTTACGTATGTTTTGAATTTATCTTTTTCATTTAATAATATTTTTTCATAGTGTTTGATTGCATTTGGCCAATCCGATTTTTTAAAATACGTAGAAGCAAATAATTTATTTATGGTTAGATCATTAGGAAATTGGATTGATAATTTTTGTATTCTTTCTAAAGCAAAGTCAAACTCTTGCTTGTTTAAATGATTTAAAATTTTTTCAATTTCCTTAGAGTTAATATTATTATTCATTTTTAATAATTTAATTTTAAAAATTTATGTAAAAGTTGCTTTTTTATTAAAATTGATATTAAATTTTTACATTCTTCAATGTAATTTATATTTAAATTTAGTTCAAAATGTCTATTGCTTATTTTAAAAAAGGTACTAATTTTAATACAAATTAATAAGCGGGCATAGCTCAGTGGTAGAGCGTCTCGTTGCCAACGAGAAGGTCGAGGGTTCGACCCCCTTTGCCCGCTCCAAAAAAAATTATGAGTGATTTAGCAAATAAAAAATGTGTACCGTGTGAAGGAAATATTCCTCCTTTTAATGCTGACCAAATACATAAATATCTTAAAAAAGTTGATGGTTGGGAAGTTTTAGAGGATAAAATTGATGGTTTTCATTTAATTAAAAATTTTAAATTTGATGACTTTTTAAAAAGTCAAGAATTTGTAAATAAAGTTGGAGAAATAGCTGAGTCCGAAGGTCATCACCCAGATCTATGGTTTGGATGGGGTTATGCTAGAATTAAAATATATACTCATGCAATTAAAGGTCTAGCAGAGAGTGATTTTATTCTTGCCGCGAAAATAGATCAAATATCTAATGCCTAAAGTGTCTTGTCTTTGAAAAAACAAGCACGGTATCAGTTTCATTTGCAAAATTAATTATTTCTTTATCTCTTATTGATCCAGAAGGCTGAATTACTGCTTTAACACCAGATTGGACTAATTTTTCAATACCATCTACAAAAGGAAAGAATGCATCTGAGGCAGCAACCAAATTATCATTCTGAAGATTAAATTTTTTCATTTTATTTATTGCTATTTGACAACTATCTAATCTGCTTGGTTGACCAGAACCAATACCAACAGTGGTTTCGTTTGATGCTAACACTATTGCGTTTGATTTGACATATCTGCATACATTGAAAGCAAAAATAAGATCTTTAAGTTGTTTTGATGTTGGTTTTCGTTTTGAAACAATTTTAAAATTTTTGGTTGAAAATAAATTTAAGTCTTCTGATTGAATTATTATATTTTGGTTGAATGATGCAAATTTAAGAAGTTCTTCAGATGAATAATTTGTTCCATCAATTAATCTTAAGTTTTTTTTAGCTTTTAATATTTTGAGGGCACTGCTTTCAAATCCATTTGCGATAATCACTTCTAAAAATAATTTATTTAATTCTAAAGCTAAATTTTGGGTAATTTTAAAATTACAAGAAACTATTCCACCAAAAGCACTTATGGGATCACAAGAAAGAGCAGATTTATAACTTTCTAAATTATCATTTTTAGTAGAAACTCCACATGGATTTGCATGTTTAACTATGACTGTTCCTCTGTCCTTTGGTAAAGATTTTGAAATTGTTAGAGCACTAAATATATCATTATAATTGTTATAACTTAGTTGTTTTCCATGAATTTGTTTTAAATTTGTATTCAAACTACTTGAATAGATTGCACTTTGTTGATGAGGATTTTCTCCATATCTAAGTTTTTCCGTAAGATTTCCATGCAAAACTTTTTTCTTAGGAAAAATAGTATTTATTTTTTTATTAAAATAGTCAGAAATAACGGAGTCATAATAAGCTGTTTCAGTAAAAGCTATACTTGATAGCTTTTCTCTAAAACCTAAGGAAGTAGATCCTTTGAATTTTTTTAATTCTTCAATTAATTCACCATACTGGTCTGAAGAAGTTATTACTGTCACATCATTATAGTTTTTAGCTGCAGACCTAACCATTGTAGGGCCACCTACATCAATATTTTCTATAATTTTTTTATGGTTTTTTGTTTTTTTAAGAGTGTTCTCAAATGGATAAAAATTTACAACCACTAAATCAATATTCTCAAAACCATTATCTTTTAAATCTTTTAAGTGAGATTTTTTCTTTCTCTTATTTAAAATTCCTGCATGGATTTTTGGATGAAGAGTTTTTACTCTACCCTCCAAAATCTCAGGAGAATTCGTAAAATCAGATACTTCTAAACAATTAAATTTTAATCTTTTAATCTCTTTATAAGTACCACCTGAGCTAATTATTTTAATTTTGTTCTTTTTTAAAATATTTAATAATGGTTTTAAGTTACTTTTATCAGATACAGAGATGAGAGCTGTTTTAATTTTTTTCTTCATTATAATCTACTTATTTCCCACTTTATTATCTGTTCTTTTTCATTATTCATACCTGAGATAAAAATATTTTGGTTTTCTTTATATGAATTTTTATTACCGAAATATAAACCATTATCAATATTAATATCAAAGTTATCACAACTAAACTTCCAACCTTCCTCATCTAATTCAATTAGTATTGATTTGTTATCTTGTGTTTTCATTACTTTTGAGTTTGGATCAAGATGAAATCTAATATCAAATTTAATTTCTTTATTTGGATTTTTTCTAAATAACTTATCATAGCCAATAAATTTCATTTGTTCTGGATAGAACTCAATTTCTCTTTCATAAATTGTTCCAAACTTAATTGAATATCCATCGTGTGTACCTGATATTTTCCAAAAATTATTTTCAAAAACCACATTTTTTTTTGAAACTTTCAGCCCTCTATCAATAATCAAATTTTTCTGATGCTTTGTAAAATTACATGAAGAGTAATCCTCAATAGTTAAAGCAGAATGTAGAGAAGTACTTCTTGATAATTTATTAAATTTATTATTTTTATCTGAGTAATAACCAGCATTTGAAATTAATTTTTTATCATGTGAAAATATTTCAAATGATAATGCACCTGCTTGATAGTCATTGGAAAAGGTCTTATTAGGACTAGAACCGATATCAGCAGCAAGAATAATTTTTTTATTCTTAAGTATTGCATAACCTCCTAGTTCATTAATTTGATTTTTAAAAGTGTAACCAAACCTTTTCAAGTATTGATCAAACTCGTCATTATCGGAAGAATAATTACCATTAAAAAAAATATCGTGTTTTATATTTTGCCAAATGAAAGCGTAACTTGAGCCCAAATAGTAGATAGTTTCATCAATATATTCAGGGATTAAACTTTGAGATTCCTTGAACCACTCTCTTATTATTATAAAATATTTTAAATAAAATATTAATTGTCTGATATTTCTTGATTTTGTAAAACCTTGATTATCGATCGAGGATTTAATTATATTTTTTAATAAATTTAATCCAAAAGTAAGATATTGTCTTTCATTCTTATAAGCCAGGCCAGTCAAAATTATTGCAGCACACCCAATCATCTTATTTTCTACCTCTTTTGGGTTTTTTATTTCATTTAACAAATGATTAGTTTGTTTCTGAATCATGTGATCAAAAGTAGATCTATATTCTTGATCACTATCTTCATAAGTTAGTTGATGATTTGATAACCATGAAATAATTCTTTTTGCTGTTAAATCAAATTCCCAACTCTTTTTTTGATATTTGGTGTTATTTGAAATCCAGTTTTTTATAACTGTTTGTGTAGTTTTTTTGGAAGATTTTAAATCTAAGCTGAAAAACCAAAAAAAATTATTTAATTTTTCATAATCTTTAGGATTTAAATTATTTTGCCAAATTGACTCAATAGCAAAATCTTCAATTTTATATTTTTTATTTTGATATTTAATTATAGATGAAAGTAAATGAGGACTAGGTTTGTATTCAAAGCTATTTTCGAAAGTTTTTGATATTTGTCTCTCGTAAAAATTTGAATTTTGATAAATTGATTTAAAACTTTCTTTTATATTAAAATAAAATTGACCCCAAATGCCTAAGGAATTTGTATTAATCATTAACTTATTTTAATTTTAATAAATTAATATTTTTTTTTATATCTCCATCATTACTTTTGAATACCGTAGTACCCGAAACAAGTATGTTTGCACCAGCATCAATTGCACTTTTGCAATTATCAAAATTGATTCCACCATCAATTTCTATGTCAAAATCTAACTTTTTTTGTTCTTTAATTTTTTTTAGATCTTTGATTTTATCCAAAACTTCTGGCATAAATTTTTGACCTCCAAATCCAGGATTTACACTCATAATTAAAACTAAATCAATTTGATCTAAAAGATCTAATATTAAATCAATTTTAGATTCAGGATTAAGTGAAACTCCAACTTTCTTATTTTTTTCGATTATCTTTTTAATTGAATTTTCTAAATTATCAGTTGCCTCGGGATGAATAGTAATTATATCTGCTCCTGCATCGGCGTAAGCATCTATATATTTATGCACTGGTGATATCATTAGATGAACATCAAATTTTAATGAACAATGTTTTCGAAGAGCTTTTATTACAGGTGGCCCTATTGTTAAATTAGGAACAAAATGACCATCCATTACATCCACATGAATCATATCAGCACCGCCTTTTTCAAGCCTTTTTATTTCTGTACCTAACTGACTAAAATCAGCAGATAAAATTGATGGTGAAATTTGTATATTTTTCATTGATTACTAAATTAACTAGTATCAATTTTAAAAATTAAAATGAATTAAAAAATTGGTAAATTTGTCTAGAAATTTCACTCTCTAAAGGAAATGACAACATTCCCATGACTGAATAGCCTAAGATCCAAGGCATAAGATAAAATCTAATCATATAAAAGAACCATGCAACATATAATGGAACTAAAGGCCCGATAATAAATGAAGGTGTTATTGGTTTAAATAATTTTATTAAAGGATTGGTATATTTTACAAATACTCTCATGAAAAAGAATTGTGAGTCTTCTCTTTGAAAAATATTCATCGCTACTCTTCCAATTAGAGTCCACATGATAATTCCAAGTAAATAATCAATAAAATATATTAAAGGATGAAAATTTGCTGACATTCAAAATTTATATTGGAAAATGTATTGAAATAAAAGGGGCGAAATTAATCGCCCCTTTAAAAGATTATTTAGTGTGATTTACCAAGAATTGTTTTACCACTCGGTACACGCACGTCATCAACCATTTTTTGAGTAGCTTTATCTGGTTCTGCAGTCATTAAACTAACTACTACCATTAAAACTAAACTAACAGCTGATCCGAAGATACCAAATGTTAACTGTGTAATTCCTAGGAATCCACTTCCACCAGTTCGTACCCAAATTAAGTACCAAGCACCGGCGATTAGACCACCTAGCATACCGGCAACCGCACCTTGTCTATTAGCTCTCTTCCACCATACACCAAGTACAAGTGGGAAGAACAATCCAGACATCGCAAAATCAAAAGCCCAGATAACCGAACCTAAGATTCCTTGTATCTCCATTGCTGCAATAGTTGCTCCAGCAAAACCAATTACTACAAGTAATACCCTTGCAACAAGTAGTCTTTTTGCAGTTTCCGCTTTTGGATCAATGATCTTATAGTAAACATCATGTGATATAGCGTTTGCAATCGCTAGAATCAAACCATCGGCAGTAGACATGGCAGCTGCCATACCTCCTGCAGCAACTAGACCTGAGATTACATAAGGTAATCCAGCTATCTCTGGTGTTGCTAATACAACGGCTTTACCACCCATGAAGAACTCGTTTAATTCTAGAGTTCCATTTCCGTTAAAGTCGCTGATAAACATTAGGTTTGCTTGGTTCCAGTTTTGGTACCAATCTATCGCTTCCACTTCTGCAAATGTCTTACCGATAATACCTGTTGGTAAATTCGGGTCGATCAATGATAACTTAGATAATGTAGCTAACATTGGAGCAGAAGAATAAAGTAGGAAGATAAAGAATAATGACCAACCTACTGATTTTCTAGCTGCTTTTACACTTGGAGTAGTAAAGTATCTCATCATCACGTGCGGTAATGAAGCTGTTCCCATCATCATCGCTAATGCTAATGAAATAAATGCCCAAGGTGTAGCGTTCACTGCAGAGTGAGCTTTAGTTATTCCTGCTAAGCCTTTAGGTACTGTTTTTAGATCAGCAGCTGCGTTTTTAACAAAACCGAACTGTTGTTCTAATTCACCAATTCTAGCTACCTCATCAGCTAACATAAAGTGTGGGAAGAAACCCGCACCCATTTTGTTACTGATCCAGAAAACTGGAAGTAAGTAAGCTATAATCAGTACGATATATTGTGCAACCTGTGTCCAAGTTACCCCTCTCATACCACCTAACATTGAACATAATAAAATACTTATTAGTCCAACATATACTGCGTATTGGAATGGGATATCAAGTGCAACAGATGCAATAGTACCTGTAGCGTTAATTTGTGCAGTCACATAAGTAAATGAAGCAACAGTTAAAACTACAACTGCACTAAATCTAGCTAAATTACCACCGTATCTAGTACCTATAAAATCTGGAACTGTATAACAGCCAAATTTTCTTAAGTATGGTGCTAATAAAGATGCAACAAGCACGTAACCACCAGTCCAACCTACAAGTAGTGCCATATAACCGTAACCTTTAAAGTAAATACCACCTGCCATTGCAACGAATGAAGCACCAGACATCCAGTCTGCTGCAGTCGCCATTCCGTTGAAGACTGTTGGTACTTGCCTTCCAGCTACGTAATACGCATCTGCTTGGGCTGTTCTTGATAGCCAACCGATTAATGCATAGATGAATACAGTAAATGCAACGAAAGCAATACCGATTGCTTTAGCTGTCATACCCATCTGTTCAGCAATTGCCATGATGATTATGAAACCTATAAATCCTCCAGTATAGATTCCATAAACTTTAGGCAAATTATCTATGAAATTACCTTTCATTATTCGTCCTCTCTTTCGCTAAAGCCGAACTCTTCATCGATTTTTTCTTGTCTATTCGCAAACCAGAAAATTAGGATTACGAAAGCACCAAGAGATCCCTGACACGTAAACCAATATGTCCATGGATAACCGAAAGGTCCTGTGACCTCGTTCATTTCAGCTCCAAAGAGAAAGATGCCAATTGAGAAAACAAACCAGATTGCTAGTGTTATAAATAACAATCCCCTGGTTTTTTCCCAGTGTTTTTGTTGATTTGACATTTATACCTCTCTTTTTAGTTATAACTGGATAAAACCATAACCATTATGAGAGCTTTGAAAACCCTAAAAATTGATCATATTAGGTACTTATTTACTCACTTTTTTAAGATATAATTGGCGCACTTACAAATAAACATGGGAAAATATAAATTAACTTGGAGAGACATAAAACTTGAGGATTTCAAAACATATTTATTCGCTATGTTTAAGGCGTTTATCCCCAAAAAAAAAATAAAAAATTTAGATGAACTAGAACTATTTATTCAATCAAAATCTGCCTGGGCCACTCAAGTTACTTTGTATAATTATCTAAAAACTAGAATGGGAACAAGATATGTTCTCCATTTTGATAATGATGAGTTTATGTCTTCAGTAAATCTTGCTAAATGGAATATTTATTCAGTTGCGTTACAAGATTTAACTTTTTTTGCTTTTTCATATTTAAAAGTTAATTTCAATTATCAGGATATTCATAAAGCAAACGAAATTTTCAACAAAATTTTAGATGACGAAATTTCTAATAAGATGCCGTTAGATATTATTGATGAAGCTAGGAAAAGTTTTGATGAAAGATTAGATAAAATAAATTGGGATGTTTATTATCAAGACTTACCTTTTAATCCTAGTGCACTCTCTTTATATAAATGGGCTCCGATCGCAGATGAATTAAAAACTTTAGATCGAAAGATCGTTTTAAATTCGATGATTTTAAAATGGGATGTTGTTAAACAAGAGTTTAAAGATTTAATTCAGTTTTAAATATTTTTTCTATTTTCAACTAAACTATCAACAACACTTGGATCTGCCAGAGTAGTTGTATCTCCTAATTGACCATGTTCATTAGCAGCAATCTTTCTTAGAATTCTTCTCATTATTTTTCCTGATCTTGTTTTAGGAAGACCCGGAGTAAAATGAATTAGGTCTGGAGTTGCTAAAGGTCCAATTTGTTTTCTAACCCAAAGTTTTAAATCTCTTTCTAACTCGCCAGTTTCGTTTTCTCCTGCATTAAGGGTTACATAACAATATAATCCATTACCTTTAATATCATGAGGATAGCCAACTACAGCAGCTTCGGCTACTTTTGGATGAGCAACAAATGCACTTTCAATTTCAGCAGTCCCTAGATTATGCCCAGAAACAATAATTACGTCATCTACACGACCAGTAATCCAGTAATATCCATCTTTATCTCTTCTGCATCCATCACCAGTGAAATATTTTCCGTTAAATTGAGAAAAGTATGTATCGATAAATCTTTGATGATCACCATAAACAGTTCTCATTTGCCCAGGCCACGACTGAGCTATGCATAACCTTCCTTCTCCAGCTCCTTTAATTTCTTTACCGTTTTTATCAACAAGGACTGGCTTAATGCCATAGAAAGGTTTAGTTGCTGAGCCAGGTTTAAGAGGAATAGCTCCAGTTTGTGGAGCAATCATTATCCCTCCAGTTTCAGTTTGCCACCAAGTATCTACAATTGGGCATTTTGAATTCCCGACAGTTTTATAATACCACATCCAGGCCTCTGGATTTATCGGTTCTCCTACTGTTCCTAAAAGTTTAAGTGATTTTCTAGAAGTTTTTTTAACCGGTTTATCTCCCTCACGCATTAAAGCTCTAATTGCAGTTGGGGCTGTATAAAAAGTATTCACCTTATATTTATCAACTATTTGCCACCATCTAGAGCTATCAGGATAATTTGGAATTCCTTCAAACATTATAGTTGTTGCACCATTCGAAAGTGGTCCATAAATAATGTAACTATGTCCAGTTACCCAGCCAATATCAGCAGTACACCAATAAATATCTTTTGGTTTGTAGTTGAAAATATATTGATGAGTCATTGATGCATAAACCATATAACCACCAGTAGTATGAAGAACACCTTTAGGTTTACCTGTTGAACCCGAAGTATATAAAATAAACAAAGGATCTTCAGCGTTCATTTCTTCAGGTTCACAATGATTAGGAACATCTTTAATTAAATCATGAAACCAAACATCTCTATTTTGATCCCAGTTGATATAGTTACCTGTTCGTTTTACAACAATACATTTCTTAACATTTGGGCAACTCATTAAAGCTTCATCGACTGTATATTTGAGTGGTATAGTTTTTCCACCTCGCACTCCTTCGTCTGCAGTAATTATGTATTCAGATTCACAGTCATTTACTCTTCCAGAGATAGAGTCTGCCGAAAAACCTCCAAAAATAATCGAATGAACTGCACCAATTCTTACACAAGCTAACATTAAAATTGCTAACTCTGGTATCATAGTTAAATAAATTGTTACACGGTCACCTTTTTTAATTCCTAATTTCTTCAATCCATTAGCTGCTTTCGAAACTTTTTGATGAAGTTGCTTATAAGAAATTTTTTGACTATCTTTCGGATCATCTCCTACCCAAATTATAGCTGTCTTGTCTTTTTTATCTTTTAAATGTCTATCAATACAATTTGCTGAAGCATTTAAAGTACCATCTTCAAACCATTTAATTCTTACTTCTTTTGTACTGTATTTTACGTCTTTAATTTTTTTATAAGGTTTTATCCATGTAATTCTTTTTCCCTCTTTTCTCCAAAATTCATCATTACTCTTTATAGATTGAGAATATTTTTGTTGGTATTTACTTTTGTTTGCTAAGCTGCTTTTAACCCACTCTGGTTTTGTTTTAATAACAACTTCAGGAGGCGTATTTCCGTTTTCTTTTTTTGATTTAATTTTTTTTTTTACTTTTTTAGAATTTTTTTTTCTAACTTTAGATTTTTTCTTAACCTTTTTTGAGGTTTTTTTTCTAACTTTAGACCCTTTTTTTCTTACCTTGCTTTTTTTTTTCTTTTTTTTTGGCATAGGATAATTTTTTTTTTAAATTTTACTCATGTTATTTATAATTTTCCAGCTTTTATAATCAACAGGCATTACGGAAAGCCTACTTTGCTTTATCAGGGCTAAATGGCTTAAATCCTTATTTTTTTTAATACTTTCGAGCGTTATAGGCTTTGAAAATTTAGACTTAAATTGAACAGTAACGGCAACAAATCTCCCTGTCTTGTCTGTTTTATCTATATAAGATTCTTTAATAACTTTTACTATTCCAACTATCTCTTTTCCTATGTTTGAATGATAAAAAAAACATAGATCTCCTTTCCTCATACTTTTTAAATTTTTTGCAGCTTGATAATTTCTGACACCATCCCAAGGTGCACCTTTAACTCCAGCTTTTTTTTGTTGGTCAATTGACCAAACATTTGGTTCAGATTTTAATAGAAAATAGGATTTTGTCATATTTTATAGGATAAATTTTTTTTAAAAAAAAACAACGTTCTTAAATGAGCCCAGACCCACAATCCCTTAATGAGATAATATTTTTTTATACTTAATAAACTTTAACATTATTATAGGTTTTGTACTGAAATTATTTATAAATATTTATAATTTGTAAGATTTTGAATATTAAATAATATTATTATAAAATGAGAATAATAAATAAAATATTTCCATACATTAGTATTATAATTTCGTTATTATTGTTTATTTATACATTTTATGTTTCGGAAATTGTATGGGCAGGAAATAGACATAATTATTATTTAACGTACTATATTATTTCACTAATACTAGTTATTTTTTCTATTTCAATTTTTTTTATCAATGAAAGAATAAAAGAATATTTAACTATTTCAATAATAAGCATAACTCTAGGCTTATATGTTTTCGAAACTTACACAATTTTTAAAAAAAAATTTACGAAAGAAAAATTTACAGAAACAGAACTTAGAAGACATGTGTATGCAAAAAAAAATAAACTAGAATTCGATACAAGAAGTAAACTTGAAATTTATAGAGATTTAAAAAAAACTTCAAATAACATTGCTGTAAGAATGCCTGCAAATGAGAATATAAAATCAAAACATTATATTTTTCCTTTATCTGGTATTTCAAATTCTAAGATTATTAATTGTAATGAAAATGGATATTATTCAATTTATGAAAGTGACAGATATGGTTTTAATAACCCTGACACTGAACATGATCAAAATACAATTGAATACTTAATAGTTGGAGACTCCTTTGTACATGGAGATTGTGTAAATAGACCAAATGATATTGCTTCAATTTTAAGAGTATTATCGGGCAAATCTGTTCTAAATTTAGGCCAACCCGGAAACGGACCTTTAATAGAATATGCTGCTTTAAGAGAGTATTTAACTCCGAATGTTAAAAAAGTATTATGGGTTTTTTATCAAAATGATCTAATAAATCTTGATAGTGAATTAAAAAATAAAATATTAATTAAATATCTTAATGACTTAACTTTTACTCAAAATCTAAAATTGAGACAAAATGAAATAGATAAAATGTTAAAAAAAAGGATGTATGTAGAAGAAAATTCTTTTTTTAAATTTTTAAAATTGAGTCAAGTAAGACAAGTTATTTATAGTTATTTTTTAGTTAAATCTGACCAAAATTCACAAATAAAAAAAATAATACAAAAGAAAAATAACCAGGATCAAGATATACTTCAAAGCATGAAGCAAGATATACTTCAAAGCATGAAGCAAGATAAACTTCAAAGCATGAAGCAAGTGATTGAGTTGGTTAAAGACTTATCAATTGAAAATAACTCTAAGTTATATTTTGTTATTTTGCCTAGTTACGATCGTTATTTGTATAATGCAAATGAAAATAACGAAGAGTTAAAAAAAATTGTAAGCAATTTGAATATACCCCTAATTGACATACACGAAGAGGTCTTTGAAAAAGAAGAAAATCCTTTAAATTTATTTCCTCTAGGGTTAAGGGGCCATTTTAATAAAGAAGGTTATAAAAAAGTTTCTGAAGCAATTTTTAATTATACTAACTGAATTAGTAAAAAGTTTTGTTATTCTATAATTTTAAATTTACCTTTTTGCTATTTGTGTAATAACTAATATTGCTTTTTAATTTGGGTACAATCCGTCACTTAGATCTAGTTTTGAATTTATTAACCAATTTTACATTATATTTTAATACCAGCACCTTTTAGAAAAGCTGCATCTTCGTCTAAAGGCCATCTTGGTTTTGCTGGATAATCTAAATCATTAAATTGATTTAGTTTAAATTTTTCTAAACCTACCATTGCAATCATTGCTGCATTATCTCCACAAAACTCTATAGGCGGAAAAATATTTTTATAATTATTTTCTTCACATAGATTAATTAACATAGACCTAATTTTTTTATTTGCTGCAACACCACCAGCAACAACGAAAATTTTTTCATTAAGTTCATTTATTTTTTCAAATTCAGTAAAAGCAATTTTTGTTTTTTTATATAAAATTTCTTCTATTGTTTTTTGAAATGATGCTGCAAGGTCATATTTATCTTGTTCTGATTTAATTGTTTTACTTATCTTCAATACAGCAGTTTTTAGACCTGCAAAAGAAAGATTGCATCCTCCTTTGCTGAAAATTGGTTTTGGTAAATCGTACTTTTCTGGATCACCTTTTTTAGCTAAAATTTCTATTTGAGGTCCTCCTGGAAATTCTATTCCTAAAAGTTTTGCCGTTTTATCAAATGCTTCACCTAATGCATCATCAATAGTTGTTCCTAATCTTTTATATTCACCAAGATTTTGAACACTTAAATATTGTGAGTGCCCACCTGAAATTAAAAGAAGTAAATATGGATAATTAAGATTTGTATTTAGTTTTGGACTTAAGGCATGTCCCTCTAAGTGATTAACAGCAATAAAAGGTTTATTCATTGCTGATGCGAAAGCTTTACCAAAACTTAATCCAACTGATAGACAAACAATTAATCCAGGACCAGCAGTAGAAGCAACCGCATCTATTTCTTCAATTTTTCTCCCACTTTCATTAATAGCTTTTTTGACAATCCAATCAATTTTTTCAATATGTGAACGAGCTGCTAATTCAGGAACTACACCACCAAACTCTCTATGAACCTCTATTTGACTAGAAACAATATTCGACAAAACTACTGGGTATCCCTCTTTATTTTCAGTTATTAAAGAAGCTGCAGTTTCATCACAACTAGATTCTATTCCAAGAATTAAGGGTTTTTTGCTCATTCAAATAGTTTTTAATAATTGTACAATCTTAATACAAGTAAGAAATAAATTTTTATGAATAAAA
Source organism: uncultured Pelagibacteraceae bacterium (assembly GCA_902571135.1). Classification (GTDB taxonomy): domain Bacteria; phylum Pseudomonadota; class Alphaproteobacteria; order Pelagibacterales; family Pelagibacteraceae; genus Pelagibacter. Next base: position 4,376 of record CACGAU010000006.1, on the reverse strand, counting down.
AAATAATAATTGGATCTAGAGGAAGCAAGCTTGCCTTACTTTATGCTCAACAAGCTAAAGATAAAATTATTGAAAATACCAATTTAAACAATGATGATATTTTGATTAAATCGATCACAACCAAAGGTGATGAAGTTCAGGATATAAGATTATCAGAGGTTGGTGGTAAAGGTTTGTTTTCCAGTAATATTGAAAAAGAACTTCAGTTAGAAAATATTGATATCGCAGTTCATGCGCTGAAGGACATGCCTGCTAATGAGACAGAGGGATTAAGGACAGATTCTTTTCTTGAAAGAAATGATCCTAGGGAAATTTTAATTACAAAGGATAAAAAGAAACTTAAAGATTTAAATGAAAAGTCAATTGTTGGAACGTCATCATTTAGAAGAGAATTTCAAATAAAAAAAATTAGAAAAGATTTAAACTGCAAATTAATTAGAGGAAATGTAGATACTAGAATTAGAAAATTAAATGAAGGAATGTATGATGCAATTATACTATCTTATGCGGGTATCAAATTTTTAAAATTTGAAAATGAAATCTCTGAAATTTTTTCTGCCGAAGAAATAATTCCTAGCGCAGGACAAGGCGTAATTGCTCTTCAGTGCAGGGAGAATGATGACGAGATAATTTCTATTTTAAATAAAATTAACCATGAGGAAACACATAAAAGAGCTCATCTTGAGAGAAATATTTTAAAAGTTTTAGATGGAGATTGTGAAACAGCAATTGGTGCTCATTCAGTGATTGATAGAGACAAGATTATAGTGGAGGCAGAACTTTTTTCGTTAGATGGTAAACAAAGGTTTTACGAAAAAAAAATTGGTAATTTGAATGAATTTAAAGAACTTGGTAAAGAAGTTGGGATACTTTTAAAAACAAAATCAAAAAACTCATATAAAAGATAATATGCATATTTTATTAACTAGACCATTGGAAGATTGTTCTGAAATGATATTGAAATTCCAATCTTTAGGACATCAAGTTTCACATCTTCCATTAATAACAATTGAAAAAGTTAATTATGAGGAAATTAACTTTTCTAAATTTGATGGAATTGTTTTTACTAGTGCAAATGCAGTAAAATTCTTAAATACAGTAGGATTAGATAAAAATATTAAGTGCTTTTGTGTAGGTAATGCGACAGAAAAAAAAGCAAGAAGTGTTGGCTTTCAAAATACAATCGCAGCTGAAGGAAATGTTGCGAACTTAAAAGAGTTAATACTACAAAGTTATGAATCTAAAAATAAAGAATTACTCTACGTAAGTGGCGAAACAATATCAGTTGATTTAGATCAACAGTTATTAAGTGAAGGTTTTAGAGTAAAAAGAATTATTAATTATAGAGTAGATCGTAATCAAAAATTTGAGGAGAAATTTGTTAATGAACTAAAATTAAATATGCCTGATATGGTCTATGTTTACTCCCAAAATAGTGCATCAAGTTTTTTAAATTTTATAAAGATTTACCAAACCGAAAGTTTATGGATGAATACAAATTTGATGTGTATAGGCGAAAAAACCTCGTCAATATTGAACGAAATCAAATGGAAAAAGATTTTTCTTTTTAATCCTGGAGAAGAAGAGTTTTTGTTATATAAAATTTAAAAAATGGAATTAATTAATAATTTTTCTGAGATATTTTTATCAGTATGGAATAAAGGAATTCTTGGCGTTGATATTTTTCAAATATTAATTGGCATTGGAATATTTTTACTATTCTTAGTTTTTAGAGGACTAATAAGCAAATTAGTTATTAAAAAATTGGAAATCATCTCGAAAAGAACAACAAATAAATTAGATGATACTTTTGTTCAATCACTAGTAGGCCCAGCAAGATTTTTACCAATTGTATTAGGATTTTTTATTGCAAGCTACTACATGACTTTCTCAATAGAAGGAAGAGAAGTGGTAGATACAATTAATAGAACATTGATCACTATATTAATTTTTTGGGTAATTCACCAAATCATAGAACCAATCTCATACATACTTAGTGGTTTAGATAAATTATTAACAAGAGAACTTATTGGCTGGATAATCAAATCGTTAAAAATTTTGATTTTTATTTTAGGTTTAGCAGCAGTTTTAGAATTGTGGGGAATTAAAATAGGTCCAATCATTGCAGGTCTTGGATTGTTTGGAGTTGCTGTTGCATTAGGTGCACAAGATTTATTTAAAAATCTAATTTCAGGAATTTTAGTTTTAGTTGAAAAGAGATTTAAAATTGGTGACTGGATTGCAGTTGAGGGAATTATTGAAGGTATAGTAGAAAAGATTGGATTTAGATCAACAACGATTAGAAAGTTTGATAAGTCTCTTGCAATTATTCCAAATTTTCAGTTTGCAGAAAATGCAGTAGTTAACATAAGTGAAACTTCTAATTGGTTGATTAGTTGGATTATTACACTTCAATACGACACTACAGTAGATCAATTGAAAAAGATTAGAGATGAAATAGAAAATCACATCAACTCAAGTGAAGATTATAATACTTCAATTGGAGTTGCTGTAAGAGTTGATAAATTTTCAGATAGTTCAATAGATATGTATGTCAGATGTTTTACAAAATCTGGAAGTTGGAATAATTGGTTAGATGTTAAAGAAAGATTAGCAATTGCAATTAAAGAAATTGTTGAAAAAAATGGTGCTTCATTTGCGTTCCCAAGTCAGTCGATTTACGTTGAGAAAAAATGATAGCTATTTTTTATTTAGTCTTACAAATTTTAAAATTGTATTCTTACGTAGTGATTGCCAATGTTATTGTAAGTTGGCTAATTGCTTTTAACGTTCTTAACACTCAAAATAGATTTGTTTATGCAATTTTAGAGTTGAGTTACAAATTAACAGAACCTTTCTTGAATAAAATAAGACGTTTTTTGCCAAATTTAGGTTCACTAGATATTTCTCCAATTATTCTTCTTTTATTGATTTGGTTTATTGAAATGTGTATGAAGCTGTACATTGCACCAATAATTTTTTAAAAAAGGAATTATGATTTTAATTGATGGAAAAAAAGCGGCTGCAGAATTAAGAGCAGAGTTAAAGGAAGAAGTTGCAGAGTTAAAATCAAAATATAATAAAGTACCAGGTTTAACAGTAATACTGATTGGTGATTTAACACCTAGTCAAATTTATGTAAGAAATAAAGAGAAGTCAGCAAATGAGGTAGGATTAAAATCTGAAGTAATTAAATATCCAGATTCAGTTGAAGAAAAGACTGTTCTAGAAAAAATTCAAGAACTAAACAGTGATGAAACTGTTTCAGGAATTTTAGTTCAACTTCCTTTACCTAAGCATATTGATAAGCAGAAGGTTATAGAAGCTATTGATCCCTCAAAAGACGTAGATGGTTTTCATCCAATGAATGTAGGCAACCTTTCATCTGGTTATGAAAGTTCGATACCTTGTACTCCGCTTGGATGTTATTTGTTGATAAAAAAAATTGAACCTAATTTAAGTGGTAAAAAAGCTGTGGTTGTGGGTAGATCAAATTTAAACGGTAAACCAATGACACAACTTCTTTTAAAAGAAAATTGCACCGTAACTATAACTCATTCAAAAACTAAAGATTTAAAAGCTGAATGTTTAGAGGCAGATATAATTGTTGCAGCTGTAGGTATACCCGAACTTGTTAGAGGAGATTGGGTTAAAAATGATGCTATTGTTATTGATGTTGGTATAAATAAAACTGACAACGGTATAGTTGGTGATGTTCATTTTGATGAAGTTTCAAAAAATGCAAAAGCACTTACACCTGTTCCAGGTGGAGTTGGACCTATGACCATTGCTTGTTTACTTAAAAATACCATAGACTGTTTCAAAAGATCGCAAATTTAATAATTAAACCCTAAGCTGTAATCTGTTAATTTATTAGAATGAAAAAACCTAAACGACCATACAGGTTTGGTATAATTTTTTTGCTACTTACAGTTCCACCTATTGGGGCAACTCAGCTAGGTTGGTATTTGCATGACAAGCAAACTGGTTTTGATTATGGTATGATTGTGGGTACTGTATCAGTAATATACGCCGCATATTTAATGTATGAAAAAAACTGGCGTGAAGAAGATGAAGATTAAATTATGGAAAAAATAATTTTTTTTGGATTGGTTATTCCTATTATGGCTTATGTTTTATACTTAGGTGGAATGGCAATCATGAATGGTTTTAAGTCTAAGGAAGCTAATAGAGCTGAGAAAGAGGAAGTTGAAAGTGAGGGTAGAGACACAATTGAGACTTCTAATGAACAAAGCAGCAATTTAAGCGATGAACTTACTAAATTGAATTATTTAAAAGAAAAAGGAATTATTTCTCAAGAGGAATTTGAAAAGGCGAAAAATAAACTATTAAATAATTAAATAGTTTAATCATGT
>CACGAU010000005.1 GCA_902571135.1 uncultured Pelagibacteraceae bacterium | reverse complement strand
AAAATACACGGCAGTAGATGGTACTCCAGCATTGAAAAAAGCGATTGTAGAAAAATTTAAAAAAGAAAATAATTTAGATTATACAACTGATCAAATTACAGTTGGTGCTGGTGGTAAGCATGTAATTTATAATGCAATGATGGCCACATTAAACGAAGGTGATGAAGTTATAGTTCCTGCTCCTTATTGGGTTTCTTACCCAGATATGGTTTTATTAGCTGGAGGAAAACCAGTGATAATGGAATGTGATGAAAAACAAGGTTTTAAAATAAATCCAATTGATCTTGAAAAATTTATAACTCCAAAAACTAAATGGATTATTCTTAATTCTCCTTCAAACCCAACTGGAGCATGTTATTCAGAGCAAGATATCAAAGCAATCGCAGCTATCTTAGAAAAACATAATCATGTGTATATTTTGAGCGATGATATTTATGAGCACGTGACTTATGAAGGTTTTAAATTTTTTACAATTGCTCAAATTAATAGTTTAAAAGATAGAGTGCTTACAATGAATGGTGTAAGTAAAGCTTACTCAATGACAGGCTGGAGAATAGGGTATGCAGCTGGTCCAAAAGACATTGTTAAAGCTATTGCTAAAATTCAATCACAATCAACAACCAATCCTTCTTCCATTAGCCAAGCGGCTGCAGTTGAGGCACTAAGTGGAACACAAGACTTTATAAAGGAAAGAGCAAACTCTTTTCAGGAGAGAAGAGATTTTGTGGTTAATGCTTTAAATGCAATAGATGGAATTGAATGCCTAAATCCAGATGGAGCGTTTTATGTTTTCCCAAGTTGCAAAGGTTTAATGGGCAAAAAAGATCCTAATGGTAATGAAATTAAATCTGATACTGATTTTGTTCAATCATTATTAGAGAATAGTGGGATTGCTGTAGTCCAGGGTTCTGCATTTGGTTTAGAAGGTTTTTTCAGAATTTCTTACGCAACATCAATGGATAATCTTAAGAAAGCAATGGATAAAATTTCCAATTTTTGCAAAAGTTTAAACTAATCCTAATTGAACAACTGATTTAGCGTTCTCAGTTATACAATCTTTTGCTGGTTTAAATTTAAATCCTAACAATTCCTCTGCATAAGACGTATCAGTTTGCATTAAAATACCAAGATCAGGAATCATCATTTTAGCACTTGAGTCAATATAACTAATTAATTTAACCATAAAATTCGGCAATTCTTTTTTAGGAAGTTTTTTTGCATACTCGGGCATTGCTTCTGCCATTAATTGAGACAACTCGACTAACTTTTTAACTTCTTTTCCAACAATTAATCTTCTTCCACCAACTTTACTATTACCAATACATGCAACATGAGCTTTAGCTATATCTTTGACATCAGAAATTAAAACAGCAAATTTAGGTGCTCCAGGAAATTTACCTTTCAAAAATTGTCTAACATATTCTATTGAGGTTCCACCTTTTTTATCTAAAGCATCACCAAATACTCCACCTGGATTAATAGTAGTTAACTTACTTTTTAATCCTTTGCTTTCCATTAATTCCCAAGCAGCTTTTTCAGCTTTTGTTTTTGATAAAAAATAATCATTAACTCCTTCTATCCAATTTTCATCGGTCCAATCATTTTCACCAAATGTATAAGGATTGCTTCTATTAGGCTTTCTAAACATGGCAACAATTGAAGATGTTTTAATTATTTGTTCAACTCCAGCATTTATACCAGCATTTAAAACTCTTAAAGTTCCATCTACTGCAACAGGTAACAAAAATTCTCTATCTCTTGAAACTTTCATTGGAAATGGGGAGGCAATATGAAAAATGTATTTGCATCCTTTTGCAGTTTCATCCCAGCCATCATCTTTTAAAAGATCTAATTCGATAAAAGATAATTTTTCGATTGGCGCATGTTTTTTTATAGTTTCTTTAGTTTGATCGATTAAATCTTTATTTCTAACAGTTCCTAATACCTCATAACCCTTATTCAATAATTCTATAGATGTATGTTTTGCGATCCATCCACTTATTCCAGTTAATAATACCTTATCTGTCATTATATTTACCTTTCTATTAGTTATTATTTTTAATCTCGAATTAGTGAGATAGGAATTTTTCGGCTTCTAATGCTGCCATACAACCCATTCCAGCTGCTGTAACGGCTTGTCTAAAAGTTTTGTCTTTAACATCTCCGGCAGCATAAACTCCAGGAATATTTGTTTCAGTAGAATCTGGTTTAGTAACTAAATAACCCTCATTGTCCATTTCTAACTGATCTTTAAAAAGTTTAGTTGCAGGATCGTGACCAATTGCAATAAAAACACCATCTAGTTTTAACTCTTCTACATTATTTGTTTTTACATTTTTAATTTTAATACCTTTAACATTTTTAGGCTCTTGATCTCCCAATACATCTTCAACAACAGAGTCCCAAATAATTTCTATTTTTTTATTTTCCATTAATTTTTTTTGAAGCATTTTTTCAGCTCTCAAACTATCTCTTCGATGAATTAATTTAACTTTGGATGCAAACTTTGTAAGGAACATCGCTTCTTCAACAGCTGCATTACCTCCACCGACTACAGCAACTTCTTTATCTTTAAAAAAGAAACCATCGCATGTAGCGCATGCTGAAACTCCAAAACCTCTAAATTCTTGTTCTGATTTTATATTTAACCATCTAGCTTGTGCCCCAGTAGATATAATAATACTATCAGCAGTATATTTCTGACCACTATCACCAATTGCTTCAAATGGTGAACTTTTTAAATTTACAGATCCAATATGGTCTTCAATCATTTCAGTTCCAACTGCTTTTGCTTGTTCTTTCATTTGATCCATTAACCATGGCCCCTGAATAACTTCAGAAAATCCTGGATAATTTTCAACATCAGTTGTCGTTGTTAATTGTCCTCCTGGCTCAGATCCATAAACTAAAATAGGATTTAACATTGCACGAGCAGCATAAACTGCTGCAGTGTATCCAGCTGGACCTGATCCAATTATTAACACTTTTGTGTGTTTAGTTGGATTTTGACTCATATGAAAGCTATATAGTGATTAATGACTAAATTAAAAGGTATTTTATTAACTCAAGGTATGCATGGCATGATAAGCCAAGTAGAAGGTTTAGCTAAAGCTTTAGATTTGGATTTTACACACCATAAGGTTGAACTAAATAATTTTTGGAAAATTGTTCCTCCAAAATTAACTCCAATATCACAAAATGTTTATCAAAAAATAAACGAGTATGATTTTGATGTAATTATTTCATGTGGAAGAAAAAGTGTGATTCCATCAATCCACTTAAAAAGTATGTCAAAAAAAAAAGTTTCAAATATTCATATTCAAGATCCAAAGGTAGATTTTAATTATTTTGATTTTATTGTTGCTCCCGAACATGATGGGATAAGTGGTACAAATATAATTAAAACAAAGGGTGCAATTCATTATTTAACGGAAAATGAAATTGAAGAAAATAGAAGTTATTTAAATTCATATATCAAACAGGATAATAGAAAAGTTTGGTGTTTGATAATGGGTGGTCCTACAAAATATTATGACTACTCAACAAAAAATATGAAGCATATATTTTCAATTTTTTACAAACTATTGAAAAAACATGATTTTCAACTTGTGGTGATACCTTCAATGAGAACACCATTAAATACTATACATTATGCAAAAGAGTTTTTTGGAGAAAATCACACTGTAATTATGAACGTTGATAAAAAAGCTTATCTTTCAGCTTTAGCAATTTCGGAAAATATAGTTGTTACATGTGACTCTAGCTCAATGATATCTGAAGCTGCTTTAACTGGAAAACCAATTTATGTTGCTAATATTTTACCGAAAAGAAAAGACGTGAGATTTCAAAATTTTAGAAATTTATTCAGAGAATTAAATATTACTAGAAACTTAGGTGAAGAAATTGAAAATTGGAACTATCAAAAATTAGATGAAACGAATAGAGTAGCAAAAATTATTAAAGAAAAAATTCAATCATAATGTCATTTTTAAATTCAATTAAAAATAATTCGAAGCAACACAATTTCCCTTTCGATCACTGGGAGTATAGTGATGCTTTGTCAGAAGGAGCAATTGATGAAATAGTTAAAGCTGATATTCCTGATGTTAGTAAACATAATCTTAATTATGATGGAACAAGGGCAATAGATGGTGGAACTGCAGAATTTAGAAAAGGTATAGCTTCAGGCGGACAAGCTATAAAGTTTAGGTGTTTTATTAATAAAGAAAACTCATCTCAATTTCCAAATTTAGTAAAATTTATAAACGAACTTCAGTCTAAAGAAACATATGAAACAATTTCTAAAATGATAAACAAAGATTTATCTAATTCCTATGTTAGGGTCGAGGTTATATGTGACCGAGAGGGTTTTTGGTTAAAACCTCATTGTGATATAAAAGAAAAACTTATGTCAGGCTTAATATTTGTTAATAAAACAAATGAGTCTGAAGATTTAGGAACTGATTTTTACAATGAAAAATTAGAAAAGGTAAAGACACTTCCTTACAAACATAATTATGGCTATCTTTTTACAAGTGGACCAAACACTTGGCATGGGATGGAGAAGAAAAAGATCGTTAAAGAAAGACGATGTATTCAAGTAAATTATGTTACCTTTGAAACTGATTGGAAAGTAAATTCTTAAACGTCCTGAAGAGAAGTCACTTCTAATTTTTTTGTTTTTAGCGATCTTATAGCCTCTAAACATGCCTGAGCAGTGGACATATTAGTGCAATAAGGAACTTTATTCTTTAGCGTTGCTCTTCTTAAAGCTATTGCATCGCTTAATCTATGTTCACTATTTCCTCCTCCAGTATTTATTACTAATGCAATTTTTTTAGAGTCTAAAACATCTACTATGTGAGGTGATCCAGTGCTTACTTTATTGATAATTTTACATTTCATCCCATGCTTTCGAATATATTCTGCAGTTCCTCTAGTTCCACATAATTTAAACTTAAGTTTAAGAAGTTCTTTAGCTAAATCTATTCCTTCATCTTTGTGACTATCTTTGAGTGATATAAAAGCTAATCCTTGTTTTGGTAATGAGTTAGCTGCTGCGATCTGACTTTTTGCAAAAGCCATTCCAAAACTTTTATCAAATCCCATAACTTCTCCAGTGGACTTCATTTCAGGTCCTAACAATAAGTCACTGTTTGGAAATTTATTAAACGGGAATACAGCCTCTTTAACCGCATACATACCTTTAGATTTATCCTTTAAATTAAACTTAGATAATTTTTCACCAGCCATTACTCTTGATGCAATTTTAGCTAGGGGCAATCCTTTTGCTTTTGACACAAAAGGTACTGTTCGACTTGCTCTAGGATTTACTTCAATCACATAAATTTCATCTTTTTTAATTGCAAACTGTATATTCATAAAACCTTTCACATTTAAAGCTATAGCAAGTTTTTTAGTTTGATTTTCTATTTCCTTAAGAAGATAAGGTTTAATTGATACAGGAGGTAGACTACATGCCGAGTCCCCCGAATGGATTCCAGCTTCTTCGATATGTTGCATAATTCCTGCAACGTGAACCTGTTTTCCATCTGATATGGCATCTACATCTACTTCCATTGCATGATCGATAAATTTATCAATCAAAATTGGATTTTCCTCTGCAGCTTTAAATGCTTCTTCAACAAATTTTTTAAGTTGTTTTTTTTCATGAACGATTTCCATTGCTCTTCCACCTAAAACATACGAAGGTCTTACCATTAATGGTAATCCAATTTTATCAGCAATTTTTATTGCCTGATTAAATGTCTTTGCAATTCCACTCTCAGCCTGTTTGAGTTTTAATTTATTTAATAAATTTCTAAATCGATCTCTATCCTCTGCTAAATCAATAGAAGTATATTGAGTTCCTAAAATTGGAAGCCTGTTGTCGTGTAAAAATTTAGCAAGCTTAATCGGAGTTTGGCCACCAAACTGAGCTATTACTCCTATCAGATTTCCTTTTTCTTGTTCTTTTTTAATTATGTTAAAAACATATTCTTCTTTTAAAGGTTCAAAGTATAATCGATCACTTGTATCATAGTCTGTTGATACCGTTTCAGGGTTACAATTAACCATTATAGTCTCAAAACCTGCGTCTTTTAATGAAAAACTTGCCTGGCAACAGCAATAATCAAACTCAATTCCTTGACCGATTCTATTTGGTCCTCCTCCAAGAATAATTATTTTTTTCTTATTGGATGGATAAGCTTCACATTCTGAGTTTATAGAAAAGTTTCTTTGATACGTTGAGTACATATAAGGAGTAAAAGATTTGAATTCAGCCGCACAAGTATCTACTTTTTTATAAACTGGAAGTATTTTAAGTGCTGATCTTTTTCTTCTAACAATTTCTTCAGAAGTTTTAGTTAATTCTGAAAGTTTTTTATCTGAAAACCCTATTGATTTTATTCTATTTAATTCTGTAAAATCTTTAGGAAGTCCCTTGCTTTTGATCTGTGTTTCACAATCAACTATTTCTTTAATTTGTTCTAAAAACCAAGGATCAATTTTGGATAAATTATATATTTTCTTTAAGTCTATTTTTTTTCTAATTGCTTCAGCGACTAGCAATATCTTATTTGGGATAGTTTCTTTAAGCTTCTTTTCAATTTGTTTTTTATTTAAATCAAAAATTCTGTCTAAACCAGAAAAACCTGTCTCCAGAGATACTAAAGCCTTTTGTAAGGATTCCTTAAAGTTTCTTCCTATTGCCATCGCTTCACCTACTGACTTCATAGATGTTCCTAAAGTTGCAGGAGAAGTTGAAAATTTTTCAAATGTAAATCTTGGAATTTTAGTCACCACATAATCTATGCTTGGTTCAAATGATGCAGGGGTAACTTTAGTTATTTCATTTTTTAATTCATCCAGAGTATAGCCAACCGCTAATTTTGCAGCCACTTTCGCAATCGGAAATCCAGTTGCTTTTGATGCAAGTGCTGATGATCTTGATACACGTGGATTCATTTCAATGACAACCATTCGACCATTTTTAGGATTGATAGCAAACTGAACATTTGATCCTCCTGTTTCAACTCCAATTTTTCTTAAACATGCAATAGATGCATTTCTCATTACTTGATATTCTTTATCTGTAAGTGTAAGAGCCGGTGCAATTGTTACCGAGTCACCCGTATGAATTCCCATTGGATCTATATTTTCAATCGAGCAAATGATGATACAGTTATCTTTCTTATCTCTTACAACCTCCATCTCAAATTCTTTCCAGCCCTCTAAACATTCCTCTACAAGAACTTGGCTTACTGGAGACTCATGCAATCCATTTTTAACAATCTTAAAATAATCTTTTCTAGTTTTGGCTATTCCCCCACCAAGTCCACCAAGTGTAAAAGCAGGTCTTATAATTGCAGGTAAACCAATTTTTTTTAATACTTTTGATGCTTGATTATTATTATTTACGATTTCTGATTTTGGTAAATCTAAACCAATATCTATCATATTTTTTCTAAATTTCTTTCTATCCTCGGCATTGGAAATTGCTTTAGAATTTGCTCCTATCAACTCAATTTTGTATTTTTTTAGAACTCCTTTTTTCTCTGCTTCCATTGCAAGGTTAAGTGCAGTTTGTCCCCCCATTGTTGGAAGAATTGCATCGGGTTTTTCTTTCTTTAGAATTTTTTCTAATACATCTAGTGTAATTGGTTCAATATAAGTTTTATCCGCAACATCTGGATCTGTCATAATTGTTGCTGGATTTGAATTTATCAGGACTACTTTATAACCTTCATCTTTTAGAGCTTTGCATGCTTGAGTCCCTGAATAATCAAATTCACATGCTTGTCCTATAATTATTGGACCAGCTCCTACAACCAATATTTTTTTAAGATCTTTTCTTTTTGGCATTTTTTTTCATGTTGTTAATAAATTCTTGAAACAAATAAATACTATCTTGAGGTCCCGGATTAGATTCTGGATGATATTGAACTGAAAAGACTGGTTTGTTTTTTAGTTTAATACCTTCAATACTATTATCAAATAAAGATTTATGTGTGACTTCAATATTTTTTGGTAATGTTTCTTTAACTACTTCAAAACCATGGTTTTGACTTGTTATTTCTACATTGTCATGAATTAAATTTTTAACAGGGTGATTTGCTCCTCTATGACCAAGTTTCATTTTTTTTGTTTTGCCACCCAATGCTAATGCTAAAATTTGATGACCTAAACATATACCAAAAATTGGTAAATTTTTTTTAATCAGATCTTTAATAATTTTTATAGCATATTTACCTGTTGCAGCTGGATCTCCAGGACCATTTGATAAAAATATTCCATTTGGTTTTAAGGCTAAAATTTTTTGCGCGTTGGTTTTACAAGAAACGACAGTAACTTTGCAATTAAAATCAGAGAAATATCTTAGGATATTTTTTTTAATTCCATAATCAATTGCAACAACATGAAATGAGCTTTTATTATTTTTTTTATATCCAAGTTCTTTTTTCCACGTTTTGAGACCTTTCCAAATATAATTTTTCTGTGTTGAAACCACTTCTGCGAGATCAAGATTTTTTAATCCACTCCATTTTATGGTGACATTAGTCAATTTATTAATATTAAATTTTCCTTTTTTTGAGTAACTAATGGTGCCTTTTGGCGCACCTTTGTCCCTTATAAAGTTTGTTAGGCTTCTAGTGTCTAAGCCAGTAATTCCAACAATTTTATTTTTTTTAAGCCAAGCATCTAAATGTTGGAGTGATCTATAGTTTGAGGGTGAAGTTATTTCAGAATTAATTATCACTCCTCTTGCCCATATTTTATCAGATTCATGATCTTCTTTATTGGTCCCAACATTTCCAATATGGGGAAAGGTAAAGTTAATAATTTGACCCGCATATGAAGGATCAGAGATAATTTCTTGATAGCCAGTTAAGGATGTATTAAAGCAAACTTCGCCTGTGGCGTCTCCCTGGTATCCAATTCCAATTCCTTTAAATATCTTTTTATTTTCAAGAACTAAAACGCCTGTATTGATTTGAGATTTAAATTTTGAGTTAGTTTTTTTTGCTTTTTTGATCAATTACAACTCATGAGTTAAAGGTTAATACAATAATTGCTTTATTATCGCAACAGAGATGTAATATAAAATTGTAAAAAAACAATTTTTCTTTTGAAGAATTTTTTCTTTAAAGTAGATTAAAAAATTATGTCATTAAAACAGACCATCGAAAACGAATATAAAAATGCTTTAAAATCGAAAGATAAAAATAAAATATCAACCTATAGGTTAATATTATCTTCGATTAAGGATTTGGATATTGTTAACAGATCAGGCCCTAACAAAAAAGAAACTGATGATGAGGACATAAAGAAACTTTTAAAAAAAATGGTTAAACAACGAGCCGAATCGATCGATATTTATAAAAAAAATAATAGAACCGATCTTTTAGAGGTTGAGCAAAATGAATATGATATTTTAACAAGTTTCCTACCAAAGCAGCTTAGCGAAGAAGAAACTAAGAAAATTTGTGCAGATGTTATTTCGAAAATTGGAGCAAATTCATTAAAAGATATGGGAAAAGTTATGGGTGAACTTAAAAAAACTCATGCAGACGAAATTGATTTTTCAAAAGCAGGATCTTTGATCAAAGAATTATTGAATAAATAATGAAATACCCAAAAGAGTATCTTGATGAAATTAAAAATAGGTTGAAAGTTTCAACAGTAGTATCAAAAACTGTTTCATTAAAAAAAAGAGGTAAAGAATTTGTGGGTTTGTCACCATTCAAAAATGAAAAAACACCTTCCTTTACCGTGAATGATGAAAAAGAATTTTATCATTGTTTTGCAACTTCTGAACATGGCAATATCTTTGATTTTGTAATGAAAACTCAAAATTTAAAATTTGGAGAGTCAGTTAAATACTTGGCTCAATTAGCGGGAATGCAGCCATATATGTTTTCAAAACAAGATGAAGAAAGAGAGAAAAAATGGAATGAATACAAATCTATTTTTAGTAATTATGTGGATTTTTATCACAATGAACTTTTAAAAAATGAAAATTGTTCGATTGCTAGAGGTTATTTAAAAAATAGATCACTAGGTAAAGATGAAGTAAAAAAATTTAAAATAGGATACATAGAAAAAAATCCAAATTTTTTTGAAAAATTAAAACAAGATTATAGTGAACAAACTTTAGTCGAGACTGGTTTATTCTATTTAGATGAGAAAAAAAAAATTTTTGTCGAAAGATTTAGAGGTCGATTAATATTCCCAATCAATAATATTTCAGGTCAACCAATTGCTTTAGGTGGGAGAATTATAGAAAATCTAGATTACTTGGCTAAATATATTAATTCACCTGAGACAAATTTTTTTAAAAAGGGATCAAATTTATATAATTTAGATTTAGCAAGAAAACTCTCAAATAAAATTGATCATGTTTATCTAGTAGAAGGATACATGGATGTTGTGGGTCTAAGCAAAAATGGAATAGATAATGCGGTAGCAAATCTTGGTACGTCTTTAACCGACAAGCAAATTTTGACTTTAAACCAATTTTTTGATGACATAATAATATGTTTTGATGGTGACGAAAGTGGATATAAAGCTGCTGTTAGAGCTGCTGAAAATTCAATAAAGGAACTAAAACCAGAGAAACAAATTTCTTTTTTATTTTTACCAGATAAAGAAGATCCTGATAGCTATGTAAATAAAAATGGCAAGGCTGATTTTGTAGATTTTACAAAACAAACCAAATTATCAATTCATCAATTTATTTTTAGTCATTACAAAAAACAAACTAAAAATAATCCATCATCGATGGCTATTTTTGAGAAAAAACTTAGAGCAATTGCAAATACAATTAAAGATGATTTTATAAAAAAATATGTTTTAGAATATTTTTTAGAAAAAATTGCTGAACTTACACCGCATTCCAATCAAAATAATAAAAGATTTTATACAAAAAAAACAAAATCTTTAGAGAGTACAAAAAAATATTTTCAAGAAAGTCAGTCTTTGACTGCAGTTGAATTAAAAGAGTTTTCCTTATTATATCTTGTCATAAATAAATTAGATTTGTTGCAAGCAAATATTCATTTGATTGAAAATATTAAATTATTTACTGAGTTTAATAAAAAAATATTTGAAATGATTATTGAAAAATTGAAATCTGGTTCACAAACAACAACTCAAGATCTTGACTTAGATGTTCAATTAATAGAAAAAATAAACAAATTTGCTCCAATCAAACATATCCTAAAAAATCAATCTGATGACGATCAAAAAGTAATCGAATTATTAGAGGACATCTCTAGAGATTTGATGAATTACGATCTTGAGTTCAGAATCCAGGAATTAGAATCGAAGTTTTCTGTGGATATGAGCGAGTCCACATTTAATGAGTTAAAAGAGCTCAAAAAAAAGCAGAATCTCAATTAAACTGACTAAATTATTAATAGATTTTTATATAATTGACATTATATAAGACCTCTAAACTCAAATTATCGTGGAAAGAATTATTACAAAATCATTTGCCAGACTTATGGGTCGAGGAACTCATAGAGGCTTTATTACTTATGAAGAGCTAACCAAATCTTTAGGGAAAAGAAATCTATCTGATGAAAATTTAGCTCAAGCGTTAATCCATATTTTAGACGAAAGAATATCATTAGTTGAAAAAAAATCTGATTTTAAAGTTTTAAGAAAAAAAGAAAATCTAAATAAAGAAGTGGGCAAAACAATAGAGAAAAGTGATGATCCTATTAGAATGTATTTACGTGAAATGGGAGGTGTTGAACTTCTTTCAAGAGAAGGAGAAATTGCTATTGCAAAAAGAATAGAGGCTGGAAAAGATGTAATGTTAATTGCACTTTCTCAAAGCCCTATTACTGCTCAACAATTTTTTGAGTGGAACGAACTATTACATAAAGATGAAATTTTAGTTAGAGAAATTATTGATATTGATACAAATTATATGGAAGACGAGACCACTGGTCCTAGCGCAAAACAAAAAAATTCGGGAGAAAGTGATAAAGACGAAGGATCATCAGATGATGATGATGATTTTAACCCAACACTTGCAGCAATGGAGACAGAAATTAAACCAAAAGTTTTAAAGACTGTTCAAACTTTAACGAAAGAATATTCAAAGTTAATAAAATATCAAAAAGAAAAATTAGAATGTGTGCTTAATACAAAAACTTTTTCACCAGCAAAAGAAAAAGGCTACGATAAGATTGTAAATGATATTCTAGATAACATTAAGTCTCTACAACTGTCGCCTTCAGTTTTAGAGGAATTAGTTCAAAAACATTATTTAGAGAACAAAAAAATAATTTCTTTAGAGGGAAATTTGTTGAGACTTGCCATGGATCAAAAAATTCCAAGAAATGAATTTATAAAATTTTATATTGGAAATGAAATTAATCCAAATCTAAAAAGATTTTTAGATACAAATCATATTTGGAAACAGTTTTTTAATAAAAATAAGGAAGAATTTAAAAATATAAGAGAGCGATTAATAGAAATTAGTCATAAACTTGGTATCTCTGTGACCGATTTTAAAAAGTTAGTTAGCAGAGTCCAAAAGGGTGAAAAAGAGTCAAGAATTGCAAAAAAAGAAATGGTAGAAGCTAATTTGAGATTAGTTATTTCAATTGCTAAAAAATACACAAATAGAGGATTACAGTTTTTAGATTTAATACAAGAAGGAAATATTGGTTTGATGAAAGCAGTAGATAAATTTGAATACAGAAGAGGGTATAAGTTTTCTACATATGCTACTTGGTGGATAAGACAGGCGATCACCAGATCTATCGCAGATCAGGCCAGAACAATACGTATCCCTGTTCATATGATCGAAACTATAAATAAAATTGTAAGAACTCAAAGGCTAATATTAAGTGAATTTGGTAGAGAAGCCACGCCAGAAGAACTTGCAAAAAAATTAAGAATGCCACTTGATAAGGTTAGAAAAGTTTTAAAAATATCAAAAGAACCTGTCTCGTTAGAGAAGCCTGTTGGAGATGAAGAAGATAGCAGTCTGGGAGACTTTATTGAAGATACAAAAGCGCTAGCGCCTCTCGAGCAGGCAATCAAGTCAAATCTAGGTGAGGCAACGACCAAAATTTTATCAACACTTACACCTAGAGAGGAAAGAGTTTTAAGAATGAGATTTGGCGTAGGAATGAATACTGATCATACCCTAGAAGAAGTTGGATTGCAGTTTTCAGTAACTAGGGAAAGAATTAGGCAAATTGAAGCTAAAGCTCTAAGAAAGTTAAAACACCCAAGTAGATCAAAACAATTAAAAAGTTTCTTAGAAAGTTAAAATTGGGCCGTTAGCTCAATAGTAGAGTACTGCATTGACATTGCAGGGGTAGTTGGAGCGTAACCAACACGGCCCACCAATATGTTTAATTGAATTGATAACTATAAAAAAATGATATAATTAAATTTTATTTGGGCCTGTAGCTCAGTTGGTTAGAGCAGTACACTCATAATGTATTGGTCCCAGGTTCGAGTCCTGGCGGGCCCACCATTTAAGCTTAGTTATTTGAAAATTCTTTCAATGCTTTGAATAAAGCTTCTATATTTCCATCATTAGAATTTATAATCGACGCAAACTCCTCTTTTTGTGTTCTTGCTAAACTTAGACCTTCAATTATTAAGTCACGTATAAGTGGGCTTTCAGGATTTTTAGTATATATTCTCCAATCTATCTTTACCTCTGGTCTTATAGAAGTGCCAATTAAAATACTATTAACAATAGTATAATTTTCATTTAGAACTTTTTTACCTCTAACATCAATTTCTGGATTAGTATATTCAGATAGTCTGCTAGAAAAACTTTTTAAAAAGTATGCCTCAAATAATTCTAAAAATTTGTTTATTTGATCTTGATTTAGGTTTTTTCTTGTTACACCTAAAGAGTAAAATCCAACACCCTTTATATCCACAGTCTCTTTAGCGATAGTTTTCAATTCTGCAATTTTTTCTTGTTTAGGTATATTTTTAGATAAAACATCTGAGGCCCTGTTTACAGTTGACTGGACAAATATGTCAGGTTCTATTGAAAATGCGTTGTTTAAATTTAAAGTAAATAATATTAATAAAATAAATATTTTTTTTAAATTCATTTTGAAATTCTTGATTACTGAGTTTCTATTTCTTCCCAATCACTGTCATTTTGGGTTTCAATAATTTTATCTGTATTAAGAATTTTTTGTTGTCTATCTTGTAAATATAAGCTTTTTACAGATGCATAAAAATCAATTGAATTCTTCTCAAGATTTTCAATTGCATCGTAATTTTTTGCTCTAAAATCTACACCAGACATAATTCTAGACATATAGTAATCAAAATCACTAAAATAGTGCGTATCATTAATAACAGTTATATTGTACCAAGGATCACCACCAATAAAATTTAAAACTGAGGCAGAAGCATCTCTCGCTGTGCTAGGTCCTATAACTGGTAATACTAAATAACAACCAGGTCCAACTCCCATAGTAGCTAAAGACTGGCCATAATCTTCTTTTGTATACTCAGGAAAGCCCATGTGTTTTGCAACATTTATTAACCCAAGCACCCCAACTGTTGAATTAATTACGAAACGTCCTGAATTAACACCTGCTTTTTTATATTCACCTTGAAGAATATTATTAGGTATCGTAACTAGATTTGAAATATTCTCTAGAGAGTTGCTTACTCCAGCTTTAACAGGTGAAGGTAAAAACCTATATGCTTTTGCTACAGGCTGAAATATTACGCCATCTAGTGCCTGATTCAATGCAAATGATGCTCTATTAAAATTTTCGAAACAATCATTGATCTCTGCAGGTTTATTTTTTTTTAATACAATATCCCCATCTGATCCTGCATAAGCATTTAGAGATATCATACACAGTATGACTGTTAGTATACTTAATTTCTTAAACATAGTAGATTTATATAATATATACGTTGATTGTAAATTATGTATATTTTTAAAAAATGACAACAAAATGTCTATAAAGTAGCTAAAATAAATGTATAAATTTAGCATAAATACAACTTATAATTACTCTCCAAATTTTGATGTAAAAAAAAGAAAATTAAATCAAATTAAATTTATAATTTTCCATTATACCGGCATGAAAAAAGAAATGGATGCCATGAAAAAATTAACTAATTATAAATCTAAGGTGAGCTGCCATTATTTTATCAAAAAAAATGGAGATATAATTAAATTAATTCCTGATTTATATATAGCTTGGCATGCTGGTGTTTCTTCTTGGAAAAATTATAAATTTTTAAATAAAAATTCTATTGGGATTGAAATTAGTAATCCAGGTCATAATTTTCATTATAAAAAATTTGGAAAGAAACAAATTACATCTATAATTAACCTGAGTAAATTTTTAAAAAAAAAATATAAAATAAAATCTGAATATTTTTTAGGTCATTCAGATATTTCACCAGATAGAAAAAAAGATCCAGGTGAAAATTTTCCTTGGGAATATTTATCAAAAAAAAAAATTGGGGTTTGGCATAATTTAGAAATGAAAACACTCATTAAAACAAGAAATAAGAAAATTGATAATTTGGGTATTAAAAATTTTTTTAAAAATTTGTTTAAAATTGGATATTCAAATAATTTAAGTGAAAAAAATATTAAGTGTTTGATCAAATCATTTCAAAGAAGATTTAGACCAGAATTGATTAATGGTAAAATAGATAAAGAATGTTTAATAATTAGTAAAAAATTGTTGAAAAAATTTAAATAATTTTTCTTGAAATTTTTTACTTTATCAATAAACTTAACTTGCCAGATAAATGACTTGTCGCTTTAAATTAATTTAAAGAGGAAAGTCCGGGCTCTACAAGGACACAGTGCCAGGTAATACCTGGCGGGGGAGACCCTAGGGACAGTGCCACAGAAAATAAACCGCCATAACATGGCAAGGGTGAAAAGGTGTGGTAAGAGCACACCGGTTCTATTGGTAACAATGAACGCTGGAAAACCCCACTGGGAGCAAGACTAAGTAGAGATGACATTGTTGAAAAACTAAAAGCCGTCCTTGGCTAGTCATCAGGGTTAGTTGCTTGAGCTTAAGAGTGATCTTAAGCCTAGACAAATGATAAGTTTAAATGACAGAACCCGGCTTATAGTTTATCTGGCAAACTTATTCACATCATAAAACTTTAAACTAAATATATGTTCCCATTTTGATTCATTATTGAGTCACCTATGTTCTTTTTTTTCACTTTTTTATAGAAAGCAAATCAGCTTAGAAAAGAAGTCTTTAATGAGTAGCATTATTACAAAAAATACAATTTATAAGCAGAATTTCATCAAATTCAGAGTTTGACTATCATTTTAAATACCCATATATTCCCATATATTCCCAATTATGGAATTTATAAAATTAAAATTATATGTTTTTATCTACTTACGAGAACAAATTAGACAAGAAAGGGAGAGTGTCTGTGCCTGCTAGTTTCAGGTCATATTTGTCAAATTTAGGGTACAATGGTGTTATTTGTTATCCATCTTTTAATAACTCCTCAATAGAAGCATGTTCTCAAGATAGAATTGAAAAAATTTCTTCAGCAATTGACTCTTTAAATCCTTTTGAGGAAAAAAGAGATTACTTTGCAACATCAATATTAGCTGAAAGTACTAATTTACAATTTGATAGTGAAGGTAGAATTTCACTTTCATCAAAATTACTGAAACATGCAAAAATTAAAAACAGCATGTTATTTGTTGGTCAAGGCCAAACATTCCAAATATGGGAGCCAGCAGCATTTGAAAAATTTAAGACATCAGCAAGAAAAAAAGCAAATATAAATCGAGCAAGTCTTAAATGGGAAAAACACTTTAACAACAACGAGGGGAAATAAGATGACAATAAACTTTAAGGCACCAGAAATTAAAGAGTTACAACCACGATTACTAGTATTAGGAGTTGGTGGAGCAGGTGGAAATGCAATTAATGAAATGATTGAAAATAATCTGCAAGGAGTAGAATTTATTGCTGTAAATACTGATGCTCAAGATTTAAAATTAAGTAAATCAAAAACAAGAATTCAAATTGGTTTAAATTTAACAAAAGGTTTAGGAGCAGGTGCAAAACTTGATATTGGTCAGGCTGCTGCTGATGAATCTTTAAATGAAATTGTAAATACACTTCAAGGTGCAAACATGGTTTTTATTGCAGCTGGTATGGGTGGTGGAACGGGCACTGGTGCCGCTCATGTCATCGCAAGGGCTGCTAAAGAATTAAATATCTTAACTGTAGGTGTTGTGACTCTTCCATTTTTATATGAAGGCCCCTCTAGAATGAGAAGAGCACAACAAGGTTTGGAGGAGTTAAGAAAACATGTTGATACTATAATTGTTATTCCAAATCAAAACTTGTTTAAAATAGCAAATGAACAAACAACATTTGAAGAGTCATTTAACCTTTCAAATAATGTTTTGATGCATGGTGTTCAAAGTATAACTGATTTGATGGTCAGACCTGGTTTAATCAACTTAGATTTTGCTGATGTTGAAACTGTTATGGCAGCAATGGGTAAAGCTATGATGGGAACTGGAGAAGCTGAAGGAGAAGGTAGAGCTCTAAAAGCTGCAGAGATGGCAATCAGCAATCCATTAATAGATGATTATACTTTAAAAGGTGCGAAAGGTTTATTGGTAAATATTACTGGTGGTAAAGATCTTAAACTTTTTGAAGTTGATGAGGCTGTTAATAAAGTAAGAGCGGAAGTAGATCCAGAGGCAGAGCTAATTATTGGTGCTATTACCGATACAGAGTTAGACGGCAAGATGAGAGTTTCAATTGTTGCAACTTCATTAGATGGTCAGCAACCCGAGTCAAAATCTGTTGTAAACATGGTTCATCGAATTCAAAATCGTAATCCTGGTTACTCCGATTTTTCAAATATGGGATCTTCTCAATCTTTCAATTTTTCAAACACAACAGCATCAAACCCCATTACACATGGTGCCAATGCTTTGAAGCTTGAAAATGAGATTATTCAAGAACAACAAAATGAAAGCTCTCATAATCACATTATGAATGAAGAAGTTGTTCAAAATTCTAACATGGAAAGCGAAAGTGTAGTTGAAGATAATTTAGTTAATGAAATGGAAAAATCTTTTGCACAAGAGGCTATGGAGATTAATCATGAAGAAACTCTAGAAAGCAATGTTAATGATGAAGCTTCTAATGATCTCAAAGAATTTGGAGTTGATTCTGATGCTCCAGATTTATTCAGTCCAGAAACTGAAAACTCAAGTTCAGATGAACTTTTATCCTCTGACCATAAGGAAGAAGAAGATGATCTTGAGATACCAGCATTCTTAAGAAGACAAAAAAATTAATGGTCTTCCAAGAAATAAATGGACGCCACCATAGTACCAAAAATGCAAAAGCATTATCCGGTACTGCTAAAAGAAATTATTAGCGTTATTTCCCCTCAACATGGTGGCACATTTATCGATTGCACCTTCGGTCAAGGTGGTTATACCAAAAAAATTTTAGATTTTAAAAATACAAACGTAATAGCTATTGATAGAGACATAGAGAGTGAAAAAATTGCTAATCAATTAAAGCAAAACTTTGAAGATAGATTTATTTTTAAAAATATTAAATTTAGTCAATTAAATAATTTAAAACTTAAAAATGAAAACATAAGAGGTATAATTTTTGATCTTGGTTATTCCTATACTCAAATAAAAGACCCACAAAAAGGACTATCATTTGAAGCAAATGGTAAATTAAATATGCAGCTGGGTTTAAATAATTTTTCAGCAGAAGACGTAATAAATAAACTTGATGAAAAAGAATTAGAAAAAATTTTCAAATTTTTTGGAGATGAAAAAGAAGCAAAATACATTGCACGAAATATTACAAAGGAGAGATTAAAAAATAAAATTGATACAAAAAGTTTAGTTGAAATTATTGATAAATCAAAAAAACGGAAAAATTTTAAAGTTCATAATGCAACCAGAGTGTTTCAGGCGCTAAGAATATTTGTAAATAAAGAAATAAGCGAATTAATTTATGGACTTATAAATGCCACTAAAGTTTTAAAAAAAGGGGGCGTTTTAGGGGTAGTTACATTTCATTCTTTAGAGGATAAAATAGTAAAATATTTTTTTAAAAGTCTTTCTGAAAATAAAAGTATTTCACGATATAGCCCTTTTGTAAAACAAGCAGACACATTATTTAATTTAATTCAAAAAAAACCAATAACCCCATCAGAAGAAGAGTTAAGCAAAAATCAACCATCTAGATCTGCTAAATTTAGATACGTAATAAAAAAAACTGATTTTTATAATTTTGATACTGATATAGAGGAGCAATTCAAAAATTATATTGAAATTGAAAGCTATGGAGACAAACTGTGAAAAAGTTTGCTTTAGCACTAGTGATTTTTTTTTTAGTTTTATCAACTGCTATAATAAAAAATACAACCAAAAAAATTGAAGATGAAATATATACATTAAAAGAGAATATAAGGGTTTTAAAATCTGATTTTGAAAACGTATCTTTGGATTATGACTATCTAAGTTCTGCAGAAAAGTTACTTCAATATCAATCCCTGTATTTTGAGGACGAATTAATTCAAAAAAATATAAAAGATATAAAAATCTACAATATTTCAAAAGATATAAATAAAGTTCAAAATTTAAAAATCATTAAAGAGTAATGGCTGAT
This sequence comes from uncultured Pelagibacteraceae bacterium, assembly GCA_902571135.1. Classification (GTDB taxonomy): domain Bacteria; phylum Pseudomonadota; class Alphaproteobacteria; order Pelagibacterales; family Pelagibacteraceae; genus Pelagibacter. The sequence continues at coordinate 84,066 of CACGAU010000005.1, read as the reverse complement.
AATAAATCAAAATTAACTATAGAAGATTATAAAAGTGATTTTAAATTTAAGAAAAAAGAGAATGGATTAAATATTCAATTTAATCGTGTAGCTTTTATTTTTTTTGTTTTTTTTGTTGTCTATTTGATTTACACAATACACCTGGTTCACTTAGGTTCGCGAAATAGTAAATTTGAAAAAATAAATAATCTTCCTATATCTAAAAATCAGCTTTACCGAGCAGACATTATAGATATTAATGGAAATTATTTAGCAAAGACAGTTAAATCGATTGACATCGGTTTAAGAACTTCAGATATTATTAATGAAAAAAAATTACTTCTAAGTTTAAAAATTATTTTTCCTGATAAAAATTTTGATGAAATTAAAAAAAGAATAAAAACTAAGAAATTTTTTTATTTAGAGAAGAAAATTTCAGAGGAAAATTATGAAAAAATAATGAAACTAGGAGACAAATCTTTAGTTCCAGAAGAAAGAGTTTTAAGAATATATCCACAAAAAAATCTTTTTAGTCATGTTTTAGGTCAGATAGATGATGACAACAACGGTATTTCCGGATTAGAAAAATCGTTGAATGATGAACTTAGAAAATCTAAAGATTCAATTAAACTTACATTAGATAAAGATATTCAATTTTTAATTAGAAAAGAATTAATTAAATATCAGGAAATTTTTAAAAGCAAAGGTAGTGCAGCTATTTTAATGGAAGTTAATAATGGCAATATTTTATCATTAGTTTCTTTGCCAGATTTCAATCCAAATGAAAGACAAGATATTACGGATGTAAATTATATTAATAGGGTAACTAAAGGAACATATGAACTTGGTTCTGTACTTAAAACTTTTACATTTGCAAATGCTCTTAATGATAAATTAATAGAGCCCAAAACAGAATTTTTAAATTTACCAAAATCATTAAGTTGTTATGGTTTCCCAATAAGGGAATATGACAATAAAATTCCATCTAATTTAACTGCAGAGCAAATTTTAATTAGGTCAGGTAATATAGGGTCTGTAAGAATTGCACAAAAAATTGGTCCTGAAAAATTTAAAACATTTTTAGAAAAAGTAGGAATCCTTAGTCAAATAACATTTGATATAGAGGAAGTTGCGCCACAAAAAAACTATGAATTTAGCAAATGTAAATTAGCTACAGCATCTTATGGACATGGAATAGCAACTACAATTCTTCAGTTGGCAAAAGGATATGCAATTTTATCTAATGGTGGTTTTGAAATTAACCCAACCCTTATTAATAAAAATTTAGAAAAACATGCAAAAGGAACAAGGTTATTAAACAAAGGTGTTTCTGAGCAAGTAGTTTCGGCTTTAAGAAAAATAGTTAGCACTGAAGAGGGAACGGCAAAATTAGCAAATGTTCCTAATTATGAAATTGGAGGCAAAACAGGAACAGCAGATAAAGTTCTAGATGGAGTATATTCAGAAGGGAAAGTGAATACTTTCGCGTCAATTTTCCCAACTTCAAATCCAAAGTTTGTTTTTGTTGTAATGTTAGATGGTCCACAAAAATCTAAAGATTATTATTATAAATATAGACATCGAGACGGAGGTTGGAAGGGCACACTTTTTAATACTGCTGGATGGACTTCAGTAGAAGTAGCTGGAAAGGTGATAGACAAAATTGGGCCTATTTTAGCCACAAAATATATAGAGGTTAATTAATAATGCTCTTAGGAAATTATTTTCACAACATAAACAAAAATTATAAAAATTTTTATTTTTCAGGAATTTCATTTGACACAAATAGCATAAAAAAAAATAATGTTTTTTTTGCAATCAAAGGCAATAGTTTTGATGGTAATAAATTTATTCCAGAAGCAGTTAAAAAAGGATCTAAAATTATTGTAACTGAAAAAAAACGAAATGATTTTCAAAATGGAATTTTATATATTTATACAAGTAATATAAGAAAATTATTAGCTGAAACTGCTTTCAAAATTTATCATAAAAAACCAAAAAATTTGATTGCAGTTACAGGCACAAATGGAAAATCGTCAGTTGCTGATTTTTACTATCAATTATTAAAATTAAATAATAAAAAAGTTGCTTCAATTGGTACATTAGGTGTTAAATCAAAAAGAATTAATTTGAATTTATCTAATACTACAATAGATCCAATTAAATTAGCTAAAATTTTGACTAAGTTAAAAACTCAAAAAATAGAAAATGTAATCATGGAAGCCTCAAGTCATGGTTTGAAACAAAATAGATTAGATGGTTTGAAGTTTAATTCAGGTATATTTACCAATTTATCCCAGGATCATCTTGATTATCATAAAAATTTAAAAAATTATTTAAAAGCAAAACTTTATTTATTTGAAAAACTAATTCAAAAAAGAGGCAATGTAATTACAGATCAATTAATTCCAGAGTTTAAAAATATAAAAAAAATTACAATTAATAAGAAATTAAAATTGCATACACTAAATGATAAGAAAAATAATCTAGAGCTTTTATCTTATGACTTTAAAGGAGAGGGGCAAGTTCTAAGAATTAAATTAAATAGTTCAATACAGGATCTAAATTTAAATTTAATAGGAAAAGTACAATTAAAAAATGTTTTAATGGCAATAATTGCTGCAAAATTTAGCGGTGTAAGTTTAAATAAAATTTTAAATACAATTCCAAAATTGAAACCAGTTGAAGGAAGATTTGAAAAAATAGGTAAAATTAAAAATCAATCAAAAGTAATTCTCGATTATGCTCATACACCTGATGCTTTAAAAACGTGCCTTTTAAATCTTAGAGAACAATTTCCTAATAAAGCGATCACAGTGCTATTCGGTTGTGGTGGAAATAGAGATCAAAATAAAAGATTAAAAATGGGAAAAATAGCTAGTAGTTTTGCAGATAGTATTATTCTAACAAATGATAACCCTAGATTTGAAAATCCTCAAAAAATAAGAAGAGATATAAAAAAAGGGATCAAAAAAAAAAGAATTACAGAAATTTCTAATAGAGCAATAGCAATAAAAAAAGCTATTCATAATTTGAATTCAGGTGATATTTTGTTAGTCGCTGGAAAAGGCCATGAGAAAACACAAGATATTGGAAATAAAAAAATTTTCTTTTCAGATAGAAAAGTAATTTTAAATGCTATTAAGAATAAAAATAAAACTTTATCGAATAATTTAAAATTAAATGTGGTTAAAGAGGTAGTTAAAATTAAAAAATTATCTCCCTCCACATCTTTAAAAACGGCAAGAATTAATTCTCAAGAAGTTACTAAAAACGATATTTTTTTTGCTATTAGAGGTAAAAAAAATGACGGTAATAAATATGTTGCACAATCATTCAAAAGAAAAGCATCGTTAGCTGTAGTAAATAAAATCCAAAATAAATTAAATAAAAGTCGTCAGATTAAAGTAAAAAATACTTTAAAATTCTTAACAGATGTTTCAAAAACTTTTAGAAAAAGTATTGATACAAATATTATAGCTATCACTGGCAGTTGTGGCAAAACTACACTTAAAGAATTGTTGGGTAATGTATTAAGTAAAATTTCAAAAGTAAGTATTTCTCCAAAATCTTATAACAATAAATTTGGAGTTCCTTTAAGTCTTTTTAATTTAAAACAAAATGATGAATTTGGAATTTTAGAAATTGGAATGGATAAAAAAGGTGAAATTGATTATTTATCAAAAATTATAAAACCAGATGTTGGCGTGATAACAAATATAAATTACGCACATGCTAAAAATTTTAAAAATATTAAAAAAATTGCTTTAGCAAAATCTGAAATTATTAACAATATAAAGCCTAATGGCTATGTTGTATTAAATGCAGATGACAGCTTTTTTCAATTACATAAAAAAATTGCCATAGAAAATAAAATTAAAGTAGTTTCTTTTGGAATTAAAAGTCTGAAATCAGACATTAAATTAATTAATATACAGCCCTTTGGAAAAAATTTTAGAATTAATATTAGATTAAATAATAAAAAAAAGTATTTTGCATTATCTAACGATTTTCATAATAATATATACAATACACTTGCTGCTTTATCAGTTATCAGTATTTATAAAAATATATTCAAGCTAAATGAAAATATTTTTCTAAATTTTAAAATTCCTGAAGGAAGGGGAGATCATTCTGTATTAAAAATTAATAATAAAAAAATTAATTTAATTGATCAAAGTTATAATTCAAATCCTCTATCATTAAAATCAGCAATAAAAAATTTTGATAAAATAAACTCAAAAAAATCAAGTAAATATTTACTTATTGGTGACATGTTAGAGCTGGGTAGTCACTCTAAAAAACTTCATAAATCTATAGCTCCAATAATTAATCAAACCAATATAGATAAAGTATTTGTGAAAGGTAAAATGGCATCCATAATATTTGAAAGCATTTCAAAAGCCAAAAAAGGACAGATTTTATTAAATAAATCTCAAATTATTGAATTGATCAGAAAAGATTTAAATAATAATGATTATTTAATGATTAAAGCCTCACTTGCGACAGGATTCAACGACATAGTAAAAGACCTGAAAGGATTACGTTAAATGCTTTATCAATTTTTATTAAATTTTGTAGATACCTTTAGTTTTTTAAATGTATTTAAATATTTAACTTTTAGAACAGGTTTATCTTTTTTTACGTCATTGGTTATTGTGCTGATTATTGGAGGTCCTTTTATTCAATTTTTTTCAAAACAAAAAATTTTAAATCCAATCAGGGACGATGGACCTGAAGACCATATAGTTAAAAAAATTGGCACACCAACAATGGGAGGTTTAATAATTTTATTTGGCTTGTTGGTATCAGTAATATTTTGGGCAGATTTATCAAATATTAATATTTTATTTTGTATCTATATAGCAATTACTTTTGGTTTATTAGGAGCATATGATGACTTTAAGAAGATTAAATTTAGCAACTCATCAGGGATTTCTTCAAAGTTTAAAATAACTTCACAAATAATATTAGCAATTATTGGTGTAACTTTTTTTGTTTATTTAAATGATTATCAAGACTTAAATAATTTATATTTTCCATTCTTTAAAAATTTAATTATAAACCTTGGATGGTTTTTTATACCATTTGCAATATTCGTGATTATTGGTTCGTCTAATGCAGTTAACCTTACGGATGGATTAGATGGTCTAGCAACAGTGCCTGTAATATTAGTTGCAGCATGTTTTGCATTTATAAGTTATGTTACTGGAAACATCGTATTTTCAAATTATTTACAAATACCCTACATAGAAGGAACCGGTGAAGTATCAATTTTTTGTGGCGCAATTATTGGCTCTTGTTTAGGTTTCTTATGGTTTAATGCTCCACCTGCTAAAATTTTTATGGGTGATACAGGCTCTTTATCTCTTGGAGGATCTTTAGGTGCAGTAGGAATTATTACAAAGCATGAAATTGTTTTAGCTATTACTGGTGGACTTTTTGTATTAGAGGCAGTTTCAGTAATGGTTCAGGTGATTTCTTTTAAACTTACTGGAAAAAGAATTTTTAGAATGGCGCCTATTCATCATCATTTTGAGAAAAAGGGATGGCCAGAGTCTACAGTTGTAATTAGGTTTTGGATTATCTCTATCATCCTAGCAATGATTGGTCTAGCTACCTTAAAATTAAGATAATGAAAATATTTAATAATATTTTTTTAAGAAAAAAAATATTAATTTATGGTTTAGGAAAGAGTGGCATTTCATCTTATAAGTTTTTAAAAAACAAGTCCGATGTTTATTTATTTGATGACAATCAAAAAATTAAATTAAAACTTAAAAAAAAAACAATTAAGTTAGAGCAAATTCAAAAAATAAATTTTGATAGAATTATTATTAGTCCTGGAATTGATATTTCAAACTGTAAACTATCGAATTTTTTAAAGAGAAATTTTAAAAAAATTCATACCGACCTTGATGTTTTGTTTTCATTTTATAATAATGAAAGTATTACGATTACTGGAACTAACGGCAAATCTACAACTGCTAAAATTCTACATGATGCTTTAATCGATCAAAAAAGAGACTCAAGACTTATTGGGAATATTGGTAATCCAGCATTATCAGAAAAAAATATTACGAAAAAAACAATCTTTGTAATAGAGGCTTCTTCTTATCAGCTAGATTACAGCAGTGTATTTAGATCAAAATATGCTGTAATTTTAAACATAACTGCAGACCACATTGAGAGACATAAAAGTTTAAAAAAATATGTAAATGCAAAATTTAAATTATTAAAATCCCAAACAAGAGGATCTCTTGCATACGTAAAAAAAGAGGATGAACTAATAACTAAAAAATTAAATAAAAATAAATATAATTCAAAAATTTACAGAGTACAGACTTCAAGTATAGATAAAAAGTTTAATAAAATTACTAATAAATATTTTTTATCTGACGGCAATAAAGAAAATTTATCATTTATATTAAAAATTGCTCCAAAATTAAAACTTAATTACAAAAAATTAATTCAAACCATTAATAAATTTAAAGGCCTAGATTTCAGACAACAAATTATATTTGATAAAAAAAATCTCACAATAATTAACGACTCTAAATCCACAAGCTTTGCTTCCTCAGAAAATATATTAAAAAATTTAAATGATGCATATTGGATCTTAGGAGGAATTCCAAAAAAAGGAGATAAATTTAAACTATCAAAAATAAAGTGTAAAAATATCAAAGCTTATATTTTTGGATCACATCATAGAAAATTTATAAGAATTTTAAAAAATAGATTAAAAATTAAAAATTTTAAAAATTTACAAGAAACTCTTAAAGTTATTTTTTCAGAAATTAATACTGAACAATCTAAAAAAAATATTATTTTTTTCAGTCCAGCTGGAGCTTCATTTGATAGTTTTAAAAATTTTGAAGATAGAGGGTATTATTTTAATCAGATAATTAAAAAGTATATAAATGCAAAGCGATAGTTTTATTTATAAATTTTATTATCAGTGGTGGAAAAACATAGATAAATCTATTTTTTTACTAATAAGTTTATTATTTATTATTGGATTATTTTTTTCTTTAGTTTCAACTTCTCTAATAGCTTCTGATAAGTTAGATACCAACAGTTATTTCTTCTTTTTTAAACATTTGATTTATGTGTTAATTGGAATATTTCTTATTTTTATATTTTCCTTATTAAATTCAGATAAATTATATAAATACTCTATTATTCTTTTTTTTATTTCACTTATTTTTTTATTTTTAGTGCCATTCATTGGTGTGGAAGTTAAGGGATCTAAAAGATGGATAGACTTATTTTTCTTACCAAGATTTCAGCCCATAGAAGTTCTAAAACCTTTTTTGATAATAATTTTAGCAACTATTCTATGTGATATTAAGTCAAATATTTTGTTTAAGTATTTGATATCTATTATTTTGATATCTGTCATTTCTTTACTTTTAATAGCCCAACCTGATATTGGCCAAACTTTATTAGTGGTATTTTGTTGGGCAGCTCTAATCTTCACATCAGGAATTAATATATATATTCTTTTAGCAATATTTATTGCTGGTGCATCTTTACTTGCTTATCTTGTTATTTATGTTCCAAGGTTTGATTATATTCAGGGACGTATTTTTTCATTTTTTAATAGAGAAACAGGCACTCATAATTTCCAATCTGATAAGGCGATAGAGTCAATTACAAGCGGAGGCTTTTTTGGAAAAGGTATAGGCGAAGGAGTTCTTAAAAATAGAGTTCCTGAAGCTCATACTGACTACATTATTTCAGTAATTTCTGAAGAGTTTGGTGTTGTTGCCATAATGTTAATATTATTATTGTTTTTGATCTTAATTTATATGGTTTTTAAAAAAATAAGTTTTGAGACAAATGATAAAATTAAACTTATTTTAATCGGATCTATTAGTTTAATATTAATGCAGGCCACTATTCATGTCGGGGTTAATATAAGATTATTTCCAACTACTGGAATGACATTGCCTTTTTTAAGTTATGGTGGTTCATCGATAATAAGTACGTCAATATTAGGTGGGATAATTTTAAATTTAACAAAAAGAAAAATAACTCAATAAATGACAAAAAAAGTTCTAATTTCTACAGGTGGATCTGGAGGTCATGTGATACCAGCAATTACAATTTATAATCATTTAAAGAATACATATGAAACCTTGATTACTACTGATATAAGAGGCCTTGCATATTTAGACAAGGATTACAAAGTATTTGTAATCAACACTCCAAAATTAAATAATTACTTTCTACTTCCTTTTTCATTTTTAAAAATACTTTTTCTAACTGTTAAATCTTTTTTTATTTTAAAAAAAAATAATGTTTCAATTTTAATTTCCACAGGTGGGTATATGTCTTTGCCAATATGTTTGGCAGCAAAAATATTAGGAATTAATATTCTTTTAATTGAACCAAATATGGTTCTTGGAAGAGCAAATAAATTTTTTTTAAATTTTTCAAGAAAATTAATTTGTTATTCAAAGAATTTAATTAATTTACCATCTGGAATTAATCACAAATTAACTACTATCAAACCTTTGATACGAAAAGAATATTACGAAACCAGCGCGTATCAAAAAACTGATAATTTATTCACAATTATAATTATAGGAGGTAGCCAGGGTGCAAAAATCTTTGATGAGCTTCTAAATAAATCTTTTGTGAGTATAGCAAAACAGGTTTCTATAAAAATTATTCATCAAACAAGTGAGAAAAATATTAACTTTTTAAAAAATTTTTATTCTCAAAATAATATTGAAAGTAGAGTTTTCAGTTTTGATCACAATCTTAATGAAGTTTTAAAACAGGGAGATTTATGCATAACGAGAGCAGGTGCCTCAAGTTTAGCTGAACTATCTTTTTTAAATATTCCATTTATAGCAATACCACTTCCGTCATCAAAAGATAATCACCAGTATGAAAATGCAAAATATTATGAGGAACAGGATTGTTGTTGGATAATTGATCAAAAAAATTTTGACGACCAAAAATTTGAGAAATTTTTATTAGAATTGACAAATAAAAGCCAGGATTACGTGACAAAAAAAAATAATTTACAGAAATTAAATTATCAAAATACATGGAATAATGTTAATCAAAAAATATTAAATATTATTAATGAAGATTAAATTAGCAAAAACAGAACTTATACATTTTGTAGGAATAGGTGGAATAGGTATGAGTGGCTTAGCACTTATTATGAAGGGTAAAGGTTTTAAAGTTCAAGGCAGCGATATTGCAAATAATAAAAATATTGAAAGATTAAGAAAAGAAAAAATAAAAGTTTTCATTGGACATAAGAAACAAAATATAGAAAAGGGGACTATCCTAGTTGTGTCTTCTGCTATTAAAAAAAATAATCCAGAGCTTCTTGCGGCCAAAAAAAAGCAATTACCTATATATAAAAGAGGAGAAATGTTAGCCAATATTGTCTCTTTAACAAAAAATATTGTAGTAGTTGGATCACACGGCAAAACCACTACAACATCATTGATAGCTTCTATATTTCAAGAGACAAAAATTGATCCCACAATCATCAATGGTGGAGTAATAAATTCGATTAATAATTCGGCAAAGCTTGGAAATAGTGATTGGTCTATATTAGAAGCAGACGAGTCTGATGGAAGTTTTGTTTACATACCTCCAACATACTCAATCATCACTAACATAGATCGAGAGCATATGGATTATTATGGCACTATGGATAAATTAAATAAATATTTTGAAAATTTTGTTAATAAAGTCCCCTCATTTGGAAAATCATTTATTTGTCTAGATGATAAAAATAATAGAAATTTAATTAAAAATATCAAAAATAAAAACTTCTATACATATGGTTTGGATAAAAAATCAAATTTTTGTATTAAAAATATAAAACAATTAAAAGAATTCTCTGAGTTTGATTTAAATATAAAACTCCCTAATAAAAAAAACCAAATAATAAAAAAATTCAAAATTCCATTATTGGGAAATCATAACATTAAAAATTCTGTAGCCGCAGCTGCATTAGCCTTAACTGTCGGTCTGCCAATTAATAATATAAAAAAAGGACTCAAAAGTTTTAAAGGGGTTCAAAGAAGATTTAATAAAATTTTCAATTTTAATAATGTGGATTTTTATGATGATTATGCTCATCATCCTACAGAAATTAGAGAAGTATTAGATGGTGTGAAGAATGTTTATAAAGAGTATGAAAAAATATGTATTTTTCAACCACATAGAATATCAAGATTAAAAGATTTAAAAAAAGAATTTACCTTTGCTTTTAAAGATGCAGATAAAGTTATTTTATTTCCCATATATACCGCTGGAGAAAAATTACATCTTGGATTTAGTTATATAAATTTTGCGAAAGAAATAATTAAAAACTCAAGAGTCCAGCTATTTTTAGTAGATGATAAATTTCAATTAGCAAAATTTATTAAAGCAAACATATTTGGAAAAAAAATTGTTATAGGAATGGGTGCGGGGACAATTTCAACCTGGATGCGAGAATTACCTAAATTATTATCATGAAAATTGATTTAAAAGAGCTGATCCCAGAATTTAATAACAATTTAAAGTTAGATTATGATCTAAAAAAAAAAAATTGGTTTAACATAGGAGGCAAAACTAAAGCTTATTTTAAGGCAGGTGATTTAAAAGAATTAATTAAATTTCTTAAAAAAATTCAAGATAAAGAGAAAATATTTATATTAGGAGCTGGTTCTAACACACTTATATCCGATAATAAATTTGATGGAGTTGTAATAAAACTTACTCAAAATTTTAATAATATTTCACTACATTCTGAAGAAATCGTAGTCGCTGGTAGTGCTGCTACAGATAAATCTTTATCTGAATTTGCAATGGAAAATAGTTTAGGTGGTTTCGAGTTTCTTTCTTGTATACCTGGAACTATAGGTGGTGGTATTAAAATGAATGCAGGTTGTTTTCAAAGAGAGTTCAAAGATATTCTTATTTCTATTCAAGCAGTAAATAAATCAGGTCAAGTAATTACTATACCTGCAAAAGATATTAACTTTAAATATAGAGATAGTGGATTATCTGAAGATCTTATTTTTTTAAGTGCATCATTTAAAGGTTTTAAAAAAGATAAGAGCTTAATAGAAAATGAAATAGCGTTACTTAAAGAAAAAAAAGAACAAGCACAACCAACAAAAATTAGAACCAGTGGTAGCACATTTAAAAATCCTATAGATCAATCTGATAAAAAAGTTTGGCAATTAATCAAAGAGTCTGTGCCGTTAGAAAAATCATTTGGAGATGCATCAATTTCTCAAAAACACTGTAATTTTTTTGTAAATAAAGGTAATGCTAAGTTTGAGGATATGAAAAAATTGATAAATTTTGTGTCTGAAAGTGTATTTAAGAAAACAGGAATTAAATTAGAAACTGAAATAAAAATATTAGAATAAGTTGAAAAAAAAAATATTAATAATATCAGGTGGGATATCAAAAGAGAGATTAATAAGTCTTGATACAGGGCAACAGGTTGCTAATGAGCTTAAAAAAAATGGTTATAGAGTTAAAATCACTGAACCGGATAATAATTTAGAAAAAAATATTAAATCTTTTAAACCAAATGTAATTTTTAATGCATTGCATGGTCAATTTGGAGAGGATGGTTATATTCAAACTATTCTAGAAAGGTTTAAAATTCCCTATACACACTCAGGTGTAATTGCATCGTCTATTGCAATGGACAAAGAAATTTCAAAAAAAATATTTATTAAAAATAAAATAATTACACCAAAATTTTTTACTTATTCTTACGATGTTAAAAATGAAGATTTAATAAAAAAAATTAAAAAAAAAATAAGATTTCCAGTAGTAGCAAAGCCTTTAAATGAGGGTTCCAGTGTCAACGTATATATTTGTAATGAAAAAAATATAATTAAAATTCTTAATTCAATAAAACAATATAAAAAAGTTATGATTGAAGAATTTATTGGTGGAAGGGAAATACAAGTTGCAATAATGGGAAATAAAAAACTAGGAGCAATAGAACTAAAACCAAAAAGAAAATTCTATGATTATCAAGCAAAATATAATTCCAGTGCAAAAACCGAACATATAATTCCTGTCAATTTATCTTATAATAAATATAGAGAGGTAATGAATATAGCTTTTAAAGCTCATAAAATTATTGGTTGCAGAGGCGTTACAAGATCAGATTTTAAATTTTTTAATAATAGATTTTACCTATTAGAAATCAATACTCAGCCTGGAATGACAAAGTTATCTTTAGTTCCTGAAATCGCAGCATATAAAGGAATAAGCTTTTTAAAACTAATTCAATGGATTTTAAAGGATGCATCAACAAAAAGGTAAAAAAATTGTTGTTTATTTTTTTTTGCTTTTAATTTTCAGTTCTGTGCACAATATAAGTTTAGAAAAACTTAAATTCTACAAGATAATAAATATTAATATTTTTGGTTTAAATATGGTTAATAATCAAATTATTAAAAATAATATAAAAAATTTAAATTTAGATAATATTTTTTTAATTGATGAGCATGAAATCAGAAAGGTTATAGATACAAATTCATTAATTGAAAAATATGAAATTTTTAAAAACTATCCCTCAACTTTAAATATAAAAATTTTGAAAACTGATTTTTTAGCCAGGATTAATATTGATGGTAAAATATTTTTAGTGGGAAGTAATGGCAAATTAATAAAAGATAATTTTGACAATAAATCCTTACCCTTTATTTTTGGTAAACCAAGTATAAATGAGTTTTTAAATTTTAAAAAAATTTTAGATCAATCAAAATTTTCTTATAATGAAATAGAAAATTTCTTTTTTTTTCCATCAAAAAGATGGGATTTAGAGTTAAAGAATAAAACGATTATTAAATTATCTAGAGAAAATCCAAAATCCTCTTTAAATAAAGCATTTGAGTTTTTTATTGATAAAAATTTTAAAAATATCAAACTCATTGATGCAAGAATTAATAACAACATAATTATAAATGCACCTAGAAACTGAAATAAAAACATACTTATTAATTTCAAATGAAAAATTTGGAATTTATTTATTTGACAAAAACAATCATAAAAATATTTATAAAAAAGAATTAAAAATTGAAAATTTTAATAGAGATTTAGACTTTGAAGTTTTGATAAACTTTCTTGATAACAATATATTTAAGATTGAAAAATTAATAGGTAATTTCGTAGAAAATATATATTTACTAATTGAAAGTAAAAAAATATTAAATTTGAATATTGGAATAAAAAAAAATTATGATCAAATTATAAGCAAAGCACATTTAGAACAAACGATTACAGAAGCTAAAGATATATACGAGCTTAACTATCAAGACCAAAAAATTTTACATGTTTTAATTAATAAATATATTATTGATGGAGAACAATTTTCTTTTTTTGAAGATGGACTTAATTGTAAAAATTTATGTTTAGAGATTAAAATCATATCAATACCTAAAAGATATGCTTTAGAAATAGATAAAGTTTTACAAAAATATCAAATAAAAATAATTCGATATTTAGATAATGACTATGTTAAAGATTTTTTTAAAAATAGTGATTTTGAACTTCCAAACATGGCGAGTAATATAATTAACGGTTGTAATAACAATGAAGTAGAAATAATCCCAAAAATATCTAAAAAAGAGGGTTTTTTTGAGAAGTTTTTTCAATTTTTTAGTTAAAATTGTTTTTTCTGGTAACATTTGTTGTTTTTTAATCATCAGAAATTCGAATTAAAACACAATCGTGTCTTATTTAACTCAAAAAACAATAAAAAAAAATATTTCATTTAAAGGTGTGGCCCTTCATAGTGGTCTGAGTGTTAATGTTTGTATAAAACCTGCAGAAGTAAATTCTGGCATTGTATTTAAGAGAGTTGATTTAAAATCAAATAATCTTGTATATCCAAATTTTATGAATGTTACCAATACCTCTTTAAATACAACTATTGAAAATAATTATGGTGTGAAAATTTCAACTATAGAACATCTAATGGGTGCATTGTTTGGAATGGGAATAGATAATGCTTTAGTTGAGATTGATAATGAAGAAGTACCAATTTTAGATGGATCCGCAAAAGTATTTATAGAAAAAATTAAATCAGCTGGAATAGAAATTAGTGATGCCCCTATAAAAGTAATAAAAATTAAAAAAGAAGTAAAGTTTTCTGATGGTGAAAGATTTATTTCTATAGAACCTTCAGGTTTAAGTTTAGATATTGATTTTGAACTAAAGTATAAAAATTCAATTATTGGAAATCAAAGAAATAAAATAAAAGTTTATGAAGACGATTTAGAAGATATTTACAATTCAAGAACCTATTGTTTGTTTGAAGATATAGAGAAAATTAAAAAAAACGGTTTGGCAAAAGGAGGAAGTCTTGAAAATGCAGTGGTTGTAAAAGATGATACTGTTTTAAATTCAGAGGGATTGCGAAATAAGAAAGAGTTTGTAAATCATAAAATTTTGGACTGTATAGGTGATTTATATACATCTGGGTATAGAATTGTTGCAAGTATTAAATCTTCACAAGGTGGTCATTATTTAACAAATCAGTTGTTAAGAAAAGTGTTTCAAAACAAAGAGAATTTTTCTATTTTAGAAATAAAAGAAAAAAATCTTCCTCATACCTTAATTAATAGAAATTTATTAAGATCTATAGCTTAAGGCAAAGATAACTTTTAAATTACCATTAAAAAAGTATAATTTTATTATGAAAATAAATAATATTTTTAATTTAATATTAATTGTTTTATTATTCGTATCTTGTTCAAAAGATAGTGTTAAGAAATCAATACAAAAAGAAAAAAATTTAGATTTACAAGTTTTAGAAGCTTATGAAGCAGGATTGGAGTCTCTAGAAAATGGGGATGTATTGTTCGCTGCAAAAAAATTTAATGAAGCTGAAACTTTATTTCCACAATCCATTTGGGCACCAAAATCAGCACTGATGGCTGCTTATTCATATTATGCTCAAGATTATTATGATGATGCAATTGCAGAATTAGAGAGATTTAAACGGGTTTATCCAACAAGTTCAAATTTAGATTATGCAAATTACTTATTAGCATTATGTTATTATGAGCAAATTGTTGATGAAAAAAAAGATTTAAATTCAATAATTAATGCAAGAGAGAATTTTAAAATTTTGATTCAAAGTTATCCAAATACAGAATATGCACTAGATGCTGAATTTAAACTTGACTTAATAAACGATATATTAGCCTCAAAAGAAATGTATATAGGCAGGTATTACTTTGATAAAAAAAAATGGATACCAGCAATAAATAGATTTAAGAGTGTTGTTGATGAATATGAGACAACTATTTATGTTGAGGAAGCTCTACATAGGTTAGTTGAAGTTTATTATACAATTGGTTTGAAAAATGAAGCACAAAAATATGCCAAACTTTTGGGATATAATTATAAATCTTCAAAATGGTATGAAAAATCTTTTATCATTTTTAATAAAGAATATAAAAAAAATAAGATTAAAAAACCAAAAAAAAGAAAAATTTTCTTTGAAAAATTTAAATTTCTTTTAGGTCAAAATGAATAAAAAAGAAATTGAAAAAGAATATAAAGAAAAAATTAATTTATTAAATAAGTTTAACAAGTATTATTACGATAAGAGCAAACCATTAATTTCTGACAGTGAATATGATGATTTGAAAAATGAAATATTATCATTAGAAAAAAAATATATTTTCCTTAGGTCAAAAAAATCACCTTCAAATATAATTGGTCACAAACCTTCAAAAAATTTTAAAAAAATTCAACATAGAGTTTCTATGCTTTCACTCTCTAATGCATTTTCTGAGGAAGATTTAAAAAATTTTGAAAAAAGAATTTTAAATTTTTTATCTGAAAATGCAGAATTTAAAATTTCTTATAGTGCTGAACCAAAAATAGATGGAATTTCTGCTTCATTAACTTACAAAAATGGTATTTTTGAAAAAGGATTATCTAGAGGAGATGGCAATGAAGGTGAGGATATAACTGCTAATCTAGCAACAATAAAAGATATACCAAAACAAATTTTAAATAAAGATTTTCCCAAAGATATAGATGTTCGTGGCGAAGTATTTATTCAGAACAGTCATTTTGAGAATTTAAAAGAAAAATTTGCAAATCCTAGAAATGCTGCCTCCGGTTCTTTGAGACAAAAAAACCCTGAAGATACTAAAAAAATACCACTAAATTTTATAGCATATACTTTCGGTTTTGAGGACGGTTTAAAACAAAAAAAACAATCAGAGTATTTGCAAAAATTAGATGAATGGGGATTTAAAACTAATCCACTTAATAAAACTATTTCTGGTATAAAAAATTTAATTCAAAATTATAACGAAGTTGAGCAGCAAAGATCTAATTTAGATTTTGATATAGATGGTATTGTTTATAAAATAGATGACTTAGAATTACAGAAAAGATTAGGAAATGTTGCCAACGCTCCAAGATGGGCAATCGCACACAAATTTCCTTCAAATAAAGCAACTTCTAAAATTTTAGATATTGATATTCAAATCGGCAGGACAGGTGCATTAACTCCAGTAGCCAAAATAAAACCTATAAATATTGGAGGAGTATTAGTTTCTAATGCAACTTTACACAATGAAGACGAAATTAATAGAAAAGATATTAGAATAGGTGATACAGCAGTTATAGAGAGAGCTGGCGATGTAATACCTCATATACTTTCAGTAGATAAACAAAAAAGATTAAAAAATTCAAAAAAATTTATTTTCCCAAAAAATTGTCCATCATGTGGATCAGAAACAATTAAAGAATTTAACAAAGTAACAAAAAAAGTTGATGCTGTAAGGAGATGTTCTAGTGAAGGTTATTATTGTGATAAAATATCAATTGAAAAATTAAAGCATTTTGTTTCAAAAGAAGCATTTAATATAGATGGCTTTGGAAAAAAAATAGTTGAAAATTTTTGGAAATTAAAATTAATTAAATATCCTCAAGATATTTTTAATTTAGATTTTTCAAAAATTGAAAATTTAGAAGGCTGGGGAAAACTTTCTGTTCAAAATTTAAAGTATTCAATTGATCAAAAAAAAAATATTTCTTTAGAAAGATTTATATATTCTCTAGGTATAAGACATATAGGTTTAGAAAATGCAAAATTGTTGTCTAAACATTTTGTATCATTTTCAAAATTTAAAAATTTATCTAAAGAAATTGATTATGAAGATATGCTAAATATTGATGGAATTGGTGAAACACAAGTCAGTTCAATTAGGAGTTTTTTTTCAAATAAGGCTAACAAAAAAGTTGTAAATGAATTGGAAAATGTTTTGTTAATTAAAGATGCTGTTCAAAATTCAGATGATGGTTTGTTAAATAATAAGACTTTTTTAGTTACTGGTAAATTAAATGGAATTAGTAGAGCAGAAGTTAAATCTCTGATTGAGGAAAATTCTGGAAAAACAATTAGCAGTGTATCAAAAAAACTAAATTTCTTAATTGTTGGCGAAAAACCAACTAAAAAAAAAATAGATTATGCCAAACAGTTAAAAATAAAAGTAATTGACCAAGCTGAATTTTTGAAAATGCTAAATAAAAGTAGCTAGCCAGCTTCTCTCATTTGGATTTAAATATTTTGATATCCTTGAATAAACTTCTAAATGATATTTAAAAAGGTAGTTTTTCTCATCAATTGTTAATAAATCAAAATTTATTAAATCTTTCTCTATAGGTGCCATTGTTAAATTTTGAAATGACAAATTTTTTTTTATTTTTTTAACATAAACTAAATTTTCAATCCTAATGCCATATTCATTGGTTTTATAATACCCAGGTTCATTACTTAAAATCATACCTTCTCTTATTTTTACTGCATTTATTTTTGTAATAGATTGAGGTCCTTCATGAACATTAAGAAAAAAACCAACACCGTGTCCTGTACCATGCGCATAATCTAGATTACTTTTATTTAAAAATTTTCTCGCTCTTTTGTCAATTTTTTTACCTATATCATCTTTATTAATATCAGTCGTAGCAACAGCAATATGACCTTTTAATACTTTTGTGAAAATATTTTTGATACTATGTTTCTGTTTAGAAAAACAGATTGTTCTTGTGACATCAGTTGTCCCATATTTATATTGCCCACCCGAGTCACATAGCAAAATATCATTTCTATTAATAGTTCTGCATTTTTCTTTTTTTGCACGGTAATGTACAATAGCACCATTTTTACCTGAGCCTGCTATTGTATCAAAACTAGGATAAAGAAAGCTTTTATTTAATTTTCTAAAATTTTCTAATTTCTTAGCTGCTTCTACTTCTGTAATTTTTTTTTTATTAATTTTTTTTATCCAAAATAAAAATTTAGTTAATGCTGCTCCATCTAAGATATGAGCATTAATCATATTTTTAATCTCAGTTTTATTTTTAATCGCTTTTAAAAGATAAACTGGATCATCTCTGTTTATGATCTTAAATTTAGACTTAATTAGATTTTCATAAAATATTGAACAAGATTTATCATCTATAATAAAGTTTTTTCCCTTAAGATTTAGTATTTTACTAGGTAAAGTATTTTCATCTAAAAATTCGTTTTTCTTAATAATTTTATTTTTTAATAATTGCTTACACTTTTTAAGATTACTTATAAGTAGTATTTTTTTTGATTTACTTACTATCAATCTTGAATTGGGAATTGGACTGTTGGGGCCATCTCCACCTCGTATATTTAAAGTCCACGCAACATTTTCTGGTGCACTGATAAAAATATAATCAGATTTATTTTTTTTTAAGTATTTGGTTATTTTATTTAATTTAGAATTAATACTTTCACCAACAATATTTTTATTTAAAGAAAAAAATGGGATAGAAGTATTCTCTTTCTGTTTTTTAATTTCATCAATTAGATTTTTTTCAACATATTTGATTTTATTGTGTTTTAAAAAATAATTTTTTATTTGAGTATTGGTAAATAACTTTGGATCTATGCCAAGTGTGAGATTTTTAAACAAACTACAATTTATTAATTTTTCAAATCCATTAATTTTAAAATTTTTTCCACTCTCAATTTTACTTTGAATTGTATATCTTCCATCAGTAAACAAATAATTTTTATTTTTAAGAATTATGGCTAAACCAGCAGATCCACTAAAGTTTGAGATAACCTCTAATCGATTTAATTTTGAATATTCTGTAAAATAATCGTCATTTTTTGGAATTACATAGCCATCAATTTTATATTTCTTGAATTTACTTCTTAATTCTTCTATGTAATTTTTCATTTTATTCTCTTTTGATATCTTATCCAACCAGGACTTCTTGTACCTTCCTCAATCTCAAAATCTTGATTAAAATCAAAATCATCATCATTATTAATTTCCTCATCAAAGAAGGAGTTTTTTTCTAAATGTTTTTCTGGAAGTTCATCAACAAATCTTGAAGCCATACTATCAATCCAATCTCCTTGATAAAATCTATTCATTGAAAAGGAAATTATAGCTTTTTTCTTTGCTCTTGTAATTCCTACATATGCTAACCGTCTTTCTTCTTCCAAGCCATTTTGACCTTTTTCTTCGATAGATTTTTGATGTGGAAATAATCCCTCTTCCCAACCAGGTAAAAATACAACATCAAATTCTAATCCCTTTGCAGCATGCATTGTCATCATGTTAACTTTTTCACCATCCCATTCTTGATCTACTGAGGTTGCTAAAGATACATGCTCTAAAAAACTTTCTAAATTGTCAAATTCTTTCATCGCGCTTAATAATTCTTTTATATTTTCCAATCTATTTTCATTATCTACATCTTTTTTATTTTTAAGCATTGCTGAATATCCTGATTCATCCAAAACAATTTGTAATAATTTTATATGACTTGATTTTTTTACAATTAAATCGTTTCTCCACTTCATCAAAGAATTGATAAATAAACCAAGACCAATTTTAGCTTTCGGTTTGATTAAATTTTGTTCAAGCATTTTTATTGATGCTCTTTCTAAATTTAAATTATTTTCCTTAGCAAACTCATGAATATTTTTTAAAGTACTGTCACCTATTGATCTCTTTGGGTTATTCACTATTCTTTCAAAAGCCAAGTCATCTTTTTCCTGATGAATTAATCTTAAATATGCAACACAATCTTTAATTTCTGCTCTTTCGTAAAATTTTGTACCACCCAATATTCTGTAAGGCATACCAATTTTAAGAAATCTTTCCTCAAATTCACGTGTTTGAAAAATGGCTCTAACTAAAATTGCAATATTATTATATGAAAACTTTTTTTTTATTTTTTTTTCGATTTCATCAGAAATCCCAGTTGCTTCATCTTTACCATTTTTAAAACAGTTTAATTGCACTGGATCACCCTCTTCCATTGTAGTAATCAATGTTTTCCCAACTCTATTTTGATTATTAGAAATAAGGTTTGAAGCTACAGATAAAATATTCTGAGAAGATCTATAATTTTGCTCTAATCTTATTACTTTTGTATTTTTATAAACTTGATCAAATTCTAAAAAATTTTTAATTTCTGCACCCCTCCAACTATAAATCGATTGATCATCATCCCCTACACAGCAAATATTTTTATTTTTTTCTGATAGGAGATTCAGCCATTTACTTTGAATAAAATTTGTATCTTGATATTCATCAACAAGAATATATTTAAAATTTTTCGAATATATTTCTCTAATATCTGTATTAAATTCTAAAATTTTAACAGCATGCAAAATAAGATCTCCAAAGTCACAAGAGTTAAGGTCGGTTAATTTTTGTTGATAAGTTTTATAAAGTGGAAGAATTGTTTTTTCATAAAGATCTTTTTTATTGATTATTACTTCATTAGGATAAAATCCTTTATTTTTCCAACGATCAATTATTGCCAATATAAACCTTGGAGACAATTGTTTAATATCAATATTTTCAGCCTTACAAATATTTTTAATGAGTCTGATCTGATCATCTGAATCAATAATAGTAAAATTGGAATTAAGTTTCGCAGCAGATGCATGTTTTCGCAACAATTTCGCACAAATAGAATGAAATGTGCCTAGCCATGAAAGTCCGACTGCGGTAGAGCCGAGTATTTTGCTGACTCTATTTTGCATTTCTTTAGCAGCTTTATTTGTAAATGTTACTGCCAAGATTTGATTTGGAAATGCCTTTTTTTCTTTAATAATATTAGCAATTCTAGAAGTTAAAACTTTTGTTTTTCCAGATCCGGCCCCAGCCACAATCAAAAGTGGGCCATCTAGATGAAGAACAGCTTCTTTTTGGGCATCATTTAAATTTTCTAAATAATCTTTGTTTATCATTTAAAATAATCCTTTATAAGATTTCTTGATTGTTATGAGTAAAACAAATTTTTTTGTAAAACATTTAAAAAACATTAATAAATTTATTAATATTCTTTTAGAAAAAAATTTAAACAAGTTAAATTCTAAAAATTTAAGTTATTTATTTAAAAATAATAAAATAATTTTAACTTTTGTCGCACTTTTTGTTATTTCTGTATCTTATTTATTATTACCTACTTTTTTCAATCAAACTGATATTTCAAAAAGGTTAAAAAATGAGTTTCAAGTCAAATATGATTTAAATTTTAAATTTTCTCAAAATATAAAATATAACTTTTTTCCCAGACCTCATTTCATAACTACAGACTCTAAAATTCTTGATAATAAAAAAGAAATTGCTGAAATTAGTAAATTAAAAATTTTCATATCATTTGATAATCTTTTTTCAATAAAGGATATTGAAATAAGAGATATGATTTTAGAAAACACAAATTTTAATCTTGATACAAAAAATTATAATTTTTTTATAGAGCTATTAAATAGAGGTTTCCAAGGTGGAAAAATAACAATTAATAATAGCAATGTTTTTTTTAAAAATATAGAAGATGAAGTTTTGTTTATAGCCAAAATTTTTAAGATGAAATATTATTTTGATTCAAAAAAATTAAAAAATATTTTTTATTCAGAAAATGAAATATTTAATATTCCTTTTTCAGTAGAATCTTTTTTTAGTGAAGATAACAAGAAAAATTTATCTAAAATTAATCTTGATTTAATGAAGCTCAATATTGAAAATGAATTGATCTTTGAGAATAATAAAAAAATTGGTAAATCAAAACTTAATTTAAATAAAATAAAAAGACTTGTAGATTATAAAATTGAAAAAAATTTATTTGATTTTCATATATTTGATAAAATTGATCAACCAGATGTTACTTATAAAGGCAAATTTAATTTCAAACCCTTTTATGCAAATTTAGAAGGCAATTCAGATCAAATAAATTTAAATTATCTATTTGGTTCTAATGCTATTTTAGCTCAACTTTTAAAAACAGAAATATTAAATAATAAAAATATTGATTTTAAATTAAATATAAATGCGGAAAGTGTTTATAAAAATTCAAACTTTAAAAATGTTAGTTTAAATTTAAAAATTCAAGAAGGTTTAATAGATACAGACAAGACAAAATTTCAATGGAAAGACATAGCAGATTTTGAATTACTCGAGAGTTTGATTTTTGTTAGAAACGGAGAATTAGTTTTGGATGGAAAGCTAAAGATAAAAGTAAGAGATTACAATAATTTATATAAATTTCTTTTAACACCAAAAAATTATAGAAATCAAGTTAATCAAATTGATTTAAATTTTACTTATAGTTTTGACCAAAAAATAGCCGAGTTAAAAGATATTAAAATTGACAACAAAATTAATGATAATGTTAATAAAATTCTAAGTAATATAATTTTAAAAAAAGATGATTTACAAAATAAAATTTATTTTAAAAACTTATTAAACCAAGCGATTAAGAGCTATGCTGGGTAAATCATCTTTTTAGGATCAACAATTTTATTGTAGTCTTTTTCGGTTATTAGTCCTGTCTTTAAAGTTTCATGCTTTAAAGTTGTATTATTTTTAAGTGCAGTTTTTGCAATTTTAGCAGCGTTATCATATCCAATATGAGGAGCGAGTGCGGTTACCAACATTAGAGAATTATCTAGATGTTCTTGAATTTTTTTTTTATTAGCTTTTATTCCTTTGACGCAATAAAGAGCAAAATTTTTTGTGCTGTCAGCTATTAAATCGATTGATTGTAAAATATTATGTGCAATTAAAGGTTTAAAAACATTTAGTTCAAAATGTCCATGTGAACCTGCCATTGTTATTCCGTTATGGTTTCCAATAACTTTAACGCAAACCATAGTTACAGCCTCACATTGTGTTGGATTTACTTTACCTGGCATTATTGATGAACCTGGCTCGTTCTCTGGTAAAATTAATTCTCCATAACCTGCTCTAGGGCCTGAACCTAAAAATCTTATATCATTAGATATTTTCATTAAAGCTACCGCACATGTATTTAAAGCACCTGAAAAATTTACTATTGCATCATGTGCCGCAAGTTCTGCAAATTTATTTGGAGCTGGTTTAAATTTAATTTTTGTAAATTTAGCGATTTCTTTTACAATTTTTTTATCAAAATTTTTTTTTGAATTTATTCCAGTTCCAACGGCTGTGCCTCCTTGCGCAAGAAATAGTATTTCATTTAAAGCATACTCTATTCTTTCGATACTTTTTTTAACTTGAAAATGATATCCTGAAAATTCTTGTCCAAGAGATAATGGAGTAGCATCTTGTAAATGAGTTCTTCCAATTTTAACTATATTTTTAAATTCATTTGATTTTCTCTTTAGCTCCTTTTCTAAAATTTTTAAACTAGGTAACATTTTACTTATTGTCTCTTTAGCTACAGAGATATGCATCGCAGTTGGAAAAACATCATTTGTAGATTGTGATTTATTTACGTGATCATTTGGATGCACGGGTTTTTTTGTTCCTTTTTTTCCTCCTAAAATTTCTATTGCTCTGTTTGCAATGACCTCATTTACATTCATGTTTGTTTGTGTTCCGGAACCTGTTTGCCAGACTTTTAAAGGGAAGTTTTCATCTAATTTACCTTTGATTACTTCGTCTGATGCTTTGATTATTGCTTTAGAAATTCTTCCATCTATCAATTTGTCTTTTGCATGAACTATTGCAGCCGATCTTTTGATAATTGAAATTGATTTAATGATTGAAATATTTACTAAAATTTTTCCAATATTAAAAAATTTATTGGATCTCTGAGTAGATGCTCCCCAATATTTATCATTTGGTACATTTATGCTTCCAATACTGTCAAATTCTTTTCTTAATTTCATTGATTAATTTTTAAGTAACAAATAATTATTAACATACAATAATTTTTTAAAAACATACAGGAGCATTATGTCGAATTTTAGTAAAGTTGGTACTTTCATGAAAACTTTTGGTCAGGAAGTAAAAACAAAACCTTCATTTAGTACTGATAAAATAAATAAATTAAGGATAGATCTAATAAAAGAGGAATTAGAGGAACTTACAGAAGCCATGAATAATAAGGACTTATTGGAAGTAGCTGATGCGCTAACAGACATATTATATGTAACTTATGGAGCAGGTCACGCCTTTGGAATTGATTTGGATATGTGTTTTGATGAAGTCCAAAATTCAAATATGAGCAAGTTAGATGAAAATGGAAAACCAATTTACAATGAATCTGGAAAAGTCATGAAAGGTCCTAATTATTTTAAGCCAGATCTATCAAAGTTTGTTAATTAAATTTCTAACTTAAAGTCAATTGCAGGAGCGCTGTGTGTAATACTACCAACAGAAATTCTGTTAATTCCAGTAGACGCAATGGCTTTAACAGTTTTTAAAGTAACATTCCCCGAAGCTTCAGTTTCATAATATTTTTTAGCAATTTTAACAGCATGTTTTAGTTTTTTAACACTCATATTGTCGAGCAAAACAGTATTAAATTTTAGACCTAATATTGACTTAAGTTGTTTGATTGTATCAACCTCAACCGTAATTTTTTTTCCTTTTTTATTTTTTATTGCATTTAAGACTAAAGTTTTTAAATCTGAACTAGCAATATGATTATCTTTAATTAAATATTCATCACTTAAATTAAATCTATGATTTATACCACCTCCTAATTTAACAGCATATTTTTGGATAACTCTTAGATTAGGAATCGTTTTTCTTGTGCAACAAATTTTAGTTTTTTTTCCAGCTAATTTAACAAACTCATTTGTTTTAGTTGCTATTCCAGAAATGTGAGATAAAAAATTTAAAGCTACTCTTTCAGCGATTAGAATATTTTTTGCATTACCTTTAATTAAAGCTACTAAATTTCCTTTATTAATTTTCGAACCATCTTTTTTCTTAATAATGAATTTTATTTTATCATCAATTAATGCAAAAGTTTGTTTAGCAAATAACAACCCTGCAACAATTGCACTTTGATTTACAATTAATTTAACCGTTACAATTTTATCATCTTCAATTAAACTTGAAGTGATATCTCCTGAAGGATAAAGATCCTCATTTAATGCTAGCTTTACAGTGCTTTTAATAAACTCTTTGCTTAATTTAATTTTTGACACTTAATTATCTGCCAATGGCTGCCATTCTCTCTACAGATATTCTGGCTTTATCAATTGTCTCTTTGTCCATAAT
Source organism: uncultured Pelagibacteraceae bacterium (assembly GCA_902571135.1). Taxonomy (GTDB): domain Bacteria; phylum Pseudomonadota; class Alphaproteobacteria; order Pelagibacterales; family Pelagibacteraceae; genus Pelagibacter. Next base: position 58,573 of record CACGAU010000005.1, on the reverse strand, counting down.
AATTTCACCAGTTTCGTTCTCTAAACAATCTAAAATTTTTGGAAGTGTAATTTTTTTCATATGAGGACACATATTACATGGCTTAACAAAGTCTACATTTGGATTTTCTATCTGGATATTGTCACTCATTGAGCACTCAGTAACCATCATAACTTTTTTTGGTTGGTTATCTTTTACATATTTAATCATTCCAGAAGTTGATCCTGCAAAATCACTTGCTTCAATTACATCAGGAGGACATTCTGGATGTGCAATAATTTTAATTCCTGGATTATTTTTTCTTATATCCTCTATTTCTTTTTTATTAAATTGATCATGGACAATACAAATTCCTTTCCAAGAAATAATTTCAACATCAGTTTGAGAAGCAACATATTTAGCCAAGTAATCATCAGGTAAAAATATTACCCTTTTTACTCCAAGTGATTTAACTATTTTAACTGCGTTCGCGGATGTACAACAAACATCTGTTTCAGCCTTAACTTCTGCAGACGTGTTAACATAAGACACAACAGGAACGCCCGGGTATTTCTCTTTTAATAGCCTAACATCTTTACCTGTAATAGATGATGATAAAGAACAGCCAGCATCCATATCCGGTAGAATAACTTTTTTATTAGGACTCATTAATTTTGCAGTCTCTGCCATAAAATGAACTCCAGCCATTAAAATAATATCAGCCGAAGTTTTTGAAGCTTCAATTGCTAGTGCAAGAGAGTCTGCGGAAAAATCTGCAACACCATGATAAATTTCTGGTGTTTGATAATTGTGGGCCAGAATTACAGCGTTTTTTTCTTTTTTTAATTTATTAATTTTATGAATATATGGTGCATGTACTGACCATTCAATTTCAGGCATAACCTTAGAAATTTTTTGATAAATAGGATCTGTCGCTTTACGTACTTCTTGTGTAAATTCCATGAGGATTTTTACCAATTTGAATCATAATTGTCATTCATTTATTATGGGACATATCGCGGTCGTGCTGAAATTGGTAGACAGGCACGGTTGAGGGCCGTGTGGACTTAGTCCATGAGAGTTCGAGTCTCTCCGACCGCACCAAAGTGAATTTTATATAGGGGTTTTTGATGGATAAATTACTTTCTGTAATATTTATGGTTGGGGTTTTGCTTTTAGTTCTACCAAGTTTTTTACAATCAAATTCTCAGTTAAAGCAATTCCTTAAAAATCTAAGTATTTGGATTATTTTAGTTTTTATAATTTTAATGATTGTTTATTTATTTAAATAAGAAAATTAGTTTTTTATCCAATCAGGTTTATTGATATTTATCGAAGCCTCTTTAGTTTTAAAATTTGCTTTTTCATCAAAGTTTTCGTTTAAGTATTTAATTAATGCAAAAGGGTAGTCGCTATCAATTAAAACCTTACCTATTTCTATTTCATTATTATAAATACTTTCACCTTCGTGTAGTTTTCCATTAATTACATTTATTGGAAATAATCTTTTTGAAAGCTTGTTCTTTAATTTAATTCGAGCTGTATTTTCTTGTCCAACATAACACCCTTTTTTAAAATCAATCCCATTTAATTCTTCAAAATTACATTCAATACCAAACAATTTGTCTTTCAATTTATTTAAATCTTTTGGTACTATTCCGAGACTATGACTTAATGAATAATATTCTTTAAGATTAGCATCATGAAGATCTAGTTTTTTTAAAGATAAATAAAGTTTTTCTAAATTAATAATTAATCTCGCGCCCAAGTTCTTATTTCTTGGATCTAAAAAAATTGGATCTTCTCTATATTTAATTGTATATCCAGGTTGATCTTTTGCTTCATCGAAAGTTAAGAATTTTTCATGTGAAAATGCTGCAACAACAAATTCATTACTTAAATTGAGAATTTCAACTTTTGATCTTAGTTTATACAAGGATAATTGTTTGAATAACTCCTCTACTTGAGGTTTTTCACAATCTAGAAAATATCCTGACTTATGTTTTGTGATGATAAATTCATATAAAAATTTACCTTGGGGTGTAAGTAATGAACTAAAACAACTATTTACATCGCTTATTTTATTTATGTCGTTACTAATGAGATTTTGAAGAAACTCTTTTGCATCTTCTCCATTAATATAAAGAATTGCTCTGTCATCTAAAATATAAACGTTTTTAATATTCATAATTGATTAATTATAGATTGTAATATAATAACAATTTCTCAAAATGTTAGATCTTATAATTAAAAATGGACAATGTTACATCGATGGTGAATTAAAAGATGCAGATGTTGCTATAAAAGATGGAAAAATTCAACAGATTGGACAAATTTCAGAAGAAGCAAAAGAGATAATTAATGCAGAAGGTCATACAGTATTACCTGGTTGCATAGATACCCAAACACATTTTAGAGAACCAGGATCAACAGATACTGAGGATCTTCATTCAGGGAGTAGAGCAGCAATTGCAGGTGGAATAACTAGTGTATTTGAAATGCCAAATACTAATCCACCAACTTCAAATATGAAAGAGTTTCAAAGAAAACTAGATCTCGCTAAAAAAAGAATGTATTGCAACTACGCTTTTTATTTTGGGGCAACAGCAGACAATGCAGATGATTTAGCAAGTCTAGAGGGTTTAGAAGGTTGTTGTGGTATTAAACTTTTTGCAGGTTCTTCAACTGGTAATTTATTAGTTGCCGAAGAAGACGATATAGATAAGGTTTTTCAAAATGCTTCAAAAGTAGTAGCAGTTCATTCTGAAGATGAGGCAATTTTAAAAGTTAATAAGAAATTGATTAAAGAGGGTGATGTTCATACACATCCTGTATGGAGAAGTGCAGAGTGTGCAATAGCATCTACAAGAAGAATTGTTCGAATTGCAGAAAAGCATAATAAAAAAGCTCATGTACTTCATATTACAACAAAAGAAGAAATTGATTTTCTATCTCAACACAAAGGAAATATCACATTTGAGATTACTCCTCAGCATTTAACTCTTTACGCTCCAGATTGTTATGACAAGCTTGGAACTTATGCTCAAATGAATCCGCCATTAAGAGATAAATCTCATTATGACAGATTATGGTATGGAGTGAGAAACAATTTTAATGATACGATTGGGTCAGATCATGCTCCTCATTTAAAAGAAAATAAAGATAAGGTATATCCAAACACACCCTCAGGGATGCCAGGAGTTCAAACTTTAATGCCTGTAATGTTAAATCACATCAATGATGGAAAACTATCACTTAATCAATTAATGAACTTTGTATGTGAAAATCCAGTTAAGATTTTTGGAATAAAAAACAAAGGATTTATTAAAGAGGGCTATGATGCAGACTTTACAATTGTTGATATGAACAAAACAATCGAAATTAAAAATGAAAATATTGAAAGTAAATGTAAGTGGTCACCATTTAATGGATTTAAATTTAAAGGAACACCTACCCATACAATAATCTCAGGAAAGATTAAAATGCAGGATGGAAAAATTTTAGGTGATCCAGATGGGACTCCTTTACAGTTTAGCTAAGCTTGCCAGTAAAACTATTTACCAAAATTACACCGATCACAATTAAGAACAATCCCAAAATTGCTTGCCAAGCTAGAGTTTGTTTAAAAAATATATATCCAAGGATTGCGATAGTAAAAATTCCTAAACCACTCCATGTTGCATAAACAATTGCTATTGGAAGTTTATTAACCACAAAAGTTAATAAATAAAAAGCTGTGAGATAAAAAGCAGATAGAGCAACTGTTGGCACAAGCTTTGTGAAGTTTTGTGACACAGGAAGCAACATTGTTCCGGCAACCTCACAAAATATTGCAGCGATTAAAAAGATATAAGTTTTAACCATTATTTAGGATTTTGTGATTAATCAAATCTTCTGTGATTTCAGTTAGAATTGCTGGATCATCAATTGTAGGTGGCACCTTATAATCAATACCATCTGCAATTTTTCTTATAGTTCCTCTTAAAATTTTTCCTGATCTAGTTTTTGGTAATCTCTTAATAACAATTACAACTTTAAATGCAGCGACAGGACCAATTTTATCTCTTACCATCTGGACACATTCTTTAGATATAGTTTTATTATCTTTATCAACACCAGATTTTAATACTACCAATCCAATAGGTAGTTGACCTTTTAACTTATCCGCTATTCCAAGTACCGCACATTCAGCAACAGATTGATGTTCTGACAACACTTCTTCGATTGCACCAGTGGATAATCTATGACCTGCTACATTAATTATGTCATCAGTTCTAGACATAATCCAAATATAACCATCATCATCAATGTGGCCTGCATCGTATGTTTGATAATACCCTTTATAATTAGACATATAGTTTTCTTTGTATCTTTGATCTGCATTCCATAATGTTGGGAATGTACCTGGAGGTAATGGAAGTTTTACTACTATGTCTCCCATTTCATTTGGTTTAGCCAAAGATTGATCTGGTTTAATTATTTTGACATCATATCCAGGGACAGCTTTGCAGGCTGAACCATATTTTGTTTCCATCATTTCGATACCAGTACAATTTGAGCTAATTGCCCAGCTTGTCTCTGTTTGCCACCAATGATCAATAACTGGAACTTTAAGTAAATTCTCAGCCCACTTTATAGTATCTGGATCAGCTCTCTCTCCAGCAAGGAATAAGCTTTCAAAACTGCTTAGGTCATATTTTGAGAAAAATTTACCTTCAGGATCCTCTTTCTTTATGGCTCTAAAAGCTGTTGGAGCTGTAAAAAGAGATTTTACTTTATAATCTGAAATGATTTTCCAAAAAGCTCCTGCATCTGGTGTTCCTACGGGCTTACCTTCAAACAAAACTGTAGTGCATCCTTTAAATAATGGAGCGTAGACAATGTATGAGTGTCCTACAATCCAACCAATATCACTAGCAGACCACCAAATATCATCAGTATCAATGTTGTAGATATTTTTCATAGTCCATTTGAGAGCAACAATGTGGCCTCCAATGTCTCTAACTATCCCTTTGGGGGTTCCAGTTGTACCTGATGTGTACAAAATATAGGCAAACTCATTCGAGTTCATCTCAACACAGTCTGCATCTTTAGCATTTGAAACTACTTCTTCCCAACTGACCTCATTTGGAGCATTTAATTTAACCTCTTGACCAGGTCTTTGGAATAAAATCATTTTTTCAATTTTATGATTAGCTATTTTTATCGCCTCATCTACAAGAGGTTTGTATTCAACTGTTCTTCCTGGTTCAAAACCACACGAAGCAGTCACTAATATTTTCGCTTTACTGTCATCTATTCTGCTTGCAAGCTCGTTTGAGGCAAAACCACCAAAGACTACTGAGTGTATTGCTCCAATCCTAGCACAAGCAAGCATAGCAACAACTGCTTCAGGGATCATTGGCATGTAAATGATCACCCGGTCTCCTTTATTGGCACCTTGAGCCTTTAATGCTCCCGCAAATTTGGAAACTTTTGATCTTAATTCCTCATAAGTGAACTGACTTTTGTTACCGGTGATAGGACTATCATAGATTAAAGCTGTTCTCTTACCTCTTCCTTGATCAATATGAATGTCCAAAGCGTTATAACAAGTGTTTGTTACTCCATCTTCAAACCATTTGTAGAAAGGTGGGTTTGATTTATTTAAAATTTTGGTTGGTTTTTTAAACCAAAAGATATCTTGCGACGCTTCTTGCCAAAATTTTTCAGGATTTTTTAATGAATTGTCGTAAATTTCTTGAAGTTTCTTTGACATAAAGATCTGATTCGAATTCCTTATTTTTTTTGATTTTTAACTTATAAATTGTATTTAATTTTAAAAATTAAGTAAAATCAATGAGAATTAGTCGCAATTAAGTCTTCATTTATCTAATTTAATTTGCTATTAACCGCGTCATTGGCTTAAGGAAACTTAAGTCTAGTTTATATAAACTAATAAAAACTAACGAAGAGGGAGTTTTTTATGAAAAAACTTAAATTGTTTGCTTTAGCAGCTATGGCTCTGATTGGATTTTCAGGTATAGCTATTGCAGCAGACGCAACGATGTTGATGCAAGATGACTTCGTCGGAATTTCATTCTGGGTTATCTCTATGGGAATGTTAGCAGCTACTGCTTTCTTCTTCATGGAAGCAGGCAATGTCGCATCAGGCTGGAGAACATCAGTTATTGTTGCTGGTCTAGTAACTGGTATTGCATTCATACACTACATGTACATGAGAGAAGTATGGGTTGCTACTGGAGACTCGCCAACTGTTTACAGATACATTGACTGGTTAATCACTGTGCCATTACAGATGGTAGAATTCTATTTAATTCTAGCAGCTATTGGTAAAGCAAACTCTGGAATGTTCTGGAGATTGTTAATTGGTTCATTAGTAATGCTAATCGGTGGATACTTAGGTGAAGCAGGATACATTAATGCTACACTTGGTTTCATCATCGGAATGGCAGGTTGGGTATACATTCTTTATGAAGTATTCTCAGGTGAAGCTGGTAAAGCTGCACAGAAGAGTGGTAACAAAGCTCTTGTAACTGCATTCGGAGCAATGAGAATGATCGTTACAGTAGGTTGGGCAATTTACCCATTAGGTTATGTATTTGGTTACCTAACTGGTGGTGTAGACGCTGACTCACTTAACGTCGTTTACAACTTAGCTGACTTCATTAACAAAATTGCATTTGGTCTAGTAATTTGGGCCGCTGCAACTAGTTCAAGCGGAAGAAGAGCTAAGTAATTAGCTAAAATTTAAATTAAGGGCAGGTACAATTTTTGTACTTGCCCTTTTTTTTTACCTTTATTAAAATTATGTATAATAACTATACATAATTTTATCTATGGATGTTAAATTAGAAAAATGGCACAAATGCCAAGTTGATAAAGAAGTTCTTAAAGAGCTTTCTAAGAAATCAGATTTAAAAGGACTTCAACATGTTTCAGTTTTTTTTGGATTATTATTGGTAACAGGAATTTTTGCATATCAAACTTGGGGTACATGGTGGTCTGTATTTTGGTTTTTAGTTTATGGAAATATTTATTCTTTCTCTAATCCACTATGGCATGAGACAGGTCACAAAACTGCATTTCAATCAAAATTCTTAAATGAACTTTTTTATTATATTTCATCATACATGGCCAATTTTGAACCAACAAGATGGAGATACACACACTTTGTTCATCACGGAAACACTTACTCAACAGAAAATCCATTTGATCATGAAATTGAATATGGAAATGATTTAAAAGAAACACCGAAGCGTTTAATTATAAATATAATTCCATTTTTAGATTTAGTTTTCTTTAAAAAACATATTTCGTTTGAAATCATTCAACATGCCCTAGGAATTAAAACAAAAGTTATGCAAGATAGCATTCCAGAAAATGCACAACCAAAATCAATTTTTATTTCAAGAATTTATGTTGCTATTTGGTTATCAATTATTTTATGGTCTATACTCGTTTCTTCTTGGATGCCTTTATTATATTTTGTACTACCACAATTTTATGGAAAAACTTTACATAAAATTGTTGCTTTTACTCAACATGCGGGTCTTGCAAGGAACATCAAAGATCACAGAGTTACATCACGGGAAATGTATTTAAATCCAATATTAAGCTTCTTATATTGGAAAATGGAATATCATTTAACTCACCATATGTTTCCAACTGTCCCATCATATAATCTTGATAAGCTGCACCATCATATAAAAGATCAATTACCCAAGCCAAATAATGGTTTAGTTGATGCTTATAAAGAAATAATTCCAGCACTTATAAAACAAAAAGAAGATACAAGTTATTTTATAAAAAAAGAGATACCTGAACCTCAAAATATTTAAAAAATATACTAAGTATGATTTTACTTACTTGTTCAATTTAGATAAGAAACTATATATAACGCATGGCAAAAATTACATACCACACTCACGATAACAAAACTCATACAGTTGATGTTCAAAAAGGATTAACTGTAATGGAAGGTGCAATTCAAAATGATATTCCAGGAATTGATGCAGATTGTGGGGGAGGAATGGCGTGTGCTACCTGCCATGTTTATGTCAAACAAGAATGGTTAGATAAGCTTCCAGCAAAAGAGGATGGTGAGGAAGATATGCTTGATATGGCATTTGAACCAAAAAATAATAGCAGGTTAAGTTGTCAGATTACAGTTTCAGATGATTTAGATGGATTAGAAGTAAACATTCCATCAAAGCAAGGTTAGATGAATAAAACAGATGTTTTAATTATTGGAGCAGGACCAACAGGATTATTTTGTGCTCATCAACTTGGAATTATAGGTTTGAGTTGCGAGATAGTAGATAATCTTGATAAAGCTGGAGGTCAATGTATTGAGCTTTATCCCGACAAACCTATTTATGACATTCCAGCAGTTCCTGAGTGTACTGGTGAAGAATTAACTAATAATCTTCTAAAACAAATTAAACCTTTCAATGTCAAATTTCATTTAAATGAAAGAGTAGAAGAGTTAAAAAAAAATCAAAATAGATGGCATGTTAAAACTTCTGGTGGAGTAGAGTTTGATGTTGCAGCAATTGTAATAGCTGGTGGTGTTGGTTCTTTTGAGCCTAGAAAATTTTCAGTAAAAGAATGTGAAAAATTTGAAGGTAAATCTTTATTTTACTCAATTAAAGATAAATCAATATTCAAAGATAAAACTATCTCAATTTTTGGTGGAGGAGACTCAGCATTAGACTGGGCAATTGAATTGTCAAATAACTCTAAAGTAAACTTAATTCATAGAAGAGATGGTTTTAGTGGTGCAGAAGCAAGCGTTCAAAAAGTAAAAGAGCTTAATGATCAAGGAAAATTAAATTTATATACAAAGTATCAAATGGATTCTGTAAGTGGAGAACAACAAATTGAAACTCTTAAAATAAAACACGACGAAGGTGAAATTAAGGAGATTAAATCTGATTATGTGTTAGGTTTTTTTGGCTTGATTATGCAACTTGGTCCTATTTTAGATTGGGGGTTAAATATTGATAAAAAAACTGTTCAGGTAAATACAGAAAACTTCGAAACCAATGTAAATGGAATATTTGCAATTGGAGATATTTGTTCTTATCCTGGAAAATTGAAATTAATTCTTTCAGGTTTCCATGAGGGCGCATTGGCAGCTAGAGGCTGTTTTAAATATGCTAAACCTGATGAAAGATTAAGATTTGAATTTACAACTACGTCTAAAGCTGCACAAGAAAGACTTGGCGTTAAAAAATGATAGAACTTTTTTCTGCCAACACTCCAAATGGATGGAAAATAAGTATTATGCTTGAGGAAATTGGTTATGAGTACAAAGTAACCAAAGTTGATTTAGGTAAAGATGAACAATTCAAACCAGAATTCATAAAGCTAAGTCCGTTTGGAAAAATTCCTGTCATTATTGATCATGAGAACAATAAAAGTATATTCGAGTCTGGTGCAATCTTAATGTATCTTGGTGATAAAAGTGGAAAATTTTACAATGAAAAAGATAGACTGGTTATTAATCAGTGGTTGATGGCTCAAATGGGAACTGTTGGACCTATGATCGGTCAACATCATCAATTTCATCATTACAATCCAGGCAAAAGTGAATTTGGGGAGGAAAGATATTTTAAAATTACTAAGAGAATTTATGGAGAATTAGACACAAGATTGAAAGAGTCTAAATTTCTTGCAGGTCCTGAATACACAATTGCTGATATTGCAACCTGGCCATGGATGGCAAGACATGAATGGCATGATATTGGTTTGAAAAATTATAAAAATTTATCTAGATGGTATTTAGAAATAGCAGATCGTGAAGCTGTTATTAAAGGTTACGCTTTTATGGATAAGGAAGCCAAAATTCCTAAACCTTAAAGATTTATCCAAATAACCTATAAAGAGTGCTAAGAATTCCATAACCTGAAAATTCAATAGCAACAATTACAATAATAATTAAAATTAATTTTTTATTCATTTCAAAAATAAATATATCAACAAGACAATCCAGAAAAAAGGATAGTAAAAATAAATATATTTCTTAGCAAATAGGAACGAGATTGAATTTTGCTTAGATGATTTCTTTTTCATTTTTAGTCATCAGCATGAACTTTTTCCTCTTTTTCATGCTTTTCTTGTGCAGCAATAGTATATTTAGCAACAGGTCTTGCCATTAATCTTTTTAATCCTATTGGTTCTGCTGTATCTAAACAATAACCATAAGTATCTTCTCTAATTCTTCTCAACGCCTTATCAATTTCTGAAATTAATTTAATTTGTCTATTAATTGCTTTCATCTCTACATTGCTATCAATATATGAGTTAGCCTGGTCAACAATATCAGCTGAAATGTTATTGTCATCCATCGCGCCATTATAAAGAGCTTCATTGTTAGCTTTGATTAGTTCCTTCTTCCATTCAGTTAGTCTAATTCTGAAATAGACTTTATGTTTTTCACACATATATTTTTCAGTATCTTTCGGAACATAAGTTTTTGAAATTTTTACAGGACCTTGCGAAACAACTTTAGTCGAAGTTGGTTTCGCTTTACTTACAACTTTTGTTTTAGGTTTTGATACTTTTTTCTTTGCTTTAGCAGTCTTTGGCATAGCTTAATTTTAATCGATCGCAGTATATTCAGCAAATTAGGGGTGTCAAGCAAGCTTAATTAATATAAATATTTATAAATGACCATTAATAACAAAAATATTAATAATGTTTTTTATATTTTTGTTACAGCTCATCTAATTTTTTGGACACTGATTCCATCACTTACAAATCATAATTTACCACTGGATACAATCGAAGCTTTGGCTTGGGGAAGTAATTTAGATTGGGGATTTAATAAACATCCACCCATGAGTGCTTTTTTTCAGAAGTTTTTTATCAAATTTTTGGATCACAAGATTGGGTTTATTATCTTTTGAGTCAAATTTTTGTAATTATATCTTTTTATTATGTTTTTAAATTTTCAAATGAAATATTTAACAATAAATTATTAGGTTTAATTTCGGTATTATTAATCGAGGCAATTTATTTTTACAATTTCACTACACCAGAATTTAATGTAAATGTTTGTCAATTACCTTTTTGGTCTTTAACAGTTTATTATTTCTGGAAAATATATAGTGGTAAAGAAATAAAGTTTTTAGATTGTTTTTTAGTAGGTTTGTTTGCTGCTTTTGGATTCTTGTCAAAATATTTATTTATTTATTTGTTAGCATCCATCGATCTTTTGTTTATTTATTTAATTTTTTTCAAAAAGGAGAGAAAGTTTGATTTTAAATATCTCATCACTATCGAAGTTTTCTTAGTAGTTTTGGTTCCACATTTTATATGGCTATATAATAATGATTTTATTACAATTACATATGGATTGGCTAGAACTGGCTTAGAACAATCTAGCTTTATAGATCATATTAAATATCCATTAACCTTTTTGGCAAAACAAATAGGAATACTAATTCCATTTTTTATTTTAATTTGGTTACTAGTAAAAAAAATAAACTTAAAAATTAATTTTAAAGATAAAAATTTACTTTTTTTAATAGCTATTAATATTTTGCCAATTGTTTTAATGCTTTTAACTTCATTAATCACTGGATCAAAAATAAGAACAATGTGGATGACACCATTTTATTTATTTTTTGGTTCACTATTTGTTTATTTGTTACAAGCTCAAATTAATCTTAAAAAATTAAAACCATTCATGATTGGATTTATATTCTTTTTCTTTTTATCACCAGGACTTTACGCTTATGTTTCAATCTCGAATGAAGATAAAAGAACTGATTATATGGGTAAAGAAATTGCTGTAAAAACACAATATGCTTGGGATCAGCAATTTGACTCAAAAATAAATGTAGTTTTGGGAGATGAATGGAATGCTGGAAATCTTTCATACCATTTAAAATCAAGACCAGTTTGGGAAGGCTCTGTTGAAAGAGAAAAACTTGATCAATTGAAAGATTATATGTGTCTTGATAATATTTGTGTAGGATCAAGATAGATGAAATATGTAGTTTTAATTCCAATTTATAACGATAGAGAGTCTTTAAAATTACTTATTGAAAATATTAACCATGAAATAAAAGATTTAAATCATGAGATATCAATAGTTGTTATAAATGATGCATCATCACAACAGATAATTGATACCTATCCAAATATAGAAAACATTAGCTCTATAGAGATAATAAATATGAAAGAAAATAGAGGCCATGCAAGATGCATCGCATCTGGCTTGAAATATATCTTTGAGAAAAAAGAGTTCGATTTTGTCATTCCTATGGATGGAGACGGAGAAGACAGACCTGAAGAAATTAAAAATTTCATTCAACTTTCAGAACAATCTAGTGAAAAATCTATTATTGGTGAAAGAGTTAAGAGATCTGAAGGATTATTTTTTCAATTATGTTATCGATTTCATAAGTTTCTAACTTTAGCATTCACTGGACAATCGATTAAATTTGGTAACTTCACATGTCTATCAAAATCAACTGTAAAGAAACTACTAGATGAAAAAGCTACGTGGAATAGTTTTTCTGGTTCTCTAAAAAAAATAGAAAAAGAATTAATTTCAATTCCTTCTACAAGAGGTAAGAGATATTTTGGCCCGTCTCAGATGAGTTTCTTTAGTTTGTTAAAACATTCACTTTCAATAATTAGTGTATTTAGAAAAACAGTTCTTATTCGATCAGCTTTGTTTATTATTTTCTATATATTACTGATCAAAAGCTACGCTTCAGTAATTACATCGTTACCTTTAGTTTTGTTATTAATAATGATTTATTCAATTTCTAGTTTAGCTTTAAGAGAAAATATTGATGAGTTTAAAAATTCTTTAACAAACATTCATGAGATTGATAAAATAAAATAAATTTATTTATAATTGACTTCAAAACTTGATTTTTATAACATAACATTTATGGAGCAAGTCTGGTTGTGCTGACTTGTAAAACAAGGGACAACAAATAAAAATATGAAGAATTTTTTTAGAAAAGTTGCCTTTGGCTTAAAACCAGATGAAAAAGCACCCTCTGATCCGTTAGTTTGGGCTCAAAAACAAGTTGAGTCAATTCCAGAATTTAACTGGAAAGGAAAACATATCTATTCTGAAAAAGAAATGAGAAAGTATTGGATCACCCAAAGGGTTGAAGAAAATACTACATTAAGAAAAAAATATAAAAATGATCCAGAAGGTTTCAGAAGAGCTGAACGTAAATTAGAGGCTGATACTGGAAAACAGCTTTGGCCAGCTAATGAACTATGTATTAGACATGCTGAAGGTTTAAGGGGCGATCATCCAGTTTTAGCTAAGCTATGGTATTTTTGGGGAAATCATTTTACGATAAGTGACACACAAACATTAGGTTCGTATTCTACTGGAGCTTATCAGAGAGAATTTTTAAGAGCTAATATGGATAAAAATTTTGAGACGATGGCAACAGAAGCAACTCTAGCTTGGCCAATGATTATGCACTTAGATAATAAAGATAATGTAGGTCCTAAATCTGAAAGCGGCAGATCGGAATGGAGAAAAAGAGAAAAAGAACCAGCTACAATTAATGAAAATCATGCAAGAGAACTAATGGAGCTTCATACCATTTCTCCAGATGGGGGTTATACACAAGAGGATGTAATTGAACTTGCAAAAGTTATGACTGGTTGGAGACCTAAGTGGACAAAGGGGAAGGATCATGGTCATGATGTAAAATTTGATAGAGAAAGACATGAGCCAGGCAAGAAGCAAGTATTAGGAAAAGTTTACAAAAGTGGAAAGAAAGGAATAAATCTTGCAATAAAAGATTTAGTTAACCATCCATCTTGTAGAGAGTTTATTGCAACAAAGCTTTGTAGATATTTAATTACTGATGAACCGACACCTCAAATGATCGCGCCAGTCATAAAAGCGTGGGAACAATCAGACGGGTTTTTGCCAGAAGTTCATAAGGCTGCAATCAAAGTTGCATTTGAATACACTGATAAATATAGAAAATTTCAAAATCCTGAAAACTGGTGGCTTACAACAATAAATATGTCAGGATCAACTTACTCATATCCAGTTAAAGAAAAATTAATTGATAGTCATCCATTGGGTATTAAACCTTTTGGAGAAATAAGTAATCAAGCATGGTTCTTAGAAGACTTAGGTTGTCATCCTTATAGACAAAAACAACCTAATGGATTTTCAGATCTTGAAAAAGACTGGCTATCAACGGAATTAATTATAAGAAGAATAATGTTCGCTAAAACTGCTTTTCATAAATACAATGTGACTGACCAATTAGATGAAAATATTCATGAAAAAATAATTCGTAATAATTTTGATAATCCAGATAAAATTCTAAAAATTGTATCGAAAGCAAAGACTAACGAGGAAAAACATATATTATTATTTAACTTACCGGAGGTTTTAAAAGCATGAAGATATCAAGAAGAGATTTTTTAAAAGGAACTGCAACTTCTTTGTTTTTAGCTGGATTTAATTTCCCAGTTTTAGCCTCAACTTCCAAAAAGAAAAACTTAATTGTTATTATGCTTAGAGGAGGAATGGATGGTCTTTGTGCTGTTCCTGTTATTGGAGATAAAAATTTCGAAAAAATTAGAAAAGGTATTTTAATTGAAAATCCAATGAGACTAGACTCTGACTTTGCTTTGCATCCTAAGTTAAAGGGATTTAGCGAATGTTGGCACGACAATACTGGTGCAATTGTTCATGCAACAAGTATTCCTTATACAGCTCGATCACATTTTGAAGGTCAAAATTTAATGGAGTCAGGGGGAAGAGTTCCTTATCAAGAAAAAACTGGTTGGCTTGGTCGAGGAATGAAGCTTGCAAATCTTAAGGCAGAAGGTTTAGCTTTATCTTTGCCGATGCCATTATTGTTAAGAGGTGTTCCTAAAAATGACAATTATTATCCAGCGGATGGAAGACTTCCAAGAGAAGAAACGCTTGATCTCTTAAAATCAGTTTATGCCGACAGTTCAGAAGAAGAATTATTAGACATGATGAATTTTATTAAAAAGCGTAAAAATGAACAGATGGGTGTTGGTTCAAGTTACGATAAAAGAAATAATAAAAATCTTGCAATGAAAGCAGGACAACTTTTGTCAAATCCAAATGGCCCAAGAGTTGCAGTATTTGAAGTAAATGGTTTTGATACTCACGCAGCACAAGGCGGAATTAATGGTACTCATACTAGATGTTTAGTTGAAATGGATACGATTATTCAAAATTTAAAAATATCTAGAACAGCTTATGCAAATTCAATTATTTTAACTGTTACAGAATTTGGAAGAACAATTAAAAAAAATGGTGGAAACGGTACAGAGCATGGTTACGGAACTGCGGTATTCTTAGCTGGAGGTTTAGTGAAGAAAAGCCAAGTTCATACTGATTGGCCAGGACTAAAACGAAAAGAGCTTTTTGATGGTAGAGATTTAAATGCTACAATTGATGCACGATCTGTTTATGCTTCTGCTATGTCTACAGTTTTTGATTTAGATTTTAATAGAATTCAAAAAGAAGTTTTCTTTGGAGATCAATTACAAAATTTATCTGACAAGCTTTTTAAAGCTTAATTTATGAAAAAACTTGTACTTGTTATTTTTTTACTAATATTTTCAACTTCTACTTACGCAAATAAAAATAAAAATACTTGGGATTACCCTCTAATAGATTATCGAGGATGGGTTATAGAAGGTTCAAAAGATCATTACAAATTTCAATCAAATTTAAAAGAAGATAAAGACGTTTTAAAAGAATTTAAAAAAAATAAAGATACAGGAATTATTAGCTATCTATTATTTGAGAATGATAAAATTGTTATTGATGTTGCTGATATTCCTAAAAAAATTAGTAGCGGAGAATACATAATTGATGGTTTGTTACCCTCACATTCAATGGGCAAAAGTTTAGTGTCTTATGTAACAGGTCACGCAATTTGTGAAGGCTATATTGACAGTGTTAATGTAAAATTAAATGATTGGCCTTTAATTAAAGATACTCTTTACGAGGATGCGGTACTGCTTGATCTTCTGAATATGAAAGGTGGAGATCAAAAATGGGTTGGAGAAAGAAGAAATATTGGTTCGGACAATAGGATCAAAGGTGAGAAGCCAGAAGAGAACGTGAATGTTATTGGTCTAGTAAAAGTAAAGGATAAATATTTAAGAGGCACAGAAAAAAGTAAACTGATTTATAATTATAGCGCTTTAACTACCAATGTAATCATGAATTACGTAAAACATAAAGCAGGTGATAATTGGGATAAATTATTACACAATGTATTTAATGAGCACGTTAAAGTTAAAAATAATGTTCAATTTCAAAAATCTAGAAGATATGGAGATTTTGTTTCTGCAAGATATTCCTTTTATGCGGATAGATATGATTACTTAAGAATTGCAAAAACAATGATGGAAGATTGGCATAACGATACTTGTGCAGGCAAGTATTTAAAAACAATTTATAAAAATAGAATTAAAAAGAAAGACAACGTAAAACATTCAACCGATGTAGGTCTTTATACAAAATCATATGGTGGTCAAATCCATTTTGATCTTTTTGGAATAAAAAAAGAAAGAAAAATTTTAGGATTAAGCGGATTTGCAGGACAAAATATATTGATTGATTTAGACAATAAAAGAATAATAGTTATTAGTTCATTATATAGAAATTATAATTGGAAAAAAATTGTTTACAAAGTAATTAAAGGTTAAATGAAAAAAGTACTATTAGTAATTTTATCTTTTTTCATATTTTTTTCTGTTCAAGCCAAAGAATGGAAAAATAAAAATAAGTGGAGAATTTCTTGTGGCGTAGTTAATGATGAGTCTCTCATTGTAAATGGAAAAAGTAAAAAATATTCAAAAAACGAATTCAAATTATCAGATGTGGTTTTTAAGCTTGATAAAGGAGATATAGGTAGCTGTCCCACAGACAAGAAACCAGCAGGTGGTTATCCTTATTCTGGTAGACAAGAAATAACTCATAAACTTCCAATAGGACATACTATTTTCGAAACTGATATTACAATTGATGGTGCTCCATCAGCTAGATCAACTATTTTTCAAATACATGATGGAAGAAATAGTGGAGCTCCTCCGTCCTGGATAGGTGTAGATGGTGGTTGGAAAATAATTCAAAAGTTTCCTAAAGGAGCATGCTCTTCCGAAAATTGTAAAATGCTAGAATTTATTACTTTAGAAACTGGTAAAACTTATCGATTTAAAGCTGAAATAGAATATCGAAAAAAAGCAAAATTTTTGTCTGTTAAATATTATCTTGATGATAAATTTATTCTCCATCATTACGACGTCCCACTTTTAACGAAGAAAACGGATGGACCTTACGGACCAACTAAACCATATATTAAAATTGGAATTTACAGAATTGGAGAAACGGGTTCTACAACTTATGCTTATAAAAATTTAATAGTAAAAACCAAAAAAAAATCCTCATTTGAAAAAGTTGATAGTTCAAAAGGTGCAACTAAATTTTTTGTAATTGTATCAAGAAAATCCGATCCTTCAGTTCAGTTTAGATTTGAAGATAAAGATAAAGGGAGAGCTAGAACACAAGCATTAAAACAATGTTTCACAGCAGGATATGATGATTGTGAGGTTTCATTGATTGGAACAACTAAATAAATTAAATTATGAAAAAACTTTTAGGGATAGTAGTTCTGGGTTTATTGTTGTGTAACGTTGGATTAGCCAAAATACTAGTTAAACTTCCTAAAGACACATCTTCAGGGTTTAAAAAAGTACATAAAAGTTTAACAGGCAAATATTACAAAGACTATGGCATGCAAGTCGTAGATAAAAAAGATGGTCATCCAGTAAGAGCAGGGGAACAATCCATAAGATTTGAAGTTAGAGACGGCGATTGTGGAAAAGACCCAGATGGGTGGAGTGATTGCAAAGGAGATAGAGAAAGACATGAATTATCTGTTGCAGGAAAAAAAGACTTAATGAGCAAAGGAGAATATTGGTTTTCTTGGTCTATATATTTTCCAACAGATCATCAAAATCTTTATCCATTAAGTAATAATTATGGACAATTTCATCAAAAGAAAGGTGAGCCAGTTTTTATGTTTAAAGAACTTAGGAGCGGTTATTCAGTTGTAAGAACTATTGGAGATTTAGATTATGATGAAAGAAGATTAATTCGTAATGATGATATGAGCGGTAAATGGCATGATATTTTAATAAATGCTAAGTGGTCAAAAAAAGATGATGGTTTTTTTAAAGTTTGGGTAAACGATAAACTTAAATATGACTACAAAGGCCCAACCAAAACAAAGAAATATGTTTATGAAAAATTTGGAATTTATAGCACTGGTGTAACTAGATATAAAAATTATAAAAATTTAGATGTTATGGAAAAATGTTTTGAGAAAAAAGGCAATACCGATGATGAATACACAGCTTTTTACACTTTAAAATCAAAAAAAATAAAACATTATATTTCTGTACAGTTATATAATAAATGTAAATCTTTTTATAAACCAGTAAAAATTCCAACAAGAGTTGTTTACTTTGATGAAGTTAGAAGAGGCAAAACTAAAGAAAAAGTTGGAGTATTTAAATGAAAAAACTTTTAATTATTCTTCTATCTCTCTTATTAATTCCATCATATTCGTACGCTGGTAAATGGCACACAAATATGAAAAAGCAGGAGAAGAAAGATTTTGCAAATTATGTTTTAAGAGCCCAATCTAAAAATAAAATGGTTTTCAATATAAGAAATGTTCCTAATAGACCTGGTCTAATAAAATTTTTCGATAAAGTTGAAGATCATATGGGAGTTGCAGAAAAAGGAATTGAATTTAATTTAAGTTATTCTGATGTAGGTGATAAAAATGATTGGAGTAGGTGGGGTAAACCAGGTTTTGCTCAGAGATTTCAAATTATGGAGCCATATAAGCAAACTACAAAAAAAGGAAAAACCAAATGGTATCGAGTGGGTTATTTTATTCCAAATGAAGTAGATACTAAAAAACATACTATCTCATTATTTGATTTTAAAATGCTTTATGGAAAAGGTGAAAAAACAGTTGGCCCTTCTTATAATTTTAATAATAATAGTTTCGGTTGGTTGTTCAATGGACCAAATTATAGAGTTTCAAAAAATGAAGTAGATGAAGCGTATTACTTTGATCATTATGCAGTTAATTTGGATCAAAAATTTTCTCCATTGAAAGGTAAATGGGTAAATATTTTAATCAATGCTAAATGGGCTAAAGATGGATTTTTACATTTGTGGATAGATGGCAAGCTCAGATCTAGTTACTTTGGGGATGTTTTGGGTGGTGCTACTAGTGTGAGATTTAAATTTGGACCATATAGAAATTATATGACAGATGCTACTGATGCAGGTTTAACAATAAAAGATGCTATTATTCGTTATTCTAATGTGGGTAAAGCAGATTCCTGCGATGAACTATGGAGTGGCTGTGATGAAATAACACGTCAGCTTAAAAATCAATCCCAAGTACATGGCGCTTCAGCAGTTGTACTTTGCAAACCAGCTGATGCAGATAACGAGGGTACTTGTGAAAATCTTGGCTATCCAAATAATCTTAGACCTTTTTGATTAGCAACAACCGCAGCTTTTTTTAGCAGCTTTTGGTTGATTCTCAGCTTTTGCAGCTTCTAATTCTTTTTGTTCTTCCTCAAGAGCTTTTTGTTTCTTTGAAATTTTATCTTCAAAGTACTCATAAAGAGATGCAAAGCCTAATTTAGAGGCTCTTTTTTCCTCATAATCTCTTCGCCCTTTAAGGTTCTCAATTATTTTAACTATTTCTTGGTTTTGCATTCTTCTTTTTTATTAAAAAAACTTGATAAATCAACCTCTAATAGTTGGCAAACTATAAAAGTCAGCTGTATCAATTTTAGAAGAATACTGTCTTCTCATATTCCATTTTTTATGAACTCCTGCACTTGCAACACTTAAGGTAGATCTTCCGTATCGATGATTGGTGTTATCAATCGATCTCATTAAACTATTTATTTTTTCATCCTTTTCAGAGGTAAATAAATTTGTTTTATCACTTGCATTCGATAATCCTGTTAGCATCACACCTGCTTTTTGATAGCGATACCCATTTTTAAAAATACTCTCAAGTATTGAAACTGCTGTCTTAACTGTTTCAATACTGTTGTTTGTTGCAATTGGAAAATCAACTGTCTTTGCATTTGAATAATAACCAAAGTTTCTTTGGAAAGGACTTGTTCTAACAAATACGGTAATTGCTTTTGCAACTAAAGATTCCGATCTAATTTTTTCAGAGGCATTTAAGCAATAATTTGCAACTGCTTCTTTTAACTCTTGGAATGTTTCAATTCTTTTTCCAAATGATCTTGAAACAACACAGCTTTTCCTTTTAGTTGTAGTGGTCTCTAATCCAATACAAGAAATTCCTCTAAGCTCCATTGCAGTTCTTGAACTTAAAACATTTGAACTTTTCTTAATCCATGTATTAGATTTATTTTTAAGTTGTTTAGCATTATAAATTCCATGTTTTTGATAAAACTTAGTTAGTTGTCTTCCAACTCCCCACACATCATTAATTTCAACTTTTTCTAAAATAGGATCTAAGTTTTCAATACCAATTAAACTGGTAACTCCAGATTGTTTTTTCTTTGCGATATGATTTGCAACTTTACTTAAAGTTTTTGTATTTGCTATTCCGATACTGGTTGGAATACCTGTCCATTGTAAAACTGTTTCTCTAATTTCTTTTCCAATTTTTTCTACTTCGCTATCAGGAAAGTTTGATAAATCTAAAAATGCTTCATCAATTGAATAAACTTCTATTTCTGAATTAAATCGTTTAAGAGTTCGCATCACTCTTCTCGATAAATCTCCATATAAAGAATAGTTTGAAGAAAAAACCTCAACTTTATTTTTAAGAATAATATCTTTTGCTTTAAAGTAGGGCTCACCCATTTTAATTCCTAAAGCTTTTGCTTCATTTGATCTTGAAATGATGCAACCATCGTTATTAGATAAAACAACAACAGGCTTTCTTCTTATTTTTGGATTAAATAACCTTTCGCATGAAACATAAAAAGAATTACAATCAATTAATGCTATTTTTTTAGTACGTAGAATGGATGACATAAGTAACAACTCCCCAAATAAAAATATCTTGTTCTTCATTAATTAAAATTCTGTCAGAAAATTCTTTAGATCCAGAAGTTAAAAATTTTTTATCTCGTTCTTGAACTAAAGTTTTAACTACAAGTTCGTCATGAACATTTGCAATCACTGTTGAAAAGTTTTTTGGTTTTAAACTTTTATCAACTACTAATAAGTCACCATCATTAATTCCAACATCGACCATAGATTTTCCTTGAACTCTGATGATGAAAGTTGCTGGAACATTTCTTATTAAATGCATGTTCAGATCAATATCTTCTTCGATATAATCAGTAGCAGGGGAAGGAAAACCAGCGCCTGCTTTATGTAGATAATAAGGGATTGTTAGTTTCATGTTCTTGTTTTGTTCTAATTTATAGACTATTTATACAATACACTCAAGAGGTTGTATTTTGAGTCTGTAACTGAATCAAAAGTGAATCAAAACGTGAACATCCAAACTACATTTTGTATGCTTGTGGATAACTTCAACCACTAGTAGTTTAAGTTGGTTATTAAGTTATATAAATTTTAATTTGATTATGAGTATTTTAGATTTTGTAATGGTTGGTTCTAATGATTATAAGAAATCAAGCGAGCTATATGATGCTGCTTTTGAACCATTAAATTTAAAAAAAATTCTAACAACAGAAAAATATATTGGTTATGCTCATTCAAGCGAACCTGAGAAAGTAATATTTTATATAACCAATCCAGTTAACGGTAAACCAGCGACCATGGGTAATGGATCACAAGTAACACTGTTAGCAGAGTCTAAAGAGGCAGTAGAAAAGTTTTATGAGATTGCAATTTCGAAAGGAGCAACAGATGAGGGGGCACCAGGAGTTAGAAAAGATGGAAATTATTATGGATATGTTCGTGACTTAGATGGAAATAAGATTGCAGCAAAAAGTGTTTTAAAATAAAAAAGGAGTTATATGAAACTAAATTGTCATTGTGGAGCCGTTGAAGCAGAAATTAATTCTACAGTTAATGAATTAGCAAAAATTGTAAGATGCAATTGTTCTATATGTAAAAGAAAAAATGCAACAATGGGTATGGTTAAAAATGAAGATTTTAAAGTTACTAAAGGACAAGATAAATTAAAACTTTATCAGTACCATACTAAAGTTGCTAATCATTATTTTTGTACTGAATGTGGAATTTACACTCATCATAATCCAAGAAGTGCGCCAGCAATGACTGGTTTTAATTTAGGGTGTGTTGATGAAGTTAAAGTAGAAGATCTAAAAGAAGTAGCTAACTTTGATGGTTTAAACCATCCAATGGATCAAGAAAAGTAAAAATCTAATGAAATTATCTGAAGAGTGTTTTAAGAAAGTTAAAAACGATTGTTTTAAATTTATTAAATCACAAGAAACTTCAACTGAAAAGTTTGGCAATAAAGAGGGGATGATTAAAAATTATTTAATCCCAATATGTTTTTGGATTGCAAAAAAAGCAGATAATAAAAAACCTTACTTTGTTGGTTTGGCTGGTGGACAAGGAACAGGCAAAACAACAATAAGTTCAATAATAAAGATAATTTTGGAAAAGTATTTTAAATTAAAAGTATTTAAAATTTCTATTGATGATTTTTATAAAACTAGAAAAGAAAGAGTAAGTTTATCAAAAAAAGTACACCCAATGTTACTTACTAGAGGAGTGCCTGGAACTCATGATATCAATATGATGTTAGATTTCTTTAAAAAATCAAAAGCAAAAAAATTTAAAAATATGAAATTACCAAATTTTAATAAGGCAATTGACGACAGATTTCAAAAAAATAAATGGAACACAATCAAGCAAAGACCAGATGTTATTATTTTTGAGGGATGGTGTGTTGGGGCAAGAGCAGAAACGAACAAGACATTAAAAAGATCTATAAACTCTATGGAAAAGGCCAATGATGATAAACTGGTATGGAGAAAATATGTTAATCAACAATTAAAAACTAAATATAAAAAGCTATATTCTCAGTTAAATTGTATGATTTACTTAAAAGCAAAAAACTTTAGTTTACTTCAAAAGTGGAGATTAAAGCAGGAACACAAACTATGGTTAAAAACAAAGAAAAAAGGTGGTCATAAAATAATGAGTAAAGAGGATGTAATTAACTTTATGCAAACTTACCAAAGAATAACTCAGAATATGTTTAAAAATATGCCCAAATACGCCTCTATAATTTTAAATTTAAACAGTAACCATCAAATTAAAACTGCTGTATATAAATCGAAATGAAAAAAATATTTATAATAATAATCGCATCAATATTCTATTTTAGTAACGCCTTAGCAGTTACGCTTCTTGATGCGTTAAATCAAACATATAAAAATAATATTCAATTAAATGCTGAAAGAGAAAATATTAAAGTTTCAGAGGAAGATGTAAATATTGCAAAAGCTGATTATAAACCCTCTATAACTGTAAAAGGATCAAAAAATATTGAAGAAACGAATAAACTTACAAATCAAAGCGGAGGTGATGCAAGTGTAACCGATGTAGATCCATTCACTACTTCAATTAAATTAGAACAAACATTGTTAGATTTTGGTAGAGGTTTAACTCTTGAAAAAAATATAACTGCTTTAGATTTAGCAAAAGCTCAGTTAGTTAAAAAAGAACAGGATATTTTACATAAAGCAATTGATGCATTCACAAACTTGATTCTTGCTAGAGAAACGCTTGATATTAACGCTAAAAATTTAAATCTTTTGATTAGACAAGTTGAAAATGATAAAATTAGAAGAGACAGAGGTCAAATTACAAATACTGATTTGGCACAATCTGAGTCATCACTTGCAGGTGCTCAAGCACAATTTGCTAAAGCAAAAAGTGACTTGTTAATCAGTAAACTTAATTATGAGAATATAATTGGTAAAATCAGTGATCCAAATCAATTACAAAAAAATTCAAATGCGATAGTTGGTATTCCAAATACTTTAAACGAGGCAATTAATCTTTCAAAACAAAATAACCCCGATATTCAAATAGCAAAATTTGATTTAGCTAAAGCTGAGAAAGAACTAGCAATTTCAGAGTCAGATCTAAAACCAACTGCTTCTTTATCTTTAGAAAGATCTTATACAGAAGACCTTAGTTCTACTTATGATGAGAGAGAAAAAGATATTTTAAAAGCAGAAATTAGTTGGCCTTTTTATTCAGGTGGAAAAAAGAGATCAACTATTAATAAAAATTCAAATTTAACTGCAAGAAAAAGATTACTTTTAGATGATGCTGTTAAAACAAATGAAACAAATGTTGCAAGTGCATGGTCTAGTTTAGAATCCTCAGAAAGCTTTTTAAACTCTGTTAGGGTTCAAGTAAATGCAGCTGAAATAGCTAATGAAGGAATAGCTGCAGAATACGAAAGAGGGTCGAGAACAACTCTAGATGTTATCCAATCTAATGCTTTATTGCTTTCTGCTCAAATTTCTCTAGCAAGTTCAGAGAAAAACTATCTAATGGCTCAATACAATCTGCTTAAAGCAGTAGGTTTGCTTAATAGCCAATATCTAAAACTTAAGTAATTATTTGATTTTTAAGGAAAAAAAATAAATATATTGCTAATGAGAACAAAATGTGTACATTTATTTCATGATTCGAGTGTTAAAAAATTTAAAAAAAGAGGCAAAAAATGACGAAAAATAACCTAAAAGTAGTTAAATCTACTAAAGATCAAGAAATGGACGTTAAAGAAAAGAACAAAGCGCTAGATGCTGCAATAGCTCAAATTACAGATAATTTTGGAAAAGGCTCTGTTATGAAGCTTGGTGAAAAAAGAGCAATGGATATTGAGTCTGTTTCAACAGGTTCTTTAAGTCTTGATTTAGCTTTAGGTATCGGTGGATTACCAAAAGGAAGAATTATTGAAGTTTACGGACCAGAATCATCTGGTAAAACAACATTAGCATTACAAGTTGTTGCTGAAGCTCAAAAATCTGGTGGAATTTGTGCATTCGTTGATGCAGAGCATGCATTAGATCCAGTTTATGCAAAAAAATTAGGTGTAAATACTGAAGAACTTTTAATTTCACAGCCAGATACAGGTGAACAAGCATTAGAAATCGCTGATACACTAGTAAAATCAGGCTCTATTTCAGTAATCGTAATCGACTCTGTTGCAGCATTAACTCCAAAAGCTGAAATTGAAGGCGAGATGGGAGATCATCATGTTGGTCTTCAATCAAGATTAATGAGTCAGGCGTTAAGAAAATTAACTGGTTCAATATCAAACACAAATACAATGATGATTTTCATTAACCAAATTAGAATGAAAATTGGAGTTATGTTTGGAAGCCCAGAAACAACATCAGGTGGTAATGCACTTAAGTTTTACTCATCTGTAAGAATGGATATTAGAAGAATTGGTGCCATCAAAGATAAAGATGAAATTATTGGTAACTCTACAAGAGTGAAAGTAGTTAAGAATAAAGTAGCACCACCATTTAAAGTTGTTGAATTTGACTTGATGTATGGAAGAGGAATTAGCAAGATGGGTGAACTAGTCGATCTTGGTTCAAAAGCAGATATAATTGAAAAATCAGGTGCTTGGTATGCTTACAAAGGAGAGAAGATTGGTCAAGGTAGAGAGAATGCTAAGACTTATCTAGCCCAAAATCCTAAAGTTGCTGCAGAAATTGAAATGGCAATTAGAGAAAAAGCAGGTGTGATTTCTAAGAAAATAGAAGGAAATCCAATCGATCCTGAAAAATTGGAAAAAGAAAAGAAAGTAGCTGAAAAAGAAGAGGCTGATAAAGCAGAAGCTACTCCTCCATCTAAAAAGAATTAATAGGTCATCTTTATTAATAAAAGGCGCTTAATTTAAGCGCCTTTTTTCCCTCCGATATCTAGACATAGAATAAAAAAGCTGTATTTTAAAAATATGGCAGACAAAACACTCAATGAAATAAGAAATACTTTCTTAAAGTATTTTGAAAAGAACGATCATAAGATTGTGGAATCTAGTAATTTGGTTCCCAATAATGATCCTACATTGATGTTTGCTAACTCTGGAATGGTTCAGTTTAAGAATGTTTTCACAGGATTAGAAAAAAGAGAATATGTAAGAGCAACTACATCACAAAAATGTGTAAGGGCAGGTGGTAAGCATAACGATTTAGAAAATGTTGGTTACACACCAAGACACCACACTTTCTTTGAGATGTTAGGAAACTTTTCTTTCGGTGATTACTTTAAAGAGCAAGCAATTCATTATGCTTGGGATTTAATAACCAAAGACTTTGGAATAGATAAAAATAAACTTTATGTAACTGTATTTCATGAAGATGATGAAGCATTCAATTTTTGGAAGAAAATAGCGGGTTTTAGCGATGATAGAATAATAAGAATTGCTACATCAGATAATTTTTGGTCAATGGGTGAGACAGGTCCTTGTGGACCGTGCTCTGAAATATTCTTTGATCATGGTGATCATTTACCTGGAGGATTACCAGGCTCTAAAGATGAAGACGGAGATAGATTTATAGAAATTTGGAACCTAGTCTTTATGCAATTTGAGCAAGTCACAAAAGATAAAAGAATAAATCTTCCAAAACCATCTGTTGATACTGGAATGGGACTTGAGAGAATTGCTGCTTTACTACAAGGCACTCATGATAATTATGAAACAGATCATTTTAAAAAAATAATTAATTCAGCCTCTGAAATTGTAAAAGTTAAATCAGATAAATCTAATCTATCTAGTTTTAGAGTAATCGCTGATCATTTAAGAGCTAGTTCATTTTTAATTGCTGAAGGAGTTTTACCTTCCAATGAAGGAAGAGGCTATGTTCTTCGAAGAATTATGAGAAGAGGGATGAGACATTCTCATTTACTTGGATCTAAGGAACCAGTTTTTTATAACTTGTTTGACACGCTTAAAAATGAAATGTCAGGAAACTATCCAGAATTAGTTAGAGCTGAATCTTTAATTAAAGAAACTTTAAAAATGGAAGAAGAAAAATTCTTAGTTTTATTAGACAGAGGAATAAAAATTTTAAATGATGAAATATCCAAAATAGATAAAGTGTTACCTGGTGAAGTAGCTTTTAAATTATACGATACCTATGGTTTTCCATTAGATCTTACCGAAGATATTTTAAGAAATAAATCTATGTCAATTGATACTGAAAAGTTTCAATCTTTGATGAAGGAAAGTAGAGAACTTGCTAAGAAAAATTGGAAAGGTTCTGGTGATGCAGCGGTTGAAGATATCTGGTTTGGAATAAAAGATAAATTAGAAGCTACTGAATTTTTAGGATACGAAACTAATCAAGCTGAAGGTGTCGTGTTGTCTCTTTTAAAAGACAACAAAGAAGTAGATCAGTTAAAAGAAAATGATGAAGGAATGATTATAGTGAATCAAACTCCTTTTTATGGTGAGTCTGGAGGTCAGGTCGGTGATACTGGTGAAATAGTATCAAATGATTTTAAATTTGAAGTTACCGATGTCCAAAAAAAACTGGGAGATTTATTTGTCCATTATGGAAAGGTCAAGAGTGGATCTATTAAACGTCAGGAAAGTGTAGAGTTAAAAATTGATGTAGAAAGAAGAGATAATACTCGTGCTTATCACTCAGCAACCCATCTATTACACGAGTCCTTAAGAAGGGTTCTTGGTTCGCATGTAACGCAAAAAGGATCATTGGTAGAACCAAGTAGATTAAGGTTTGATTTTAGTCACATGAAACCTATTTTGAATGAGGAAATTGATAAAATAGAAGAATTTGTAAACAAAATGGTGTCTAAAAAATCTGAGGTTAAAACTAGATTAATGACACCTGATGAGGCAGTTGAAAATGGTGCTTTAGCATTGTTTGGTGAAAAATATGGAGATGAAGTAAGAGTTCTTTCGATGGGAGATGAGGATGGTAAGTATTTTTCTACTGAATTATGTGGTGGAACACACGTTAAAAACACTGGTGATATTGGTAAATTTAAGATTGTTAGTCAGTCCTCAATTGCTGCAGGGGTTAGAAGAATTGAGGCTTTGAGAGACAAACAATTAGAGGAATATTTAAAAAATAAAGAAAAATTATCAAACCTATCTGCAGAAAAAGATGAGGAAACAATTAAAGAATTAAGTCAGCAAATTATTAAATTGGGAGGAAAACCAAGTTTAGAAGAAACTGACCAAAAAACTTTAATCAAAAATTTAACTAAACAATTAGAGACTATCTCAGTAAATGCAATTTTAGAGGATAAATCAAAAAATATTATTAAAGATGAAGAAATTAATGGAGTTAAGTTAAGACTTCAAAAAATAGATGGATTACCTCCAAAAGAATTAAGAAAACTTGTAGATAAAGGTAAAAAAGATTTAGGTGAGGGTATCGTGGTAGTGTTTGCAAATAAAGATGACAAGGTTGGATTAGCTGTTGGAGTAACTGACAATTTAACCAAAAAGTTTGATGCAGTTCAATTTGTTAAAGTTGGATCTGAAATAATTGGTGGAAAAGGTGGTGGAGGCAGAAAAGACTTTGCTCAAGCTGGTGGACAGGATCAATCAAAAATTGAAGAAGCTTTCAAAAAGCTTAAGAGTTTAGTTTAATTTCTTTTTTAAATTACCGTCAATTTCATCTAAAAATTGATTTGTAGTTAAGAATTTACTATTTGGACCAACAAGAATTGCCAAATCTTTTGTCATTGATCCACTTTCTACACACTCGATACAAACTTTTTCTAAAGTTTGTGCAAATTTGATTAGCTCTTCATTACCATCTAATTTACCTCTGTGAGCTAATCCTCTAGTCCAAGCAAAAATTGATGCGATTGGGTTGGTCGAAGTTTCTTTTCCTTGTTGATGCATTCTATAATGTCTAGTTACTGTTCCGTGTGCAGCCTCTGCTTCCATTACTTTTCCATCTGGAGTTAATAATGTACTTGTCATTAATCCTAAAGATCCATAGCCTTGTGCCATAGTATCTGATTGCACATCTCCATCATAATTTTTGCAAGCCCAAATATATTTACCACTCCATTTCATTGCACATGCAACCATGTCATCAATTAATCTATGCTCGTAAGTTAAATTATTTTTTTCAAATTCGCTTTTATATTCTTTGTCGAAAATTTCTTGGAAAATATCTTTAAATCTTCCATCATATTGTTTTAGAATTGTATTTTTGGTAGACATATAAACAGGCCATTTTTTAATTAACCCATAACTGAAACAAGATCTTGCAAAGTCTTCAATAGACTTATCTAAATTGTACATTGATAAAGCCACACCAGGACCTGTAAAATTAAATACTTCATATTTAATTTCATCTTTTCCATCTTCTGATGTCCACTTCACTTCCATTTTTCCTTTTCCAGGAACTTTAAAATCTGTTGCTCTATATTGATCGCCAAATGCATGTCTTCCAATTATGACTGGATCAGTCCAAGAGGGAACAAGTTTTGGAATATTTTTACAAATAATTGGTTCTCTAAATACTGTTCCACCAATTATATTTCTTATGGTTCCGTTTGGAGACCTCCACATTTTTTTTAAATCAAATTCTTCTACTCTTGCTTCATCAGGGGTAATCGTTGCACACTTTATTCCAACACCAATTTTTTTAATAGCATTTGCAGAGTCGATCGTAATCTGATCATCAGTATTATCTCTGCTTTTCATGCCTAAATCGTAATATTCAATACCAAGATCTAAATATGGGAGAATTAATTTATTTTTGATGAACTCCCATATAATACGAGTCATTTCATCACCATCCAGCTCAACAACTGGGTTTTTTACCTTGATTTTGCTCATTAAATAAAAATTATCTTATTAATTGAATTTGATCATTTTATATACATATTAATCGAAAATTAGCAAATAGAAGAATATGTTTAGTAAGATATTTCCAAAGATTCATACAGAAGGATACAAGTTTATAGTAATAGCTGTATTCATTACTATCATTTTTCTAATCATAAATAATTTTTTAGGATTAATAGGAATATTATTAACTGTCTGGGTTTATTATTTTTTTAGAGATCCAGAAAGAATAATTATAGCTGATGATAGTTACTTAGTAAGCCCAGCAGATGGAGAAGTGATTAAAGTTGAAGAGGTAGATGGTCCAAAAGAACTTGGACTAGAAAATAAAAAATTTAAAAAAATAAGTATTTTTATGAACGTCTTTGATTGTCATGTAAATAGAACACCGTGCTCAGGTATTGTTGAAGATATTTTATATAAACCAGGTAAATTTTTAAATGCATCTTTAGATAAAGCAAGCGAAGACAATGAGAGAAATTATTATAAAATTAAAGATAAGCATGGAAGTGATATTGTAGTCGTTCAAATTGCAGGATTAGTTGCAAGAAGAATAGTTTGTGAAACAAATAAAAATCAAGAATTAAGTCAAGGTGATAGAATTGGAATGATTAGATTTGGTAGTAGAGCAGATGTTTACTATGAAAATTATGAACCACTAGTTAAAGTTGGACAAACAGCAATTTCAGGAGAAACACTGCTGGCTAAAAATTAATTTATGGAACAGCCAAAAAACAATTTGAAAATTGTTACAGATAAAAAAACTAACGCAAGAGTGATTTTACCTAACATGCTAACTCTTATTGGGGTTTGTATAGGTTTATCATCAATTAGGTTTGCATTGGATGGAAAATTTGAATTTGCAATTATAGCAATTATGTTTGCTGCTCTTATTGATGGATTGGATGGAAGAATAGCAAGATTAATAAAAGGGACATCAAAAGTTGGTAAAGAACTAGACTCTCTTACTGACATGATTAGTTTTGGAGTAGCCCCAGCATTTATTATGTATTTTTGGAAACTTAATACATTAGGAAGATTTGGATGGTTGTTATGTTTAATATATGTAATTTGTGTTGCATTACGTTTAGCTCGTTTTAATGTAAATACAGGTCAAGCATCTTCTTGGAGAGATAATTTTTTTGAAGGGGTTCCATCTCCAGCAGGAGGTATCTTAGTTCTAACTCCATTAATTTTTAGTCTTTCAAGCTTCGATTTAATAAATATAAATTATAATATTGTTGTTCCAGTTTTTTTTATTATAACATCTCTTTTACTGATCAGTAAATTTCCAAGTTATTCATTTAAAAAAATCGTAATTCAAAGAAAAGCAACTATTTTTCTTTTATTTGGAATAGTTTTATTTTTTGGATTACTTTTGATATATCCATTTAACGTTATATCTATTAGTGCAATTATATACTTAGGTATGCTTCCAATCAGTTTTTTTCATTATCAAAAATTAAAAAAACAAAACGAAGACCAGAATTATAAAGATGAAGATGATGATCTTGAAGATATTTTGTGATGAAAAAAAATGTCATTGTATCATTAGCTGATTCAAATTATTTCCCTTTATTAAATGAGTTAATAGACTCTATAAAAAGATTTAAAGAGAGCTCTGAAGTTGCAATATGTATTTTGGATGCTGGTCTATCAGAGGATCAAAAGACAGAATTATCTTCAAAAGTAGATGAAATAAAATCAGCAGAATGGGATATAAAAGTTCCAGATAGCAAAATCAAAGGACGTGAATGGTTAAAGAGCCAAGTATCCAGAGCTTTTTTACCCAAATATTTTCCGAGTTATGAAAAATATTTATGGATTGATTGTGATGCTTGGGTAAATGATTGGCAATCTGTTGAGCTTTATTTTAAAGCTTGTGAAAATGGTAAGTTAGGAATTACTCAAACTATAGGACCAGGTTACAAGATTACTTCTAGAGTAAATTGGGTTTTTGGAAAACTTGCAATTATTAAATCTCAAAATTTTAAACATGCAATAAAATCTAATATTAGTTTAGAAAAAGCTAGAAAGTTAGCATTTGCTCCTCATATCAATATCGGTGTTTTTTCTTTAGAAAAAAATTCAACGTGCTGGAATTCATGGCAGGAAAATTTAAAACAAACACTTAAAGGTGGTGAAATATTTGGCTCAGAACAATTAGCGATGAATATGTCTGTATATGCTGACAACGTAGCAACTGAATTTCTTCCTTTAAACTGCAATTGGATCACAAGTAATCTTTTGCCAAAATTTGATGAAGTTAAAGATACATGGGTAGAGCCTTATCTACCTAATTATAAAATTGGAATTATGCATTTAGCTGCTGGTATTTGGAAAGATAATGAAGATATGAGATTAAACAAGAATATTAAAATAGATATTCAAACTCTTACAGGTAAAATTTTAAATAAAAGTTTAAGATTTAATAATTAATTGAAAAAAAATAAAATCTCCAAGAACTGGGTTAATAAACAGCGTAGGGATATCTATGTAAGACAGTCCAAAGTGGATGGGTATCGTGCTAGATCAGCTTACAAATTAATTGAAATTGATGAAAAATTTAAAATTTTTAAAGGTGGATTGTCAGTAATTGATATTGGTGCAGCTCCAGGAAGCTGGTCACAATATGCTCTTAAATCAGCTAAAAGTGGAAAATTGATATCTATAGATTTAAAAAAAATGGAACCCATCGGTAATAGCGTTCAAATACAAGGAGATTTTACTGAAGAAAAAACTCAAGAAGAAATTAAAAAGAATATAAATGGTAAAGTTGATGTCGTAATGTCTGATATGGCTGTAGATACAACTGGTATTAAAAATATTGATTCAATTCAAACAGGTGAACTTTGTAAAGAAGCTATGTTTTTTGCAAAAGATTTAATGAAAGAAAATGGATATTTTATTTCAAAAATTTTTATGGGAGGAACATTTAACGAAATCGTCGCAGAGGGAAAAAAATATTTTAAAGAAGTTAAGGTTTTTAAACCAAAATCTAGCAGAAAAGATTCAAAAGAAAGTTTTATAATTTGTAGAAAAATTCGATAGAGACTTTTAATTTAAAAGGAATCGTATATAAAAGATTATGGTTCTCATAAAAGAAGCACTTACCTTTGATGATGTTACGTTAGCTCCAAAGTATTCAGAAATATTACCTTCTGATGCAGATACTAGTGTATCTTTAACAAAGTATTTGAAACTTAAAATTCCACTTTTATCATCTGCAATGGATACTGTCACAGAGAGCAGAATGGCAATAGCTATAGCTAAGGCTGGTGGTATTGGAGTAATTCACAGAAACCTTGATATAAAAACACAATTATCAGAGATAAAAAAAGTAAAAAAACAAAAACTAATTGTTGGAGCAGCTGTAGGTGCAGCACCGAATGAATTTATTAGAGCTAAAGAAATAGTTAAAGAAGGTGTAGATTTAATCGTTGTAGACACAGCACATGGCCATACAAAGAAAGTTGCCGAAATAATCAAATATATAAAAAAAATAAAAACTAACAAAATTGCTTTGTGCGCAGGAAATATTGCAACACCAGAAGCTGCAAAATTCCTAATAAAATTAGGAGTAGATATAATTAAAATTGGTATAGGGCCAGGTTCTATTTGTACAACAAGACTAGTTGCTGGAATAGGAGTTCCTCAATTAAGCGCAATTTTAGCTGTAAGAAGTGGTTTAAAAAATAAAAATGTTAAAATAATTTCAGATGGGGGAATAAAATATTCTGGTGATTTAGCAAAAGCTTTTGCTGCAGGAGCTGATGCTGTAATGATAGGTTCGTTATTTGCAGGTACAAACGAAACCCCAGGAAAATTAATAAAAAAAAATGGACAGCTTTTCAAAAGCTTTAGAGGCATGGGGTCTGTTGGAGCTATGAATAAAGGGTCAGCCGATAGATACTTTCAAAAAAAACAAAAAGACTCCTCAAAATATGTGCCTGAAGGTGTTGAAGGTTTCGTAAAATATAAAGGAGATGTTGGTAGTATTATTTATAAATTAATTGGTGGATTGAAATCTTCTATGGGCTATCTTGGATCAAAAACAATCATTAAATTAAGAAATAAACCACAATTTGTGAAAATTACAAAAGCTGGATTTTATGAAAGTATGGTTCATAATGTAGATGTGGTAAAAAATGATAGTAAATATTAATGAATAAATTTTTAAAATTATTAGGATTAATACTTTTAACAGTTTCTTTTAACAACACGTCTTTTAGTAAAGAAAATTTTTTCAATGAGGCTTTAGAATTGTTTAAAAAAGAAAAATATGAAGATGCGCGTTTTCTATTTGAGAGAAATATTGTTTTTAATCCAAAAGATGCAAACTCATATTTATATTTAGCAAAAATTTATAACCAAGAAGAAAATCAAAGAAAAGAAGAATACAATTTAGAAACGACACTTTTAATTGAGCCTGATAACGAAGAAGCTTTATTAATGTTAATGAAAATTGCTTTAGAAAAATCTAATTATGAAAAAGTTAAAGATCTTTCAGATAAGTTTGTAAAAGTTTGTAAAAATTTATGTGATGAAAACAAAGATATTCAAGAGTCATTAAAAAATATAGAACCTGAAAATAATGAGTCTTGATCAAAATCTTAACAAAATCTTAATAATAGATTTTGGTTCTCAATTTACTCAATTAATTGCAAGAAGAGTAAGAGAATTAGGTGTGTTTTCAGAAATAGTTAGCCATAAAAAAATAAAACTAAAAGACATAAATCATAGTATTAAAGGAATAGTATTATCTGGTGGTCCATTAAATGTTTATCAAATAAAAAAATATTCGTTCGATAAAAAAATTTTACAACTTGATATACCAGTTCTTGGAATATGTTTTGGACATCAAATTTTATCAAAACTTAATGGTGGAAGGGTAAAACAATCAAAACATAGAGAATTTGGTTTAGCTAATGTCTATAAAAAGAATAACAGTCTTTTAACAACTAATTTTTTTGGAAACAAAAAATCTAAACAAGTTTGGATGAGCCATGCTGATCAAGTTTCAAAACTTCCTAAGAATTTTAAAGTTGTTGCATCAAGCACTAATTCAAAATTTGCAATTGTCGAAAATAAAATTAAAAAATATTATGGAGTACAATTTCATCCTGAAGTAACTCATACAGAGAATGGAAAGAAATTAATAAGTAATTTTATTTTTTTAATTTGTAAAATTAAAAAAAATTGGTCTTCTAAAGATCAAAAAAATCAGCTTATTAAAGATGTTAGAAAACAAGTTGGTAATAGCAAAGTTATTTGTGCATTATCAGGAGGTGTGGATAGTAGTGTAGTTGCTCAATTACTGAATAAAGCTATTGGTAAAAAACTTTATTGTATTTTTGTAAACACTGGTCTTTTAAGAAAAAATGAGGAAGCACAAGTAGTTCAAACTTTTAAGAAGCGTTTAAAAATGAATTTAATTTATGTAAATGCTGAAAAAGAATTCTTAAAAAAATTAAAAAATGTTTCTGATCCAGAGAAAAAAAGAAAAATAATTGGTAATTTATTTATTAAAATCTTCGAGCGATACGCTAAGAAAATTAAAAACGTCAAATTTTTAGCTCAAGGAACTCTCTATCCAGACTTAATTGAAAGTAAATCAGTTACTGGTAGTCAAACTTCTAAAATAAAATCACATCATAATGTCGGTGGCTTACCAAAAAAAATGAATTTAAAATTAGTAGAACCACTAAAATTCTTATTTAAGGATGAGGTAAGAAAATTAGGATTAGAGTTAAATTTAAGTAAAGAAATTATTTCAAGACATCCTTTTCCTGGACCAGGTTTAGCTATTCGAATGCCAGGTATAATAACAAATGAAAAAATTAAAATATTAAAAGAAGCTGATTATTACTTTATTCAAGCTTTAAAAAATCACGGTCTTTATCATAAAATTTGGCAAGCATATGCAGCATTGCTACCAGTTAAAACCGTGGGAGTTATGGGAGACAATCGAACTTATGAGTATTTATGTTTGTTAAGAGCAATTACATCTGAAGATGGAATGACTGCAGATTATTACGAATTTAAAAAATCTTTTATGCAATCTATTTCAAACGAAATAGTTAACAATATAAGAGGTATAAATAGGGTAGTGTATGACGTTACTTCAAAACCACCAAGCACTATTGAATTAGAGTAGTTTTTAATTATAAATTAACATTATGAAATATTTACACACAATGATTAGAGTTAAAGACGTGGATGAGTCTCTAAGATTTTTCTGCGAAGGGCTTGGTTTAAAAGAAACAAGAAGAATGGAAAATGAAAAAGGAAGATTTACATTAATTTTTCTTGCAGCACCAAATGATGAAAAAGCAGAAATAGAATTAACATATAATTGGGATGGTGATGAGCTTGGAGAAGGTTCAAGAAATTTTGGTCATCTTGCCTATAGAGTAGATAACATTTATGAAACCTGTCAAAGATTAATGGACATGGGCTACACGATTAATAGACCTCCAAGAGATGGTCATATGGCTTTTGTTAGATCACCAGACAAAATCTCAATTGAAATACTTCAAGAGGGAAATCTAGAACCTAAAGAACCTTGGGCTTCAATGGAAAATACCGGCTCTTGGTAAGTCGATGAAAAAAAAAATTTCAGATTTAATTAAAAAAAAAAATAAAAAAAAAATTGTAAGTTTAACTGCTTACTCAAAAAACGTTGCATCAATTTTAGATAATCATTGTGACATTATACTTGTTGGAGACTCTCTTGGATCTGTTTTGTATAATTATAAGTCTACGAGAGAAGTTACTTTGAATACTATGATTGAACATTCTAAAAGTGTCAGAATGGGTATAAAAAAAAGTTTAATGATTGTTGATATGCCACATAATACCTATCGAACTCCTAAAGAGGCTTTAAAAAATGCAAAACAAATAATGAAAAAAACTAAATGTGATGGAGTAAAATTGGAAGGTGGAAAAAAAATTTACGAAACAATTAAAACTTTAGTTAAAAATAAAATTCCAGTTATGGGCCATTTAGGGCTACTTCCTCAGTCAGATAAAACTTTTAAATTTAAAGGTAAAAAAAAGCTAGAGAGAGATAACATCCTAAGAGACTCACAATTTTTAGAAAAAGCTGGAGTATTTTCTATTGTTTTAGAATGCGTTGAGACTTCTTTAGCAAAACTTGTTAGTCAAAATATTAAAGTGCCAACAATAGGGATTGGAGCTTCTAAATATTGCGATGGACAAATATTAGTTTTTGATGATTTAATTGGCCTAAATCCAATGAATTATAAGTTTGTAAAAAAATATGCAAATATTAGAAAAAATATTTCTAAAGCTGTTTCAAATTATTCAAAAGAAGTTAGAAAAATTAAATTTCCTAATAAAAAAAATTCTTTTTAATTAAAAGTATTTTTTAAATTCTTCATTAATTTTTAGTATTTCAAGATCAACTAACCCACCAATTACTAATTGTAGACCTACGATTAAGATAAATACTAACCCTATATAAGCTATCCAAATATGTCTTTGTATATAATTGGCCATATATGTGGCTAAAGCACCAGTTAAAACAACTGATAACATCAGCCCAAATATCATAAATCCAAAATATCCTTTTGCTGCTGCAACTACACCAATTACATTATCAAAACTAATCATGATATCTGCAAATAAAACTTTTCCAATGCTGCTAATGTATGAAGGCTCTTTCCCTTTTTTAGTAGTGGGTTTTACTTTTTTAATGTCTAATAAATCTTTTCTTAAATCATTTACAATCCAAATTAACAATAAACCACCTAAAATTTTTATAAAATAAAATTCAAATAAAAAAGTCGCAAAAATTGCAAAAAAGATTTTAAAAACAAAGGCCCCAATTACTCCCCAAAGAATTATTTGTTTTCTATTTTTTGGAACAAAATTTGAAGCAATTGAACCAACAATTACAGCATTATCTGCAGTTAATATAATTGTGATAAAAATTATATTGGTTAAAATTATGAGCTCTTCAATCAAGATAACATTATAATAGTATAATCTGACAATTTTTCAATGAGACCATAATGATAATTTTATTGATTTAATCTCTGAGAGATAATTAAATGTTAAATTTAAAAAGGAGGATAGATGAAATTATTCAAACTATTTATATCTATAATTACATCAGTATTGTTATTTGCAAACGTTTCTTTAGCTGAAAAATGGGATATGGCACTGGCTTATGGTGCTGGAAACTTTCATTCTGCTAATGCAACAGAATTTGCAAAGAATGTAACTGAAAAAAGTGGTGGAAAACTTACAATTGTTACTCACCCAGGTGGTTCATTATTTAAAGGTGGTGAAATTTTCAGAGCTGTAAGAACAGGTCAAGCACCTATCGGTGAAAGATTTATGTCAGCTCTTGGAAAAGAAGACCCTTTATATGAAATTGACTCATTACCTTTCTTAGCAACCACTTATGATGATGCTATGAAATTATATGAAGCTTCAAAGCCATATATTGTTAAAAGTCTTGATGAAAAAGGATTGGTATTTCTTTACGCAGTACCTTGGCCTGCTCAAGGGCTTTACAGTAAAAAGCAAATTAAAAAAGTTGGTGATCTAAATGGATTAAAATTTAGAGCATACAACTCTGCAACAATTAGGATTGCTGAGTTAACTGGAATGGCACCAACTAAAATTGAAGCAGCTGAAATTAGCCAAGCATTTTCTACAGGTGCCGTTGAAAGTATGATTACTTCTCCAACAACTGGAAAAAATAGTAAGATTTGGGAAAATGGTGTTAAATATTTTTATGATATAGCAGCGTGGTTTCCAAAAAATATGATCATCGCAAATAAAGCTGCTTGGAATAAACTGGATAAAGCAACTCAAGATCTAGTAATGAACCAAGCTGCAATTGCTGAAGAAAAAGGTTGGGAATTATCTAAACAAGGTAATACTGGAGACAAGAAAGCTTTAGCAGATGCTGGAATGGAAGTAGGCGAAGTTAATTCATCTTTGAAAAAACATTTTGAAAAAGTTGGAGCAACAATGTCTGAAGAATGGAAAGCAAAAGCTGGAGACAGAGGTGCTGCAGTTTTGTCTGCTTACAAATAAATAGTCTTAAAAAAAAGGCCAACTTGTAGTAAGTTGGCCTTTTTACTAAATGTTACAATCAATAAATAATAATCTTAATAAGCTTTATAAATTTTCAGGATATTTAGCTGCTTTTTTTTTAATACTTGTTGCAGTTTTTATTTTAATTGGAATTTCCTCAAGGATTTTTGGTTTTTACATAAGAGGTTTAGCAGAGTACTCAGGTTACTGCATGGCTGCAGCCTCTTTTTATGCGTTAGCGTTTACTTTTGTTGAGGGTGGACATATTCGAATTACCCTTTTTTTAGAAAAAGCCTCTTCATCTTTTAAAAGATTTTTAGAAATATGGTGTTTGATTGTAGCAACAATTTTTTCAGGTTATTTGTCTTTTTACTTATGGAAAATGTTATTAATCTCTTATGATTTTCAAGAGAGAAGTGAAGGCGCAGATGAGATCTTAATTTGGATACCCCAAACTAGTGTTGCTATTGGATCTTTAATTTTTTTTATAGCTGTTTCACATAAATTTATTTTAACAATTTTAAGTAAGAATGACTGAAATATTTCTCATAATATTTTTTATAAGTGTACTTTTATTCTTTCTTGGATCTGGCATCTGGGTAGCAATAAGCATGATAGGAGTTTCAACAATTGGGATGATGTTATTTACTTCAAGACCAGTAGGCGATGCCATGGCAACTACGATATGGGGAACCTCATCATCATGGACATTAACAGCTTTACCATTATTTGTTTGGATGGGTGAAATATTATTTAGGACCAAGTTATCTGAAAATTTATTTGCTGGACTATCACCATGGATGCAAAAATTACCTGGTGGATTAATTCATGTAAATGTTGTTGGTTGTGCACTTTTTGCTGCAATTTCAGGCTCTTCTGCTGCAACCGTTGCAACAGTAGGTAAGATGTCTATTCCAGAACTAAGAAAAAGAAAATACCCAGAAAAAATTTTGTTAGGCAGTCTAGCTGGCTCAGGAACTTTAGGACTTCTTATTCCTCCTTCAATAATATTAATAATTTATGGGGTAACTGTTCAAGAATCTATAGCAAAGCTATTTATTGCAGGAATTATTCCAGGGATAATGATTGCACTTATATTTATGTCTTATGTGATTATCTGGTCTTTAATAAATAAAAAAAGTATGCCAAGATATGTAGAAAATTTTTCCTTTCTAGAAAAAATAAGAAAATCAAAACAATTGTTACCAGTAATTATTTTAATATCAGCTGTGATTGGATCAATATACACTGGAGTTGCAACAGCAACTGAGGCTGCTTCTTTAGGTGTAGTAGGGGCTTTAATTTTATCTTACTTTCAAAAGAGCTTAACCATTGAAACATTTAAACAATCATTGTTAGGAGCAACTAAAACATCTTGTATGATTGCTTTTATTTTAGCTGGCTCTACATTTTTATCATTAGCAATGGGATTTACGGGTCTTCCAAGAAATCTAGCTATATGGATACAAAACATGGAACTATCACCTTATGTATTAATTTTTGTTTTAATGATTTTTTATATTATTCTCGGGATGTTTCTTGATGGAATTTCGGCAGTAGTATTAACAATGGCAATCATTGAACCAATGATTAGACAAGCTGGTTTTGACATGATTTGGTTTGGAATATTTTTAGTTATTGTAGTTGAGATGGCTCAAATCACGCCACCTGTAGGATTTAATTTATTTGTCTTACAAGGAATGGCAAATAGAGATATGGGATTTATTGCAAGAAGCGCTTTTCCGTTATTTTTATTAATGATACTTGCAGTAATACTTGTTGTTATTTTCCCTGAAATTGCATTATGGATGCCTCAACAAATGGTTCAAAATATAAATTAATATTTTGATTGTTTTGTTCCATCAATAATTTCTTTTAACTCTGTATACTCTTCGCAATTACAACTTTCTAATACTTTTAATCTTTCTTTAGCTAAATCTAATCTATTTGTGACAACATATAATTCGCCCAAATATTCATTTATACCAACGTGATTTGGATCAATTTCTAAACCTAAAAGATAATACTTTTCTCCATTTTCAAAATCTCCAAGTTTCCTAGTTGTAAAACCAAGATAATTTAAAGTATCTGCTTGGAGTGGTTTTTTTTTGTTTGATTTGATTAACAAT
Organism: uncultured Pelagibacteraceae bacterium; assembly: GCA_902571135.1. Classification (GTDB taxonomy): domain Bacteria; phylum Pseudomonadota; class Alphaproteobacteria; order Pelagibacterales; family Pelagibacteraceae; genus Pelagibacter. Next base: position 17,511 of record CACGAU010000005.1, on the reverse strand, counting down.
GCTTGAGCTTTTTCATATCGCTTATTGGCTTTTTCTATTTTTCCTTTTTTTTCATATTTCTTAGCTGCCTTAATTAAAGTTACAGCCTTACTGTAATCAGATTTTACTTTCGTAGTGCTGTCTGATCCTGCGGAATAAGAATTTGTTGATAGAAAAACTAAAAACAAAAGTAAATAAAAAGTTTTTTTGATCATATAAATTTTTTCATTTGGTTAAGTGGTTTTAATTTCAGCCCATTTTCTATTAAATTTTCTCTAATTGATTTTGCAGTAGACAATGAACTTTCATTATCCCCATGTATGCATACAGAGTCTATTTCACAAGGTATCTGCTTTCCACTGTGACAATTAAGCGACTGATTTTTAACCATGTTTAATACGTGTTTTTTAGCTTCTTCTGGATCAGTAATAAGAGCATGTGGTTTTTTTCTAGAAACTAAATTGCCATCATCTTCGTAATTTCTGTCAGCAAATATTTCACAAGCTATTCGCATGTTTAGTTTTTTGGCTGCTTCTTCCATTTTAGATCCTGTTGGAACCAAATAAATTAAATCTTTACTTATCTCGTTTATAACTTTTGCTAAAGTAGTAGCTAAATCTATATCCTCGCAAGCCATATTATTTAAAGCACCGTGTGGTTTTATGTGAGTAACATTCTCTCCATGATCTTGAGCAATTTTTTGAAGAATTTCATATTGATCAATAATCAATTGCCTTACCTCATTAGGTGGAAGATTCATTCTTTGCCTTCCAAAATTTTCAGGGTCATTAAATGACGGGTGCGCTCCAATACTAACACCATTTTTTTTTGAAATTTGAACTACTTGATTCATCGACTCATCATCACCAGCATGATAACCACATGCTACATTTGCAGAATTAACTATTTCTAGCAAGTCTGGATCATACTTATTTGAATGATGTTTTGATTTTTCACCCAAATCACAATTTATATTAATTTCCATAGTCTCTAATGTTAAGTATAACATGACATGATAAAAAATATATCGAATCTTGGTGACGCAGCTTTGTACTGTGATTTTGGTAATGAAGTAAATAAATCAATTAATTCACAAGTAATAAAATATTTTAAAACTATTAAAGAAAAAAAATTTGAAGGGATAAATAATTTAACACCTTCTTATAATAAACTAATTATTTCTTATGATCTAAAAAAAACAAATTTTAAAGAAGTAAAAAATTATGTTGAAAACATTAATGCTCAAGACTCAAAAGATATAAATTCAAAAAAATTAGAAATACCAGTTTGTTGTCATGAAAATTTTTCAATGGACATTAAAAGATTGGGAGAAATATTAAAATTAAGTAGAGAAAAAATTTTAGAGAATTTTTTAAATAAGGAATATTTTTGTTACATGACAGGGTTTATTGCAGGCATGCCTTTTCTTGGTGACTTAGATGAGAATATGAGAGCTCAACGTTTAGAGACTCCAAGAGTAAAAGTGCCAAAGGGATCTGTTGCATTAACTGAACAATTTGCAAACATTTATACATTTGAAAGCCCAGGTGGATGGAATATTTTAGGAAACACACCTTTGGATGTCTTTGATAGTTCAAAAGAAGATAAACCAAATCTAATTAACCCAGGAGATACAGTAATTTTCAAGGAAATTACTTTAGATCAGTATAAAAATTATAATGAGCAATAATTATTTAGATATAATTAGACCTGGGATTAACACTACCTTTCAAGATAAAGGTAGGGATCATCTTTATCATATTGGCATACCATTTAGTGGTGCTATGGATAATAGAAATTATCTTATAGCTAATAAACTTGTTAATAATAATTTAGACTCTGCAGTGATAGAGTTTGCTTATCAAGGTCCTCATATAAAATATTCAGGAGAAAAAATTAATTGTGCCATCACTGGGGATGTAATTTTTTCAATTAAAAAAAAAGATACTGAAATTGAGGGCAAATGTTACGAAAGTTATCAAATTGAAAATGGAGATGAGATAAATATCATATCTACAAATAAATCAGTTTATGGATATTTAGCATTAGGCGTAGAGTTCGATTTAAAATTTCAATGGAACAGTTGTTCTATAAATACGAAAGCAAATATTGGATCTAATGATGGAAAAAGATTAGATGCAGGACAAAGAATTAATTTAAAAAAAATAAATTCAAACAAGGATATTAAAAAAACTAATTACATTAATACCAAAATAGAAAACATAAGGGTGATCAAAGGCACTAATTTTGATTACTTTTCTGAAGAAGGTAAAAAAATATTTTATGAAAAGGAATTCATAGTATCTAAACTTTCAGACAGAATGGGTATGAGACTAGAGGGACCTAAAATTGATAATATTGTGAATACCAACATAAAATCAGAGGGTTTGATTAAAGGTGTAATACAAGTACCGGCAGACGGAAATCCAATTATAATGCTTTCAGATCATGGTACTATTGGTGGTTATCCAAAAATTGGAGTTGTGGCTAGTGTCGATTATGACCGATTAGTACAGATGTCTCCGGGTTCAAAAATAAAATTTAAAGAGATTAATTTATCTGATGCAGAGACTTTATTTAAGTTATATGAAATGGAAACTCAAAATTTACTATCACAAATTTAATGAATTTTTTATCAAAAATACCAGGACCTCTTTTAGTTTTTTTAGGAGCTTGTGCATTAAGTTTTGGAGGTTTAATTGTTAAGTCTTTTGACGGATCTACACTTTGGCAAATATTATTTTGGAGATCACTTTTTTTTATTGGAGTAATTACAATTTTTTTAATCTTTACTTACAAAGGAAAAATTTTTAGTGCTCTTTATAAATCTGGAATTCCAGGTTTATTCGGAGGTATAATTTTATCCATTGGATTTGCTAGCTATGTATTTGCTATGTATGAAACAACAGTAGCTAATGCAAACTTTATAATTCAAACTCAAGCTTTGTTTTTAGCAATTTTTGGTTACGTATTTTTAAAAGAAAAAATTTCAAAAATTACATTAACTTGCATTATTACAGCAGTAGCTGGTATCATTTTAATGTTGGGAAGTTCACTAACACCAGGTCAAATGACTGGAAACTTAGTTGCATTTATTATGCCGATATCGTTTGCAATCTTAATTTTAATTATAAGAAAATATCCAAAAGTCGACATGATACCTTTACAATTGGTTGCTGGAATTTTTGCAACACTAATAGGTTTGTTTATGTCACCAAGTATTTTAGTTTCAACAAATGATATTTTTTTAGGTTTTATAGCAGGATTTTTTCAAGTTGGACTTGGCTTTATACTTATAACTATCGGAGCAAGATCAACTCCTTCAGCATTTGTTGGAATCATTATGTTAACTGAAGCTGTTCTAGGACCTTTGTGGGCGTGGATGTTTGCAAACGAAAATCCGCCACTTACTGTACTTTTTGGGGGAGCCGTAGTTATAACAGCAGTAGTTATACAGTTTTTGTCTCCATTACTTGTTAAAAAACTAGCTAAATAAATTTCACATAAACATTTTAAATGTGTTATAAATTTATATACGGGAGAGACTACTTTTGTAGCGCCGAAGGAGCAACCACCCCGGAAACTCTCAGGCAAAAGGACCGTACATATTAACTCTGGAAAGAGAATTATTCTCGCCGACGGAGCAAATCTCTCAGGCACCAAGACAGAGGGGGCAAAGAAGAGTTAATATGGAAATAAAAAAAACATCACTAAATAAACTTCATCAAAGTAACAACGCTAAGTTTGTTGAATTTGCTGGTTATGAAATGCCTATTCAGTATAGCAAAGGTATTATTGAAGAGCATAAATTCACAAGATCACATTCTGGAATATTTGATGTATCTCATATGGGTCAGCTATTCATATATGGTGATGAAAGTTTAACAGAAGAATTAGAAAAAATTTTTCCATTAGATTTAAAAAATTTAAAACAAAACTGCTCTAAGTATAGTTTTTTAATGAATGAAGATGCTGGAATTTATGATGATTTAATCATTACTAAAATAGAGGAAGGATATTTAATTATCCTTAATGCTGCATGTAAAGATAAAGATTTTGAGATTTTATCTAATTTACTAGGTTCGAAATTTAAAATGAATTTAGATAAGAATAGATCTTTGATAGCAATTCAAGGACCTAAGTCTGTTGAAATTTTAAACTCAATTATAAATGGGGTTGATCAACTAAATTTTATGACAGGAAATTGGTTCGATTCTGATAATCAAAAATTATTTGTCACAAGATCAGGTTATACGGGGGAAGATGGATTTGAAATTTCAATTTCTAACGATAAAGCTGAAAAATTCGTTGAAAATTTAATAGAAAAGGGAGCACAACTTATAGGACTTGGGGCAAGAGATACCTTGAGATTGGAAGCCGGATTATGTTTATATGGTCACGAATTAGATATAAATAAAACACCAGTTGAGGCAAACCTTAGATGGGCAATCTCAAAATCTAGATTATCCAATGGAGGTTTTATTGGATCGAAAAAAATTATGAACCAAATGCAAGATGGAGCAAGCCAAATAAGAGTAGGGATTAAACCCGAAGGCAGATTGATTGCTAGAGAAAAAACTAAAATATTTGATGATACAGATACACAAATTGGTGAGATAACTAGTGGCACGTTTGGACCAAGTGTAAATGGTCCTATAGCAATGGGTTATGTTAATAAAGAATTTTCAAAAGTTGATACTAAAATTTTGCTTGAGGTAAGAGGGAAAAAACATCCAGCAAATGTTTGCGCATTACCATTTTATAAAAAAAATTATGTGAAAGGAGTAAATTAATGAGCGAAGTAAAATTTTCAAAAGAACATGAGTGGATTACTTTAGAGGGAGATGTAGCTACAATAGGAATTACAAAGCATGCAACGGAAATGCTTGGTGATATCGTTTTTGCAGAACTTCCTGAAAAAGGGTCCAATGTTGAAAAAGATGGTACTGCAGGAGTAGTAGAGTCTACGAAAGCTGCTAGTGATGTTTATACTCCAGTTAGTGGTGAAGTAGTAGATACTAATCAAGCTATTGTAGATGATCCTTCTAAAATTAATGAAGATCCAGAGGGTTCAGCATGGTTTTTTAAACTTAAAATGAAAGATCAATCTGAAATGGATAGTCTTATGAACAAAGAAGAATACGATAAATTTGCAAAGGAGAGTGCTAGCTAATGTTACATAATTCTCAAAAAGATTTTTTAAAAAGGCACATTGGACCTTCAGATGAAGATCAAAATAAAATGCTTAAGGAACTTAATTATAAATCACTTGATGATTTAATCAAAAGTACAGTTCCAGAAAAAATCCAATTGAAAGATGAATTAAATATTGGTGAATCTAATTCAGAATATGAAGCATTAAGAAAATTAAAAGCAATTTCAAAAAAAAATCAAATATACTCTAACTTCATAGGAATGGGTTACTACGGTACTTATACGCCATATGTAATTCTAAGAAATATTTTAGAAAATCCGGGTTGGTACACTTCATACACACCCTATCAGCCTGAGGTAGCTCAAGGAAGATTGGAAATGCTGCTTAATTTCCAACAAATGATAGTTGATTTCACAGGAATGGATATAGCAAATGCATCTTTATTAGATGAAGGAACAGCAGCCGCAGAAGCGATGGGATTAAGCCATAGATTAAATAAAAAGGACAACAATTTAGTTTTTGTATCAGAAAATTGTCATCCACAAACAATAGATGTAATCCAAACAAGAGCAGAACCAATGGGATTAAAAGTACTTGTTGGTAACGAAGATAAAGTATTAGATCAATTAAAAGAAGATTTAGTTTGTGGTATATTACAATATCCAGGAACGTTAGGAGATATAAAAGATCCTAGTGAAGCAATAAGTAAAATTCATAAAAAAAATGGTAAAGCAATTTTAGCTTGTGATTTGTTAGCACTTGCTAAGTTAAAAACACCAAGAGAACTAGGAGCAGATATTGCTGTAGGAAGTTCTCAAAGATTTGGAATTCCAATGGGTTACGGTGGACCTCATGCAGCCTTCTTTGCAACAAAAGATGAATACAAAAGATCAATGCCAGGAAGAATTGTAGGGGTCTCTGTTGATAGACATGGAAACAAAGCTTACAGATTGTCATTACAAACTAGGGAACAACATATAAGAAGAGATAAAGCTACAAGTAATATTTGTACCGCCCAAGCTTTATTAGCAATCGTTTCAGCTGCATATGTCATTTACCACGGACCAGATGGAATAAAAACTATTGCTGAGAGAGTTTCTCAATTAGCTAAAAATTTTGCAGATAAATTGAAACAATCTGGATATGAAATTTATTCAGATCATTTCTTTGATACAGTTACAATTGTAACAAAAGATAAAACTGATCAAATTTATAAAAATGCTTTGGATCAAAAGGTAAATATTAGAAGAGTAAATTCTGAAATGTTGGCAGTTTCTTTTGATGAAAAGAAAAATGTTTATAGAGTAAATCAATTGTTGAAAATTTTTAATGCAGCTGAATCGATTAAAAAAGAAGACCCAACAGTAAGTTTACCTAATTTACCAAAAAATCTATTAAGAACTTCAAAATATTTAGAACATCCTGTTTTTAATTCATATCACTCAGAAACTGAGATGCTTAGATATTTAAAAAAGTTAGAAGATAAAGATATAGCTTTAAATAGAACTATGATTGCGCTTGGTTCATGTACTATGAAATTAAACGCTACTGCAGAAATGATACCTATTTCGTGGAGAGAATTAGCAGAGCCTCATCCATTTGTGCCTATTGAGCAGATGGAAGGATATAGAGATTTATTCACTGATCTTAAAAATTGGCTTAGATCAATTACTGGTTTTTCAGGTGTTTCACTTCAACCAAATGCAGGTGCTCAAGGGGAGTATGCAGGATTAATGGTTATTAGAAAGTATCATATAGATAGAGGTGAAGAAAACAGGAATATATGTTTAATACCTAGCTCAGCACATGGAACTAATCCTGCTAGCGCACAAATGGTAGGAATGAAAGTTGTTGTTGTTGATTGTGATAAAGAAGGAAATGTTGATTTTGAAGATTTAAAGAAAAAAGCTGAAATGCATTCTGAAAATCTTGGAGCATTAATGGTTACTTATCCGTCTACTCACGGAGTATTTGAGGAAAAAATTACAGATATATGTGAGTTAATTCATAAACACGGTGGCCAAGTTTATATGGATGGTGCAAATTTAAACGCGCTTGTTGGTATAGCAAGACCTGGAAATTTTGGTCCAGATGTTTGCCATATAAACTTGCACAAAACATTCTGTATTCCACATGGTGGTGGAGGACCAGGAATGGGACCAATCGCATGTAAAAGACATTTACAAGTTTATCTACCTAATCATCCGGTTGTTAAAGACTGTGGACCTGCTACAGGAATAGGAGCAGTTTCAGCAGCACCTTGGGGAAGCTCAAGTATTTTATCAATTTCTTGGATGTATATTAAAATGATGGGTTCTGAAGGTTTAAAATTAGCTACTCAAGTTGCAATATTAAATGCAAATTATATAGCTCATAGACTTAAAGATCATTACCCAATTCTTTATAAAGGTTCAAACGGAAATGTAGCTCATGAATGTATTATTGATATTCGATCTATTAAAACTGAAACAGGGATCACCGAAGAAGATATAGCTAAAAGATTGATCGATTATGGTTTTCATGCACCAACAATGTCATGGCCAGTAGCAGGCACAATGATGATTGAACCAACCGAAAGTGAAAGCTTGTCTGAACTAGATAGATTTTGTGATACTTTGATTAGCATTAAATCAGAAATAGATATGATCAAATCAGGAAAATCTGATAAAGTTGATAATCCAATTAAAAATGCACCTCATACAGATATTGAATTAGCTTCGGATGAATGGAATCATAAATATTCAAGAGAGCAAGCTGCATATCCAGCAAAATTCTTAAAAGCAAATAAATTTTGGCCTCCAGTTGCAAGAGTTGATAACGTATATGGAGATAAAAATATTTTTTGTACTTGTCCAAGTATGGATGAGTTTAAAGAAGATGCAGCATAATAGTTAATGAAAATTGCTGTTGTTGGCTCAGGTATTTCTGGATTAAGTGCTGCTTATTATTTATCTAAAAAACATCATGTTGATCTTTTCGAGCGAGAAGATCATTTTGGTGGACACTCTCACACAATAGATTTGATTTTTGATGAAAAAAAAATTTCAGTAGATATTGGTTTTATTGTTTTTAATTTTCAAACTTATCCAAATTTAATTAATTTTTTTAAGGAAAATGATATTCAAATTGAAAAAAGCAATATGTCTTTTTCAGTTTCAGTTGATAATACAAACTTTGAATATTGTGGAAAAGGGTTGAGTGGAATTTTCTCTAATAAATCAAATTTGTTTAACATAGAGTTCTTAAAAATGTTTTTTGATATAATTAAATTTTATAAAAAAAGTGATCAAGTAAACATATCCAATGATAAAATTACTTTAGGTGAATATTTAAAAATCAATAAATTATCTAAAACATTTGTCGATTATCATATAATACCAATGGTATCTGCAATTTGGTCTATGCCTCCTTATGAAGCTAGCAAGATGCCAATTAGTTTCTTTCTTAGATTTTTCCAAAATCATGGTTTGTTTAAATTGAAAAATAGACCGCAGTGGTACACAGTAACCAATAGAAGTAGAACTTATGTTAGTAAAATACTTTCTCAAATAAGTGGTGAACACTATAAAAATTACAAAGTTACAAGAGTTAAAAGAAAATCATCAGGATTAGACCTATATTATGGTGGAGAAAGCGAATTTTTTGATTATGATAAAGTAGTTTTGGCTACACATGCTGATGACGCTTTAAGGTTAATTGAAAATCCAACTGAAGATGAGAAAAATATTCTTTCGAATTTTAGCTACAAAGAAAATATAGCTTACATACATACAGATCAGCGTGCCATGCCAAAAAATAAAAAAGCCTGGTCTTCTTGGAATTCATCAATAGATGACAAGAATTTAGAGAAAAATTCAATAACCTACTGGTTAAATTTACTACAAAATTTAAAGTGTGATGAGAATATTTTCTTAACACTAAATCCTTACTTCAATATTGATGAGAAAAAAATATTGAAAAAAGTAAAATTTTCACATCCATATTACGACCAAAAAGCATTAGATGCTCAATCAGAGCTTATTAAAATACAAAATCAAAAAGATTTACTTTTTTGTGGCAGTTATTTTGGTTACGGATTTCATGAAGATGGAATAAAATCATCTATTGAAATGCTGAAAAACCTTAATGATTAGTTCTTGTATATATAATGGAAATGTAATCCATAAGAGATTTAAACCAAAAGAACATTTTTTTAAATATAAAGTATTTTCATTATTTATAGATCTATCAGAGCTAAATCAGCTTAATGATAAATTAAAATTTTTTTCATTAAATAAATTTAATCTTATTAGTTTTTATGAGAAAGATCATGGTGATCGTGATGGGTCATCCCTTTTTGAATGGGTAAAAAAAAATCTAGTTAATAATGAAATCAGTACAGACAAAATAAAAGTTAAACTTTTATGCTATCCAAGAATATTTGGTTATGTTTTTAATCCATTAAGTATTTTTTTTGTATATGACAGAAATAATAATTTAATTTCTATTTTATATGAAGTTAAGAATACGTTTGGTGAGCAACACACATATGTTTTTAAAGTAGAGGAACAAAATAAATTAATTCAAAATAATTGCTCAAAAAAATTTCATGTTTCACCATTTATTGAAATGGATTGTAATTATTTTTTTAGAATATTAAATCCAGAGCAGAAATTGTCAGTTGTAATTGATCAATATGATCAAGAAGGAAAAATTCTTTTTGCATCTCAAGATGGTGAAAGATCTGATTTGACAAGTAAAAACTTAATGAATTCTTATCTTAAACACCCATTAATGACATTTAAAATTATCTCTGCGATACATTTTGAAGCGTTTAAATTGTGGATTAAAGGAATTAAATTTATTAAAAAAAAATTTAAAATTAAAAATAATATAACAGTAGAAAATTAATGTTTTTAAATAACACCGCAGATAAATTGGTTTTTAAATTTCTTGATAAAATAAATCATGGCTATCTAGAGCTCACTACAAATGACGGAAAAGTTTTAAAGTTTGGAAATCCAAATGAAAAATTGCATGCAACTATTTCAATCAAAAAACCAGATTTTAATTATAAATTAATTAGAGGTGGTAGCATTGGATTTGCAGAGAGCTACATGAGAGGTGAATTTGAAACTGACAACTTATCAAATTTAATTGAATTAACCGCAAGAAATATAGAAGTTATATATAAATTCTCAGGACTTCTTGATTTTCCACTTATCAATTTTGTAAAAAATAAAATAATCAAAAATACAAAAAGTAGAAGCAAAGAAAATATTGCTAAACATTATGATCTAGGTAATGATTTTTTTTCTCTTTGGTTAGATGACACACTTACTTACTCTAGTGCTATTTTTGATGATAAATCGAAAAATCTTTCTGATGCTCAAAATAATAAATATCAAAAATTAATTGATCTAATAAAACCAAATAATGGTGACAAAGTTTTAGAAATAGGATGTGGTTGGGGAGGTTTTGCTGAGTACTTAGGTAAAAAATACGATGTAAAACTAGATTGTATTACAATATCAAAAAAACAATTTGAATATGCAAAAGAAAGAATTTTTAATTGTGGTTTAAACGAAAAAGTAAATATTGAAATAAAGGATTACAGAGATCTTAAAGGTAAATACAATTCAATTGCTTCAATAGAGATGATTGAGGCTGTTGGTCAAAATTATTTAGAGGGTTATTTTAAAACCATTAAAACTAACTTATCTGATGGTGGTAAAGCAGCTATTCAAGCAATTACTATCGATGATAGGTTGTTTGATAGATATAAAAACAAACAAGATTTTATTCAAAAATATATTTTTCCAGGTGGTTTTTTGCCAAATAAAAATAGTATTAATCGATATGTTTCTGACAACGGTTTAACTGTTAATTCATATATTTCTTATGCTGACCATTATGCAAATACATTGGCTATATGGAGAAATGAGTTTTTAAAAAAATGGGATTTAATAAAAAATCAAGGTTTTGACCTAACATTTAAAAGAATGTGGGAGTTTTATCTTTCTTATTGTGAGGCTGGATTTAAGTCAAAAAATATTGATCTGATACAATTTTCAATGCAAAACAAATAAAAATAATGGAGATATTTATGCGACATATAAAAATAATTAAGTCAATTTCATTGATAATTTCATTATTCTTAATTACAAGTTGCTCAAATAATAGCGCCATGAAACCAGAAGACTTTAAAAACAAAGAACCAAGATTAATTATTGAGGAATACTTATCTGGAAATGTTAAGGCTTGGGGTGTCCTACAAAATAGATCAGGAAAAGTTACAAGACAATTTTCTGCAGATTTAAATGGAACCTGGGATGGAAAGCAATTAATTCTTAAAGAAAAGTTTAATTGGGACGATGGTGAAGTTCAAGACAGAGAATGGACAATCAACAAAATTGACGAGCATAATTATGAAGGAACAGCAGGAGATGTTGTAGGTAAAGCAATAGGATACTCTTATGGTCCAGCGTTTAAATTTGAATATGTTTTGTTAGTTCCAGTTAAAGGTAAAGAATTAAAAATAACTTTCGATGATTGGATTTTTAAACAAGATGATAGAGTTGCAATTAATAGAGCAACAATGACTAAATTTGGTTTTAAAGTAGCTGAATTAACAGTTGTATTTGTAAAAGATTAACTATTTTTTTTGATATTTCGTTAGTTTTCCAACTAAACCAAAATAAATTTTACTCGGTAAAAAACTCAATAGTTTTAATGTAATTGTAAGTGATTTTGGAAAATGTATTTCAAATATATTTTTATTAACTAAACCTTCATAAATTTGATCTGCAGCATACTCAGGAGTTTTTAAAAAAGGCATTTTAAAATCATTTTTATCTGTCATTGGTGTTTTAATAAATCCAGGAGATACTAAACAAACACGTACGTTGTACCTTTTAAAATCAAAATACAAACTTTCAGCTAAGTTATTTAATGCAGATTTAGATGGCCCATATCCAGTTGAATTAGGTAACCCTCTATATCCTGCAATTGACGAAACAATGGTAATTATACCATTTTTTTTATCTCTAAAGTATTGTTCAACTGCTTTGATGCTATTCACAGTTCCAAAAAAATTTACTTTAAAAACATCTTCCATTTGTTCGACATCTATATCTTTTTCTTTTTTGGGATCCCATGTTCCAGTTGAAAAAAAACAAATATCTACATTTTCATATTTGTTTTTAATTTCGTTAAATACTTCTTTGCACTTTTCTTTATCTGTTACGTCTAAAGGAAAACTTGAAATATTTTCATAAGAATTTGAAAGCTCATTTAGTAATTCAGCTCTTCTTGCAGATATAGCAACCTTCCATCCCTTGCTTGCAAATTTAATTGCTAAAGCTTTTCCAATACCAGTACTACCGCCAGTAATCCAAATAGTTTTTTTACTCATTTTTTGTTATGTATATATCTAACATGTTTAAAAATAAATTTTTAACATTTATATTGTTTCTTGCTATTACATTCTCTGCTTCATTGATTGGTGGTTTAGCTACCATTACATTTAAAGAGCCATGGTACTCATTACTAAATAAACCATCATTTAATCCACCGGATTGGATATTCGGACCTGTTTGGACGACATTGTATACATTGATGACAGTTGCAATATGGCTTTACTGGCATACAAAAAATAGAGATATGAATACTGTTTATATTTATTTTATCCATTTAGTGTTCAATACAACTTGGAGTGTAGTTTTTTTTGTTTTTCACAATATGTTTCTAGCACTTTTGGTATTAATCATACTAATAGCATTGATAATTAATCTTATTTTAAGGTTTAAACGCGTCAAGATGTTGAGTGCCTACCTAATGATTCCATATTTACTTTGGTGTAGCTTTGCACTAATTCTGAATACAAGCTTAATTTTATTAAACTAGATATGGATGATGTTGTAGTAATTGGTGGAGGAATAATAGGGGCTGCAACTGCTTATTTTTTATCCAAAGAAGGTAGAAAAGTAAAAGTTATCGAAAGAGATCCTACTTATAAAACTGCCTCATTCCCATTATCTCTAGGTGGTTTTAGAAGACAATTTTTTCAAAAAGAAAATATTTTATTAGGAAAATTTGCAAGAGAATTTATTTTCCAAATACCAGAATTATTGAAAACAGAAAAAAATCCTAATCCAACAGCTAGTATGGTAACCAATGGATATCTATTAATGTTTGGTTCTGAACACGCTGAAGAACAATATAGAGCATTAGAAAATCATAAAGAATGTGACGCTGGAACAAAAAATATTAAAGGGTCAGAATTATCTAAGGTTTTTCCTTATGTGAATAGTGAAGGGATAGAGACAGCAACTTATACGGATAATCAAAGTGAAGGATGGATTGATCCATTTATGTTTCACAGCGCTCTTAAAAGTAAAGCAATAGAGCTTGGAGCAGAATTTATTAAGGGTGAAGTTAAAAGTATTTCTGAAATAAATGCTAAAACAATTGTTTCTGCGGCTGGTTGTTGGACTAAAGAATTGTTAGAAGATATTCCTGTTGTTCCTCAAAAGCACACTGTGTTTAGAGTAAAATGTCCAACATATATAAAAGAGATGCCTCTGAGTGGAGACTTAACAACTGGTGTTTATTGGAGACCAGAAGGAGGAGAATATTTAGCAGGGTCACCTATTTCTGTATTTGATGCAGATGATTTGGAACCAGCTTGGAATGATTTTGAGGAATTAGTTTGGCCAGCTCTTGCTAAGAGAATACCTGCCTTTGAAGAATTAAAGTTAACTGGTGGATGGGCAGGTTACTATGATTGTAACAGATTAGATAATAATGCAGTTGTTGGTAAGCATCCAAAATATGATAATGTTTACATGGCTTCTGGATTTACAGGCCGGGGATTAATGCAGGCACCAGGTATCGGTAGAGCCTTAACTGAATTAATCACAACAGGATCATACCAAACAATTGATATAAGTGATTTTGCAGTTGAGAGAGTTTTGGGTAAAACCGCTAGGCCAGAGCCCTACGTTCTATAAATTAAGTACCACAAAAAGTTTGATATTTTTCGTTACTCGATGGAGCAGGTGCTTGATATTCTTCAATATTATTTTGATTGTCATAAGGATTTTTTAAAATGGTTAATAACTTGTTCATTTTATCTAAACTTCCTTTGTCTGCTTCAGCCAAAGCTTCTTCTACTTTATGATTTCTAGGAATTACAATTGGATTATTTGATTTCATAAGTTTGCTTTGTTTTTCCTTAGTTGAATTATTTAACTCAGATCTTTTTTTCCATTCACTTTTCCAATCGATAAAATCATTATTTTTATAAATTTCATCAGAATTGATATCCATTAGATTACAAAAAGTATTTGTGTAATCTGCTTTATTTTTTTTCATCCAATTAAACAAATCATTAATTAATTTTTTATCATTTTTATCCTCACCAAATAGACCCAGTTTATCTCTCATCATATTTAACCATTTATCTTCATAAATATTTTGGAAATTATCTATTAAATCTGTTGCTAATTTAACTGCAGTATCTTCATTTTTGTCAATTAGAGGGATTAAACATTCTGCAAATCTTGCCAAATTCCACTTTGTTATTGGTGGTTGATTAGAAAAGGCATATCTCCCAAATTTATCTATTGAGCTAAATACAGTTTTTGGATCATAATGATCCATAAATGCGCAAGGACCAAAATCAATGGTTTCACCTGAAATTGCCATGTTATCAGTATTCATAACCCCGTGAATAAATCCAACTCGCATCCAATTGATTACTAGTTGGCATTGCTTTTCCATTACGAGATTTAACAAGTCTAATGCTTTTGAATTTGATGATTTAATTTCTGGATAATGTCTATTTATTGTGTAATCGAATAAAGTATTTAAATTTTCAATGTTTTGAGTTGCAGCTATATATTGAAATGTTCCAACCCGAAGATGACTTGATGCAACTCTTGTTAATATAGCGCCCTGTAAAAGATTTTCTCTTATAACTTTTTCTCCCGTTTTAACTACAGCAAGACTTCTAGTAGTTGGAATATTTAATGAATGTATCGCTTCACTGATAATGTATTCTCTAAGCATAGGTCCTAGTGCTGCTCTTCCATCGCCACCCCTAGAAAAAGAAGTTCTTCCTGAACCTTTAAACTGAATGTCAAAACGACTATCATTGTTAACTAAATGCTCACCCAATAAAACTGCTCTACCATCACCTAACATGGTAAAGTGTCCAAATTGATGACCTGCATATGCTTGCGCAATGGTATTAGTTTCTTCTGGTATGGAGTTACCAGAAAATATTTCTGCTAATTTTTTTTTGTCTAT
Organism: uncultured Pelagibacteraceae bacterium; assembly: GCA_902571135.1. Lineage (GTDB taxonomy): Bacteria > Pseudomonadota > Alphaproteobacteria > Pelagibacterales > Pelagibacteraceae > Pelagibacter. The sequence goes on along the minus strand of CACGAU010000005.1, from coordinate 2,087 downwards.
TTTTGAAAAATCTAAATTTAAAGTAGATGCTAGTTCTTCATTTAATATAACTAATTCAGGATCATGAACAGGAGTTGGTTTAATATTTTCTTTAAAAGTATTTGATAACTTTGAATATGTATTATCAAAATGCCAACCAATGGTCATTTTAATTAATTAACTTCAGCTTGATTTTCTTTTGGTTTAACTTCTGTTTTAAATTGATTTGAGATCTTTTGTACTTCAACAGAAGATACTTTGTATTCTGCACACATTGTTTCTTCGTCTTTACCATGACCTGTAACCATATTAACCATATGCTCTGGGAAATGGAATGTAGTAAACACTATTCCTTCTTTAACTTTATCTGTTACCTCTACTTTAAGGGCAACTTCACCTCTACCTGAATAAAGTCTTCCAATATCACCAGTATTTAAATCTCTGTACTCAGCATCTTTAGGATGAATTAACAAAACATCTTCATCAACAATATTTATATTTTTTGTTCTTCTAGTCATTGTTGCAGCATTGTAATGTTGTAAAACTCTACTTGTTGTTAAAATTAAAGGATAATCTTTTTTATTAGCTTCAATTTCTGATGACTCTTTCCAATCAAAGTTTTTCAATCTTCCTTTTCCAAGTTTGAAACTTTCAGTATGTAAAATTTTAGTATCAGTTCCATCTTCTTGAACTGGCCATTGTAATCCGAATTTCCCTAATCTTTCTCTAGTTACTCCCTTAAAGAAAGGAACTATATCAGCAATCTCCTCTAGAACTTGATCAGCGTCATAAGTTTGTTGGTCAAAACCTAATTTTTGCATCATTTCAGTTACAATTAATCCGTCAGGTTTAGTGCCCGGTAGAGGAGGAACAGCTCTGTTCACTCTTTGAATTCTTCTCTCAGTATTTGTAAAAGTTCCATCCTTTTCTAAGAAAGTTGTACCTGGCAGAACAACAGTCGCTAATTTTGCAGTTTCACTCATAAATATTTCTTGAACAACCAGAAGCTCTAATGAGTTCATAGCTTCTATAACATGAGCGCTATTAGGGTCAGTTTGAACTATATCTTCACCAATAATCCACAAACCTTTTAGCTCTTTATCTATTGCAGCTTCAAACATTTGAGGAATTTTTAATCCTGGCTTAGTTGGATGTGTTACTCCATATTTTTCAGTATAGAATTCTTGATGTTTTTCCTCAGCAACAGAAAAATATCCAGCACCTTGGTGTGGCTGACATCCCATATCCGCTGCGCCTTGAACATTATTTTGACCTCTTAAAGGATTAACTCCAACACCTTTCCTTCCAATGTTTCCAGTAATCATTGCTAGGTCTGCAATTAACATTACTGTTTTTGAACCTTGTTCGTGTTCAGTAACTCCTAAACCATGGAACTCCATTGAATTTCTAGCAGTTGCATATGCAATTGCAGCTTCTTTAACTAATTGTTTATCTACTCCAGCCACTTTTGCTAGTTGATCTACATCCTGTCTTTCAATCTCTTTTAAGAAATTATCAAAGCCTTCAGTTCTATCTCTAACAAAATCTGCATTATAGAGTTTTGATTTTATAATAAAATGCAACATCATATTTAGAACTGCAACGTTAGTTCCAGGTCTTAATTTAATGTGGTAATCTGCAAGTTTTGCTAGTTCAGTTGTTACTGGATCAAGAACAATTAGTTTTTTACCTTTCATCACTTGCTGTTTTATTTTAGCACCTGTTACAGGATGAGCATTAGTTGGATTAGCTCCAATCACTAAAAATAAATCTGCATGATAAATATCTTCTGTAGAGTTAGTCGCTGCTCCCGTTCCAAAAGTTTGTTGCATCCCCCATGCTGTTGGTGAATGACAAATTCTTGCACAACAGTCTACACTGTTAGTTCCTACAGCAGCTCTAATCATTTTTTGAAAAACATAATTTTCTTCATTCGTACATCTCGCAGAAGAAATTCCAGCAAAGGCATCTGGACCATTTTCTTTTGTAATTCTATTCATTTCCTTTTTGATATAATCATAAGCTTCATCCCAAGAAGCTTCCTCAAATTTTCCATTTCTTTTAATTAAAGGTGTTTTTAATCTGTCTGGATGATCATAAAAACTAAA